>CAZPQE010000246.1:0-9686 GCA_964588615.1 uncultured Clostridia bacterium | reverse complement strand
GAAGTGGCGAGCAAATAGATTCCGGCGCGCAGGGAAGAAATCGCTGCCGGTCTCCGTCTAACCGTCGTCAGTTGTCTCTCGTAAAAAAAAAAGGCGGAGGAAATCAGATGGAAATGGTCTGGCAGGACTTGCGCCTGGCATTTCGCGCGCTACTCAGAGATCGCGGTTTTGCGCTCGTCGCCCTCATCACTCTCGGTCTGGGCATCGGCGCAAACACCGCGATCTTCAGCGTCATCGACTGCGTGCTGCTCAGGCCGCTGCCTTTTGCCGAGCCTGATCGCCTGGTGACGCTCTGGGAGCGCAAGCCTGCGGGTGCGACCAGTCCCGGCTTTGAGCAGGAACTGGTCACTCCTCCGAATCTGGCCGACTGGCAAACACAACAGCAGAGTTTCTCACACATCGCCTTCTGGACAGGCGACAGCGAAATGAACCTGGTCGATTATCCTGACAGCTACAAGATCAGGTGCAGTTATGTGGCCTCGACGCTCTTTCCTACGCTCGGGGTGCAGCCGCTCAAAGGCCGCGCGTTTTTGCCCGAAGAAGATCGAAAAGAAGGAAATCGCGTGGCCGTCATCGGCTATGATTTCTGGCAGCGGCGATTCGGCGGAGATGAAAACGCGCTCGGTCAGAGGGTGACGCTCGACACCTACGGGAAGCGCGATTACACTGTCGTGGGCGTGATGCCTCCCGGCTTTCAGTTTCCCGGAAAAACAGAAATCTGGCTGCCCGCCGGATGGAACGGCCTCCCGCAGGATAGGCGCGGCGGGCATTGGCTTTCTGTGATTGCGCGACTCAGGGAGGGCGTGACGCGCGATCAGGCGCAGTCGGAAATGAATCTGATTCAATCCGGCATCGAGCAGCAGTTTCCCAATCTCAATATCGGCTCGCAGGTCGCCATCATTCCGCTGCTGGAACAAACCGTAGGCCGCAATCTGCAAACGGCGCTGTGGGCCTTGTGGGGCGTGGTCGCCTCGGTTTTGATGATCGCCTGCGCAAACGTGGCCAACCTGATGCTGGCGCGCGCAGCCGGGAGGCAAAAAGAAATAGCGATTCGACTGGCGCTGGGAGCGAGTCGCTGGCAGGTCGCGCGGCAACTGCTCACGGAAAGTTTTCTGATCGCGCTCTCCGGCGGATTGCTCGGACTGCTGCTGGCCTGGTGCGGGCTGCGATGGTTGACAGCGACGAGCGCAGACCAGGTTCCGCGTTTGCAAACCGCAGGGCTGGACGGCTGGGCGCTCGGCTTCACTCTCGCGGTATCGGCGCTGACCAGCCTGCTTTGCAGCCTTGCGCCCGCGCTGCAAGCGACCAGACCTGATTTGAATGAATCGTTGAAAGAAGGCGGCAAATCATCGACTGACGGCTCGCCACGCAATCTGCTGCGCAGCGCGTTGATAGTATCCGAAGTCGCCTTGTCACTGGCGCTGCTCGTCGGCGCGGGGCTGATGATAAACAGCTTCGCGCGGATGGTGACCATCAATCGAGGGTTTGACGCGGATAACCTGATAGTGGCCCGGCTCGATTTCTCCGTCTCCGGCTTCACCTCCTGGATTCAGCCGACCGCGACGCGCCCGCAGGTCGCGCTGCGGGAATTGCTGGAAAGAATGAAAGAGCAGCCGGGCGTGCAACAGGTCGCCGCTATCAGCGGATTGCCGCGCGCCAGCAGCGCGCCGCGTCAGCCCATCCTCTTCGAAGACCGCCGGGCCGCAGATGAAAGAGTCCTCTGCAATTTTTCAGGCATTACCCCGGACTACTTTCGCACCATGGGGATCACGTTGCAGCAGGGTCGCGCTTTTACTGAGAGCGATGTGTTCGATGCGCCTGCCGTCGTAATCATCAACGAAACTTTCGCCCGCCGGTACTTTCCTGATGAGAATCCAATCGGCAAGCGGCTGGCCATGGAGGGCCGCGCGCCGGGACAACCTGTCGGACACAACCCGCGCGACGCAACGCCCTGGAGCGAGATAGTCGGCGTGGCTGCCGATACCCGAAGGCTGAACCTCAGCGCCGATACCGTTCTGGAAATCTACGCACCCTACTGGCAATGGCCTATGCAAACGCCGGAACTCCTGGTGCGCGCCGACGTTGCAACATCAGGCGTGGCTGCTGCGATTCGCAATGAAATCAGAGCCCTCAATAAAAATCTGCCGGCCCCGGAGATTCAGACGATGAATGAACTGCTGGCCGATGTGAGAGCCGAGCCGCGCTCTCACACGATGCTGATGGGACTGTTCGCCGCGCTCGCCCTGCTCCTGTCAGCAGTCGGCATCTACAGCGTGATTTCGTACACCGTCGCGCAGCGCACGCGCGAATTCGGCATTCGAATGGCGCTCGGCGCGCGGGCGAGCGGTGTGCTGAGGCTGGTCATCAATCAGGGCATGCGGCTGGTATTGCTCGGCCTTGCCATCGGGTTGGCGGTCGCCTCAGCCTTCACCCGTTTGCTGCGCAATCTGTTGTTCGAGGTGAGCGCGACCGATCCGCTGACCTTCAGCGTGATCGCCCTGATGTTAGCGGCAGCAGCGTTACTGGCCTGTTATATTCCGGCGCGGCGGGCGACGAAAGTCGACCCACAGTCGGCGCTGAGGTGCGAGTAGTCAGTTCCCGGTCAGGAGAAAAACTTTCTCGGTTCCAGGTGATGTACAACCGTCGGCCAGACGGTTGACACCTTGAAAGAATGAGAAATCGGATAACCCGCAGGCTGGCAGCCTGCTCTACATGCTTTGGAGAAAAAATCCATGAAACGCAGCGCAATATGGTTCCTGGTGTTCTTGCTGTTTCTGTCGTTTTCTTTCATGCAGAAGACGGAAGGATGTGACGATCAAACGGGTCTCTGTGAAAAATTCAAGCCCTGCCAGATGCTCACTCCGGCGCGGGCCGAAAAGATTATCGGGCAAAGCGTCCGACTGACGCAGGACACTTCCACGCTCAAAGGCGATGTCCGCCAGTGCCTTTGCGCTTACACGGCTGTTGCCGGAGATCAGGCCAGCAGGCGGGACATCAATTTTTATTTCCTGATCGAACGAAAAGAGAGCAACCCATCGGCAGAACAGGCTCGCCAGGTGTTGCAATCGATCAGGAATGACAACGCGCACGACGCCGCTATAATCGAACTGTCGGGAATCGGCGACGAGGCATTCCAGTTAGGCGATATGCCCGACAGCCATTTCATCCTGGCAAGGAAAGGCCCGGTCATACTTCGACTGCAAATAAAACAGGCGACCGGGAAAACCTCGCTGGAAGAACTCAAGACCTTCGCGCGAGAAGTCGCTGATCGCCTCTGATTCGTTTTTTCTGGCAGACCAACCTCGAAAGCAGTCGCGGCATCTATCGGGTTCTCTCAGCCCGAACCGGAAGCATCGCGTCTTTCCGGTCAACAACCTTCACCGATTCGGAGACCTTGCCATGCAAAACAGAATGAAAAAAATTCTTTCAGCGATCCTGGGATTGTCGCTCGTCGCAACGATGAGTTCATGCACGTACTACCTGAAGAAAAAAGACTCGACAGGCGCGACAGCGCCCACGCCGATGGCAGCAGAGCAGATTGCGAGCGCGCCTGCTGATCGAACGAGAGATCAGGAATTCAACACCGAAGAGTATGGCCGCATCGTCGAAAACGAATTCCTCGAACCTCGAAACAATCCGCTTTCGACTTTTTCAATCGATGTCGATACGGCCTCCTACAGCAACCTGCGCCGGTTCATCAGCCAGGGCCAGCTTCCTCCCAAAGACGCCGTGCGCATCGAAGAGATGATCAACTACTTCAAGTACCAGTACCCGCAGCCCACGGGCGAGCATCCGTTTTCGATCACCACCGAGATGGCCGATTGCCCCTGGAACCTCAAACACCGCCTCGTTCAAATCGGATTGCAGGGCAAAGACATCCCAAAATCGGATCTGCCGCCGAGCAATCTCGTCTTTCTCATCGACGTGTCGGGATCGATGAACACGCCTGACAAACTGCCTCTGCTCAAGAACGCTTTTCGATTGCTGGTGGGGCAACTTACAGAGAAAGACCGCGTGGCCATAACCGTCTATGCGGGAGCAGCCGGGCTTGTGCTGCCTTCGACTCCGGGAGACAGGAAAGAAGAAATACTCGCCGCGATCAACGCGCTCGAAGCGGGCGGCTCTACGGCAGGCGGCGAAGGGATCAAGCTGGCCTACAAGACGGCTGTGGACAACTTCATAGAGTCGGGTAACAACCGCGTGATTCTTGCCACCGACGGCGATTTCAACGTGGGAGTGACCGGCGACGGCGAGCTTCAGGAGTTGATCGAAGAGAAGCGCGCTTCGGGCGTCTTCCTCACCGTGCTCGGATTCGGAACGGGCAACATCAAGGATTCGAAGATGGAGTTGCTTGCCGACAAGGGCAACGGAAACTATGCCTACATCGATTCGATTCACGAAGCGCGCAAAGTGCTTGTCTCCGAAATGGGTGGCACGCTCAACACCATCGCAAAGGACGTGAAGATTCAGATCGAGTTCAACCCGGCCCGCGTGCAGGCTTATCGTTTGATCGGATATGAAAATCGATTGCTGAGAGATGAAGACTTCAACGACGACAAGAAAGACGCTGGAGAGCTTGGCGCGGGCCATTCGGTCACGGCGTTGTATGAGATAATACCAGTCGGTGTTGACGCCAGACTGCCTAAAGTCGATCCGCTCAAGTATCAGAAGAAAGAGGTCGACTCGTCAGCCTTCGCCAGCAATGAACTGATGACCGTCAAGCTGCGCTACAAAGCTCCGAAAGAAGACGAAAGCCGACTCATAGCTCAGGCGGTCACGAACACCAGAGCGAAATTTGAGATGGCCTCTATCAATTTCAAATTCGCCGCTGCTGTCGCCGAGTTCGGATTGCTGTTGAGGGAGTCGAAATTCAAAGGCGAATCTTCGTTCGCGTCTTGCATCGCGCTTGCGCGCGACGCCAGAGGCGAAGATGAGGAAGGTTATCGGGCAGAGTTCGTCCGACTGGTCGAGACGAGCCAGTCGCTCGGTCGAAGAGGCGAATGACTCAAGAGCGGCGGCCAGCGATTTCAATCGATTGTCCGCCGCAAATGAGGCGCACCAACCGGCTGTATCAGTAGCCTGACCATTAGGGAGGGCGTGGTTGGCTCTCAGCCCTTGCTTACGCGCGGGCTACTGACACGGGTGCGATTTGTCTGGAAGGAAGAAGGCGATTAAGCTATCAGGCATGATTCTGATAGCCGAAGACAATGTGGCGCAGCGCCGCTACCTGCGCGAGCTTCTTGAGCGCGAGTTTCCCGCTCACGCTCCGGTCATCGAAGCCGAAGACGGCCAAGCGACCATAGAACTCGCTCTTCGCAACCGTCCCGCGCTCTGTGTGCTCGATATTCAGATGCCCAGGGTTTCAGGCGTCAAAGCCGCCCGCGCGATATGGAAAGACTTTTCTTCGGCGCGAATTATTTTCTGGACTCAGTTCCCGCATGAAATCTATATCAACGAGATTCGCAAGATAATCAGGTCGGTCGATCCACAGCCGGCCTACGGCTTCATCGATAAGAACAATCCCGAATCGCGCTTCCTCAGATTCGTCGCCGCCGTGCTCGAAGACGGCGCCGACATGATCGATCCGGCCTTCAAGGATTCCTTCAAGCGACCGATGCTCACGGAGTTCGAGGCCGAGGCGTTGTATTATCTCGCCCTCGGACTTTCGAACTGGGTCATAGCGCGCAAGTGCAGCCTCTCGCTTCGCGGAGTCGAGAGTCGACTGGCCGCGCTTTACGAAAAACTTTTCACCTCTTCTCCCGAAGGCACTACGGACGCCTCTTACGACAAGCTCGCCTATAACCTGCGCACGCGGGCATTCTTCGAAGCTCTGCGGCGCGGGTTGATAAACAGCGACGAACTGGAAAAAGCGTCGCGCGAGCTCGAAGCGTGGATCGAGCGCGACCGCCGCCGCTACCTTCAGGATCAGAAAACGAGCAGAGAGAAATGAACGCAAGGCTTACGCTGTCAGTATTGAACGATGTATTTGCCGTCTGTCGACTCGACGCACAGTCGCCTATTCCCGCGTGGGCGATGCGCGGCGAGTTTTTTTCCGCCACCCGCGCGCAGGACGGAATATCGATAGTATGCCTTCAAGGCGATGTGCCCGAAGGCATACGTTGCGAGCGCGGCTGGCGATGTCTGAAGGTCGAAGGGCCGCTGGATTTTTCGCTGGTGGGGATACTCAACTCGATCACCGCGCCTCTGGCCTGCGCCGAGGTGAGCATCTTTGCAATTTCGACTTTCGACACGGATTATATTCTGGTCAGAGAGCGCGACCTTGAGCGGGCAACGTCGAGCCTCATCGAAGCAGGCCATCACATTTTGTGAGCAGGCGCGAAAAGTCGCGCGCAACGTATGAGAGAGCCGAGCTATCGATCCACGTTCTCCAATATCCATAAGCTGCCTGAAACTTCCGTTATGGGCAGCACGAGGCGGTCGGCGGCAAGCGCCATCTCCAATCGTCCAAGGAGAGGCAGTACCATCTGCGCAGGGCTTTCAAAGTCCGTCACCTGAAACGCTTCACCCACGGGCTTTCCCGTGTGCGGATCGAAGCGGATGCCCCACACATTGAAAAATCCTGTGCGGTTGGAGACGAAATAGATCGTCCTGCCATCAGGCGACCATCGGCCCTTGCCTTCCCAGTGCTTGGCTGCGGTGATGGGCGTCCACTCGCCGCCCCGCGCCGGCACAACGTAAAGGATGGAGACCCCGGCTTCTGCCGGTTTGAGGGCGTTGAAACATATCCAATGCTCATCAGGAGAGAAGCGCGGTTGCCAGAGGCTATACTCTGGATGAGATGTCACGACGCGCATCTGGCTTTCGGCCACCGAGGCCGCCTGCACAGGGAACAGGCAGATGAGATATCGCCCCGGCGTGTGGCGTTCGGAATTGCCCAGTATCCACTCGCCATCTGAAGACCAATCATAGGCAAACTCATTGACGATGCCTTGGGAAGTGATCGCCTGTTCATCGCCGCCCGCCAGCACCTCGACTATAGAAGACTTAAATCTGGTGCGTTCCGGGTTGGCTGAATGGTCACGACGATAAGCAAGGCGCGAACCATCGCGCGACCAGCGCGGACTGTAGCGCGAGTAAGCGTCGTCTGCTACCAGCAGCCTTTCGCGGCCATCGTCAAGCGATTTTTCCCAGAGTTCTTCTCGCTTGCCCTGGCTCGCCTCAAAAACGAGCTTGCGGCCATCGGCTGACAAATCGAGTTTCCAGGCGTCTCTGTCGGCTGGAGTGATCGGCTCGCCGCCTGTGATTCGCCCCGTCTTTGGATTGAATGGCAGCGACCAGATGCGCGTCCTTTCCGCGCGAAGGGTATAAGCCAGTTTTTTGCCGTCCGGCGAGATAGAGATTTCCGTATCCGGCCCCGGATCGGTGGTCAATCGTTCCGGCCCTGCGACCCAGCGCAAGGTCTGAGGCTCGACTTCGACTCGCCATAGATTTCTGATCCCTTCGAAACTCCCCTCGAAATAAAGAGCACGACCCGAAGGCGCCCAGAGGAAATTGCTGTAGTTGTTGAATCGGACAGAAGCCTTGAGTTGTTCTTCCACCACTTGAGCGATTTCTGATTTGACCCTCGCGCCGCCCGTCAGAGGTATGGTCCAAAAACCCCATCCCTCTTCGAGATGCCTGCCCCAGAGCGAGACCCTCTCGCCGTCGGGATGCCATGCCACGCGCAGATAATCGAATTCGGCCAGGAATTCCGGCTCGAACTCGCGCGGCGGTTTTCCGTCGAGACCGACCAGACAGACTTTCGGCACTCCGACCACGTTTTGAAGGATTGCGCTGTAGAAGAGAATCTGCGAGCCATCAGGCGACCACCGCGGGCGGCAGCCAAACCCGGATACTTTTCTCTCGCTTCCGCCCAGCACGGGAACGACAAATAGTCCCCCTTCATCGCGCTCGGAGCGAAAGACCAGGCGCTTGCCGTCGGGCGACCAGTCCGGCTGCCAGTCGTGAGCCGGATTAGTCGTCACCTGCACCGCGTTGCCTTCCTCGACCATCTGCACCCACAGGTCGAAATTGCCGCTGCGATTGGAACTGTAAGCGATCATCCTTCCGTCGGGCGACCATGCAGGTTCGCTTTGCAGGCCCGGATCAAAGGTCAGGCGCGAGAGTTTTCTCTGTGATGGCGGCGGGTTGGTTTGAGAGTTTTGCCAAAATCGCGGAACCACAAAGGCGATTGTGACTCCGACAAGCAGAGCGCCCAGCCCCAAAATGAGACTCCGACGATGGCGGCTGATCGCGTCGGTCAGGAAGCGAGCAGTTGAGCCAGTGTGCATGGCAGTCGCGACGGCGTTGCGCTGCTCTGCCGGATGAGTTTCCGCATCGCTCTCGCGCGCCACAAGTACTTCTGTTTCGTCTTCCTGCTCGATGATGATGCGCGATCGTGTGCGCTTTTCGACAGTCAGGGTAGAGGCATCCTCAAGCGAATGCCTGACTGCGGTCACGAAGCGATAGCCGTGACGTGGAATGGTTTCGATATAGCGTTGCTCGCCGGAGGTTTCGCCCAGAGCTTTTCTGAGGTCGGAGATATTGCGGGCAAGCGTAGCCTCTTCGACGAAGCTGTCGGGCCACAGGCGCGACATCAGTTCTTCTTTTCCCACCAGATGCCCGCTGTTTTCGACCAGCGCCAGCAGGGTGTCGAAGACTTTGGGCGGCAAGGCGACTATCTGCTCGCCGCGCCACAGTTGTCTTTCATGCGGAATCAGGCAAAATGGCCCGAACTCGTAAATATGATGTTTGGGCTGGCTTGCCACGAGCGTGATCCCTTCCTCAAGAGAAAATCAGGAAAAACTCAAAGCTCCGTAAAGGCTTCCCGTCCGATGTTCGAGTAAAGTAGTTGGCGCAGCGAGTTGATGACGGCGAAGCGGAGTTCGGAAGCCTCAACGTCACGCTCATTGTAATTGAGGCGGAAGCGAGGGGCAATGTGAGAAACCGGTGGCGAACGGAAATCACAATAGAGACGGATGAGGTCTTCATCATCCGGCAATCAGGACGAGTCATCGAGGGCTGGTGTCGAGAGTGCGCCGAAGTGGTCGAGATGATAACTCCTGACGAAGCGGTCATTGCGTCCGGCCTGAGCGCGCGCGCCCTTTACCGAAGAATCGAAGAAGGGCGGCTGCACTACACGGAAACCGATGAAGGCTTCCTGCTCATCTGTCTGAAATCGCTTTCCGGCAAGCTCATTGCCGAAAGGGTCGCCTCGCGGCCCTAGCGCAATTCCAGGCGACCTTTTTGGAAAAGATTCTTCACCGCCGAGACGCCGAGAACGCAGAGGGGACGCAGAGATTTTTCTTCTCTGCGTTGTCTCAGCGCGCTCCGCGCCTCTGCGGTTAGAGAGGCTCTCAAAACGGATTCTTTGGTTTTGCACTAGCGCGCATACGAAGAACTTCGCGGAGATTCAGCCATGAGAAATTTCAGATCGCTTTCAAACATCCTTAGCCCGCGCCTGTTGCAGCGAGTCCGCGCGATTGCAAAGCGCAGTAGAACCGCCATCGCTTTGCTGACGCTGATGCTCGCGCTGGCTTTAGCATCCATAAGATTCAACCTGCCCGTCGGTATCAGCGTCTCTGCTGCGGAGATTACGGCCATCGCGCCTGCGCAAGCAGAAATGACAAGGCCGGTTCGCCAGATTCCGGGGCTGTTGTCGCTCACCTTCTGGGAGCGCACCGGTG
>CAZPQE010000245.1:0-9692 GCA_964588615.1 uncultured Clostridia bacterium | reverse complement strand
AGCGATACAAATCGCCCGGCGCGGCTTCATCGCGCGCCCAGCCCGGTATGCGAACTCTGATCGTCAACCGGCTCGATCTGTCAGGAGCGACCGTCATCCTCACAGCCCCATCCCACGGGTAACGTGTCTCCTGTGTGAACTTCACGCTTCGCCCGTTATCCAATTTGATATCAGCCGCGCTGCCGACGTAGAGATTAACGTAGAGAGTGTCGCCCTGCTGGGCATAGACATAGCCGGGCACAGAGGCCAGGAATCGGGTGACGTTCGACGGGCAGCAGGCCACGCCGAACCACGGGCTGCGCTGATGCTGACCGGCGGACTCCAGCGGGTTGGGGTAGAAAAAGGATTTGCCGTCGAGCGACACACCTGAAATCAACCCGTTGTAAAGCGTGCGCTCCATCACGTCTATGTATTTTGCATCGCCGTGAAGCAGGAAGAGGCGATGGTTCCAGTAGTCGTTTCCTATCGCGGCGCACGTCTCGTTGTAGGCGGTCATGTTGGGCAGTTCGTAATTGCGACCGAACGCCTCGCCCGACCCGGTGGCCCCGATGCCGCCAGTTATGTAGAGCTTTTGTCCGGCGACGTTCTCCCAAATCCGGTCGATGGCATTGATGTAAGATGCATCGCCCGTCAGAGCTGCGACATCGGCCATCCCCGAATACATATAGGTTGCGCGGACTGCGTGGCCTACGGCTTCTCTCTGCTCTACCACTTTCACATGCGACTGGTTGTACTGGCGTCCCGCTCCCCGCGCGCCGTCCGGCCCCCGGACATCGAGCAGGAACCTGGCGAGGTTCAAAAAACGCTCGTCGCCAGTCACTCGGTAAAGCTTGACCAGTCCCATCTCGGTAATCTGATGGCCGGGCCAGATCGATTGCTTGCCCTCGCCGAAGGTTGCGACCAGAAGTTCCGCCGTGCGCAGAGCGATGTCTATCAGCGTTCGTTTGCCTGTGGCCTGATAATGAGCCGCAGCCGCTTCGTAAAGATGGCCCAGGTTATAAAGCTCATGGCTATCGACCTTCTCCATCTCCCATCGCTGCGCGCCTGCCCAGGAGTGAGGCTTCACCGGGTCGATTGTTCGAGTGGTATAGAGGTAGCCGTCCTTTTCCTGAGCGGCGGCGATCTTTTCTATTAGCTTGTCGATGTATGCTTCAAGTTTCGGATCGGGGTGAACGCTCAGTGAATAGGAAGCGCCTTCGATCACCTTGTAGGGATCGGTGTCGTCGAATGGATAGCCGGGCGGCTTTTTATCTTTGAGTTCTTCACCGCGAAGCGCGGCGGCTGCGCGCTCGAAGTTATACATCCGTCCCGACTCTTCGCACTTTTGAAAAGCGAAAGGAATAGTCACCGTCCGGTTGATCTCGATTCGAGGCAGCCAGAACGAATCATTGAAATGGACGGCAGTAAACGGCACAGGTTTGACCGGATAATCGCGCGGCGGCTTCTTCGCTCCTGCTGTCTCTCTCTTCTGCGCATTCGTAAAAATGCATGGACAGAGCAGCGCAAGCGCCACTCCGATGACAAGCCATCTGGTCAGACTTTTCATAGTTCATCCCTTTCAAGAATCAGTTGGCATTATCTTTCTTTTCGACCCTGTTCCAGTCCGGCGGTTCGACGCCGAGCAGGTGATGGACGAAAAAATCATACAGCAACCTCTGTCCGAAGGCTCCTCCCGCGCCATGCCCGCCTCCGGGAACCAGGAGCAGGTCGAATGTCTTGTCGGCTTTGATCAGAGCGTTGACCACCTGCAAGGTGGAAGACGGATCGACGTTGGTGTCCATTTCTCCGGCGATCAGAAGCAGACGGCCTCGCAGCCGGTGAGCGTTATCGACATTGGACGAAGCCGCATAGTGAGGGCCAAGTGGCCAGCCCATCCATTGTTCATTCCACCATATTTTGTCCATGCGGTTGTCGTGGCAGCCGCTGTTGGAGACGGCGGCTTTGTAGAACTCAGGATGAAAGAGCAGGCCCCCGGTCGAATTCTGTCCTCCGGCTGAAGTTCCGTAGATGCCGACGCGACTGATGTCGTACCAGGAGTGCTTCGCGGCCAGCGCCCTGTGCCACAGCAAGCGGTCTGGAAAACCAGCGTCGCCGAGGTTGCGCCATGCGACATCGTGAAATGACTTGGAGCGGTTGGCTGTTCCCATCCCGTCTATCTGGACGACGATGAAACCCAGTTCGGCCAGCGACTGCATTGGCGAATATGCGCTGAAAGTTTTCGGGACGAACGAACCCTGCGGTCCCGCGTAGATGTTCTCAATGACCGGGTACTTCTTCGACGGATCAAAGCTGGCCGGTCGGATGATGACCCCCCAGATGTCTGTCTTTCCATCCCGCCCTTTGGATGTGAACGACTCCGGCGCGCTCCAGCCTGCCTGCAGCAACTCTGAAATATCGCCGCGCTCAAGCTCCAGGAGAAGTTTTTGATCCGTCGCGCTGCGAAGCTCGGAGACTGTCGGCAGATCGACGCGTGAGTAGGTATCGACGTAGTACTTCTGATCGGGAGAGAAAACCACCGTGTGATAGGCGTCGGCCTGGGTCAAGCGCACGAGCCCGCTGCCGTCGAAATTGATTCGATAGTAGTGCGCGAAATAAGGGTCTTGCCCGGCGTGCATGCCGCCGGCCTGAAACCATATCTGGCGTTTTTCTTCATCGATTTTCTCGACGCCGCGCACCACCCAGTTTCCTTTCGTGATCTGATTCTTCACTTTTCCCGTCACAGCGTCATAGAGGTAAAGATGCCGCCATCCGTCCCGCTCCGAAGCCCAGATGATTTCTCTCCCGTCGCTCAGATCGTAACGATACCGTGTGCCGACCTCTCTTTGATTTCCCGACAGCGGGCGATAAGAAAAAAATGTTTGAGGCTCTTCAGAAATGATGGCTCTCGCCCGCCCGGTCGCCGCATCGACTTCGATCACCCGGTATGCCTGATGGCCTCGCTGATTGTATTCGAAGGTGAAAGCGCGACCGTCTTTCCACCAGACCATACCGGACAGACTGTAGGGATTCGGAAACAGAGTGTTATCGATGATGATCTGCTTCTTCGCATCGAGGTCGAAGAGCGCGGGCTGCGCGATATCGAGAGCGTCTCCAGGCTTGGCGTAATCGCGCGTCGAGTGTTTCGGCTGAAGCTGATCGGCAGGCGACGACTCGATAAAGTGAACCTGTCGGCGATAGCCCGATCGCACACGGTAAGCCGCCAGACGCTTTGAATCAGGAGACCACACAATCGAGGCCAGCGTGTAGTAATTTCCTTCCGAGCCGTCGTAGCTCAACGGAGAAGATTCCGTTTTGCCTTTGGGACGGATGAAGATGTTGTAGTTTTGAATGAGAGCTTCCCATTTTCCATCGGGAGAATGCTTCGAGGTTTGATTCTGATCCTGACGCTGAAACCCTGCGCGACTCTGCCCGACCTGTGGCGACAGATTCACCATTCCATCATAAACGTCATTGCCGTATTCTCCCGGAGAGTCTTCTTCAGGCGGGCGACCCTGAGCGCCCGGCGGCGCGGGGCCGATTTTTTTGCAGACATAATCCGAGAGATCGCACCTCCAGGTCGCATCACCGGCTACAAACTCGACAGCGCCCTCGGCGAAAGAGAAGGTTGTGAAAGGAAGAGTCACGGAGGTGTATTTCTGGCTTGCAGCCGATGAAAGTGACGCGGCAAGCCTCTGGTGATCGAAGGCTGGTTTTTTGGCCAGCGTCTCCGCATCGACCAACACGAACTCATTCCCGCCTTTGACTGATTTCCTGTACCAGAACCGATTCGTTTTATCGATCCAGACGGCTCGCTCGGCGATGCCTGTGGCAAGCCCCTGAAATTTATTGCGAAGGTTTCTGGCCCGCTCATAATCGGACAAGGTTCCCTGCGCATAAACGGCCACAGGCAGAAAGAGAAGGATGGAAAACAGGATGGGTTTCAACAAAAGTTTTCCGGGTTTCATAAACCGTCCCCCCTGAAAGAGGTATTCGAGGCGAATTTGCCTCTGCGAGCGCGGCAGATCAGCGCCTGTGTTTTCTGCTGCGCGCCTGCTGGATCGAACAGGAGCGAGTCGCTTTACTTCGAATGACGCAGCCACGCCGCCATCTCGCCTTCGCCCCGATTCGCTCAGGCATAATACGGAATGGCAACCATCTATTGCGAGCGATTCCCGACAGACATCGCTCTGGCGGTTATCGCTTCGACGCTGCCGGGCAAATCCAGCCTGAACTCATGGCGCAGTTCGGTTCTTCAACAGACCGATTCTGACAAAGCTCGCCTGACGGTTGAAGGGCCGGGTGGTTCACATCACCATGAAAAAATCCGCTCCGAAATGGCCCGCCCTTCAGAAAAGAAATTGGCCCTTGTGGAGCCTTTCTCCCGCCGCTATCCTGATGGCTTGATTTCAGACAGGAAGAGGAAACATGGAAAACTTCACGCCGACCGAAAAAACCACTCTCAAAAGACTGCCCCAGCGAGGAGTCTTCGACCGCCAGAGCGTTTACCAGATACTCGATGAAGCGTTCATCTGTCACGTCGGTTTCGTAGCCGACGGGCAGCCTTATGTCATACCCACAGGCTACGGGCGCGATGGGGACACGCTCTACATTCACGGTTCAGCCGCAAGCCGCGCTCTCCGCGCCCTCGAACGCGGCATCGAGGTCTGCGTCACCGTCACGCTGCTCGACGGACTGGTGCTGGCGCGCTCGGCCTTTCATCATTCCGTCAATTACCGCTCGGTCGTGGCGCTGGGCGCGGCCTCTCTGGTCGATGATGAGGAAGAAAAACTTCACGCCCTGCGGGTCATAAGCGAGCACATAGTTCCGGGGCGATGGGACGCGGTGCGCGCGCCTGACGAGAAAGAGTTGAAACAAACGAAAGTTCTGAAACTTCCTCTTGCGGAAGTCTCCGCCAAAGTGAGCACCGGGCCGCCTCTCGACGATCAAGAGTATTACGCGCTCACGGTGTGGGCGGGCGAAGTGCCGCTGCAGATGGTCGCCTCCGCTCCTGTGCCTGACCCTCGACTCCCGGCTGACACTCCCGTTCCACGACACGCTTCGCATTATTCGAGAGCAAACGGATCGCAGAGGTGAAGGCTCGCGTTTCCATTGCAGGAACGATACTCCAATTGCAAGAGGTGACAATGGCGCATAAACACAAATTCCTGAGCGGGGCGAGAATCGACCCGCAGCCGATAAAGGCAGAGATGACGGTAGCTGAACTGGTCGAGTCGGCTTTTCAGGCTTACAACGCCGCGCGATTGCGCGAAGCCTGTCAACTGATGGTCGAGCGATTGCTCGAAGAAGATGTCACCCTGGGGATGAGCCTGACCGGCGCGCTCACTCCCGCAGGGCTTGGCATGTCGGCGATCATTCCTCTCATAGAAAACGGCTTCGTCGACTGGATCGTCTCTACGGGCGCGAATCTTTATCACGACACTCACTTCGGCATAGGGCTTCGCATGCATCGCGGCAACCCGCAGACTTCCGACGTGGCGCTGCGCGAAGAAGGCGTGGTGAGAATCTACGACATCTTCTTCGAATACGACGTGCTGCTTTCGACCGACGCGTTTTATCGAAAAGTAATCGAGGGCGCAGAATTTCAGCGCGATATGTCTACGGCGGAGTTTCATTATCTGTGCGGCAAGTACGTTGCCGAGCGCGAGCGCGTTTTAGGCATTGGCCGCAAGAGTGTGCTGGCTGCCGCTTTCGATGCCGCAGTTCCTATCTATACTTCTTCGCCGGGAGATTCTTCAATCGGGATGAATGTGGCGGCGAAAGCTCTGACTGGAAACAAGCTGCGATTCGATGTGTCTGCCGATGTGAACGAGACCGCCGCCATCGTGCTTGCGGCCAAGCGCAGCGGCGGTAAATCAGGCGTGTTCATACTCGGAGGTGGCAGCCCAAAGAACTTCATGCTTCAAACCGAGCCTCAGATTCAGGAGGTGTTGAAGATCGAAGAGAGAGGTCACGATTACTTTTTGCAGGTCACAGACGCCCGTCCCGACAGTGGCGGACTGAGCGGCGCGACTCCGAGCGAGGCTGTGTCATGGGGCAAGATCGATCCTGACCGATTGCCCGATGCCGTAGTGTGCTACACGGATTCGACAATCGCGCTTCCGATCATCACCGCTTACGCTCTTGCCCGACACAAACCCCGCAAGCTCAAGCGACTCTACGACCGACGCGAAGAAATGATGGCGCTGCTCATCGAGGAGCATGCGAAAGCGAATCAATGATCGTCCGTGGACTACGGACTACGGACAACGGACAAAACCGCGTTTCGACATTGACGAATCGGCTATGGAGACAGGGGTCGAGATAATGACCCGCGTTGTGCGAAGGTATCTGAGCGATTGAGACTGATTTGGAGTGCGGCGACTCGTCGCCGCTTTTCGTTTCGATACAAAAGCGGTGACAAGTCATCGCACGCTACAATCACGCCGCTTCTGCCGCGAGCAGATTGCGAAGACAAACGTATCCAACATCGCGCCAGTCTCTCTGACGGGCAAGAGCCGCGAAGGAGCCTTCCAGTTTCGATCTGTGGGCGATGCGGATGCGAGCAGAAACATCCTTCAGCGCACTAGCCGCAGCATAGCGCACGTTCCATTCACTGTCAGAGAGAAGATCGATGAGGCGAGTGATGACCCGCTCACTTGCTGCCGCCTCTCCCATCTGACCCAGCGCACGAGCCGCAGCATAGCGCACGTCCCCGTCACTGTCAGAGAGAAGATCGATGAGGCGAGTAATGACCCGCTCACTTGCTGCCGCCTCTCCCATCTGACCCAGCGCACTAGCCGCAGCATAGCGCACGTTCCCGTAACTGGCAGTAAGTCGATCTGCCAGCGATTCGATCACACCTGATTCAGCAGGTGTTTCGACAAGCTGCGAGAATGCTTTTCGGATATCTTCTCTCAGCGATTCAGGCGAGTCCGATTTGAAATAGAGATCGATCAGTTTCGAAACGATTTCATTGCGCAGCGGAGGCTCGACGCGCACATCGTCGCCGAGGCATCGCGCCGCCATCAGCAGGTCGCGGCGCAGGATGTCTTCGTAGTCGCTTCCCGCTTCAAGAATCGCCTGCGCGAAACGCGACGCCTGAAACTGGCTGAATTCGCCGAGATGCCCCGCCGCAAGAAGTATGATCTCGTTCCATCGCGGATGATGCAGCAGCGGCTTCAGCACCTCGTCGCCTTCGCGCTGCCACGCTTCCGCAAGACGGACTGCCGTGAAATATTCTTCAAAAGTCAGGTGCAGAAAGCCATAAACTCCTCGCCCCGATTTGTCCAGCCCGCGCTCAAGGAATATGCCGCTGAATTCAGCCACGTTTCTCTGAAACTGCGAAGCCTTCGCGTGAGCCTCCGATTCGCCCAGCCGCGAGTCGCGCTCGCGCATCGTCTTCAAAAGCAAATCGTGCAAGTCCTGCTCGCGCACAAGCCCGCTCGATGTCGTGGTGTGCAGATGCCAGGCGATGGCGGGCAACAGCGCGTCGGTCGTCTCCTTCGCGTCCCAGTCTTCGGGCGTCACTCGTCGCGCTTCCATCCACTGATCGACCAGCGTCTCTGCCGCCAGACGATAGAGCTTTACGCGATGGCGCGGCAACTTCGTCCCCCGGTAGTGAATCAGCGCGATGACCGTGAGCAGCAGCGGATTGGTCGCCAGCCTCCGAATCGAAGGCGTGCCTTTTATCGCATTGACCAGCGATGACGCGCTTTCAGGCATACCCAAAGCGCCGTGCCACTTTTCGGCGAAGCGTTTAATGTCGTCGTCTTCGAACGGGCTGATGGTGAATTGCGAGAACTCGCTGCCGAGTTTCGATTCACGATAGCCCACGATGCGCGATGTCACGACTACGCGGCACTGAGGATGAGCGAGCGCAAACTTTTCGACTCTATCGCCGACTTCGCGGCGGCTGGTCATATCGATTATTTCGTCCAGCCCGTCGAGCAGGAACAGAGCGCGGCCCTGATTGAGCGCGTCTTCGAGCAGATAAGAAGGCAGAGGCAACTGTCGAATCTGACAACCGAGCGGCGCGAATGAATCGAGCGTGGCTTCCGCGTTCTGCTTGATGTGCTGGGCATACTCGCCTATGCGGATGTAGACAGGCAGGAACCCGGCGAGGTCGGAAGGCAGGTCTTCACTCGTCGAATGCGCTTCGACTTCCGCCTGAGCGAGCTTATAGGCGATGTAGCGCATCAGCGTGGTCTTGCCCGCGCCGGGGTCGCCAAGCACGACCGCGCGGCGTTTTTGCATGACTTCCGATATGGCGACTTTCTCGGCTATGAATCGGGGCATTCTCGCTTCGCTTCTGCGCCTGAGTTGCAGGCCCGCCCGCCAATGCTCTACATCGGACGCAGCGGTTCCGTCTGCAACCTCATGCTCGATCTCATACGGGAAGTAAGGCGGAGGTTCCTGCCCGACTTCTTTTTCTGCGCGCAGAGGGATGAAGATGTCGTCCATGCGCATCTGCACTATCTTGCCCGCGCGCACGGGGGCGAGACCCTGCATATTGACGAACTCGTTTTGGTGGAGAATCGCCTGAAGGTAAGAGCGGCGCGCGCTTGCGACTTTATCCCAATCGTCAGGCGGCTCGATGAAAAAGGTGCTGCTGCGCCAGGAATAGAAATCAGATGCCTTCACCGAAATTTCTGAAAGCAAGGCATGGCTCACCCATAGCACGACGGCGAAGCTCGACCGGCCAAATTCGTTCCTCTGACGGTTGAGCAGCTTGATGGCTTCGCTCTGGCGGTCGCGCGACAGCGCCTCAAGCCCGATGACGGAGACGGCTGATTGCCCGTTGGCCGAAGAGAGGACTTCATGCGCGCCTTCGAAGAGGCTGAGTCGAGTGGGGTCGTAGCGGAAGCCGCGCAGATCGATTTCAGAAGCCACACGCTCGCGGAGTTTCTCGATGGCGTAATCGCGCAGTATGGTGTCGTCGGTGACTCCGATCAATATCAGCACGCCTTCCACCTGAGAGAGGTAAGCGGCCATGCGCTCGATGGTCTGTTCGAATGAAACTTTTGCTTCCATCGCTTCAAGCTCACAGAAGAGGAAGTACGTTCGGATGAGCATCGTACCAGAAATTCGCCCTGCCCTGGTAAGACAGAAGCCGCAGGCTGCGAAGAAGCTCGCCTTCGACAGACTCGCTTTGCCCGCCAGTGAGAGCGCCCTGCTGTAAAACCAAACGGATCGCTTCGCGGTGAGGGTGGTGCAACTGCGCGGCCAGTTCCTGCGTGTGTTGAGCGATCACGTCTGCGGCTATGTCATCATCGATGCGCGCCTTGCCCGATATCTGAGCGATGGTCGCGGCATCGCGGAAGTATCGAATCAAATCCCGCATGATTCCCCCGCTCTTCTGCGCAAGCAGAGTGAGTGCGTCAGGGGAGATCACATCATCGACGGCGAGGTTCCTGGCTTCGAGCCTCCGGGTTACGATTTTTCTCATTACTGCCAGGCTGTCTTCGGCAGGCTGTCGCTCCTCTCGCCAATCGACTCCGATTGCAGGGCGAGAGCACACCGGAGGATTGGGCAGCATTCTGTGATCGTCGAAGAGATTCTTGGCCTGGCTTCCTCCCGGTCGATGATAAAACTCTATCGGAGTGGCATAGATCAAAGCGCAGGCAGGCTCTGCAAGAAGCGCGCTTTCGGCGAACATCTAATGAGCGCGGGCAGCAGACACTTTATCCAGCCCGTCTGTGATTATCAGCATCGGC
>CAZPQE010000244.1:0-9731 GCA_964588615.1 uncultured Clostridia bacterium | reverse complement strand
GATGAAAATTTGAAGAACCAGCAGGCTGGCAGCCTGCTGTACCTTTTCTGAGGAGAACTCGATGCTACAAATAGATTTGAATCAACTGCAAGCGGAGTCGCGCCTCAAACTGGTCGAAGAACATCTGAGCGCGGAAAACGCGCACGATGTCGGCGCGATCATGAAGACATTTGGAAAGCGGCCCTTTTTCGTCCTCAACGGAATCGCTTTGGACGGGCAGGAGAGCATACGCGCGCTGTATGAAAGTTTCGGATTCGGCGAGCGCGGCGCGTTTTCAAACATCTCGGCGGATATAAAGCATAGCCACATATCGAGCGATGCGATCATCGTCGAACTGGTGTTGCGCGGCAGGCACAGCGGCGACTGGCAGGGAATCGCCGCCACTTACAGAAAGTTCGAAATACCAGCCTGCGCCATCTTCACTTTCGATGAAGAAGGGAAACTGGCGGGCGAGAGAGTCTACTTCGACGCCGCGCTCCTGTTGCAGCAGATCATGGGTCGCGCCGACGGCGCGCAGACAGTGATCGCTCAGGAGTGACATTCGGGTTATGCGGAGAGCGCAAAGAAAACTTTTGCGAAGAATCCGGTTTTGAATATCAGCTTAAAAGGAGAAAAATCATGTTTGCAAAATCATTCAGATTCGTTTTGTTGCTGGTCGTAGCGATGGCCGCCCTGATCAGTCAGGTCGGAGCGCAGTCGACCCCGCCCAAGTACCAGCTTGAAGGCACCTGGCAGGTTACGGCCACCTTCACCAGCGCCAAAGCATGCGAGAGCGGCAATTGCACGCCTATCGATGTGCCGCCTCCGTTCAAAGTTCTCTTCACTTTCATGGCAGGACGAAACGTCAATGAAGGGACACTGATCGACACGAACGAATTCCAGTTGACGCCCAACCCCGTATGCACGCCCGATCAGGGAACGTGGGCGAGAACCGGAGAGCGGACTTTCATAGCCACTCATTTGAATTTCTGCTTCGATGCCAATAACGGATACATCCCTGCCGGAACATCGAAGATCAGAGATTCCATAACGATGAACTCTCAAAACGATTTCACCGCAAGACAACGAGTGGAAGGTTTCGACGCCGATGGCAATCTGGTCTTCGTCGGCGATGTCAATCTCATCGGCGTGCGCCTTCGAGCCGAAGCGCCGCCTAACCAGTAGAGACATGATGTCTGTGCGCGTATCCGAGCCGCGCCTGATCTCGCTGCTCGGACGCGCACAGCGTAGTTCTTCACAAGGGCAAACGATCATGCGACGGATACATTTATCGCTGTCACTGATTCTGCTGTCGGTCGCAACTGCGCAGCCGCGCGCCTCCTCCTCACAGGCTCTCGTCTTCAATCACGTAACAGTGATCGATGCGACGGTCGCTTCTGCGCGAGGCGTATTTCGCCATCGCTCAGGAAGCCAAAAAACAGGGCATAGCGTTCGCCGGACACGTGCCTGCCGGTATAACTGCTACGGAAGCTTCCGACGCGGGGCAGCGCAGCATAGAACACCTCAGCGATGTGGCAGTCTCGTGTTCGTCGGATCAGGAAGCATTGCAACGGGCGTTGACCGAGGGGCTGTTGAAGGAGGACAACTCGTCGGCAATCCGCGATCTGACAGTGACCGAGACGCGCGCTCTCAACCCCTACGACCGCGATAAGTGCGCGCGCCTTGCCGCGCTCTTCGTCAAAAACGGGACCTGGCATGATCCGACTCTGGTGACGTTGAGAGTCAATGCCTTCATCAACGACGAATCGTTTTTGAGAGACGAGCGATTGCGCTACATCCCACGCGCATTGCGCGAAGAACGGAATCCGAAAAACAGCGAGTTCAGCAAGGCGATGACTGTCGAAGAGATTGCCGAGGCGAAGCGAGCCTTTCCTGTTTTTTTGAAGATCGTAGGCGAGATGCATCGCGCGGGGGTGCAACTGCTGACAGGCACGGATGCGCCCGCCGTGCCTTACTGCTTTCCCGGATTCGGTGTTCACGACGAGTTGGCATTATTCGTCGAAGCGGGGCTGTCGCCGATGGAAGCTTTGCAGACGGCGACTCTCAATCCTGCCCGTTATCTCCGTGTGCAGGATTCGCTCGGCACTATTGAAACGGGCAGGATCGCCGATTTGGTTTTACTCGACGCCGATCCGCTCCGGGATATCCGCAGCACTCGGCGAATCGATTCGGTGATTGTGAGAGGAAAACCTCTCGACAAAAAAGAGCGAGAGCGAATGCTTGCCCGCGTGGAAGCGGCGGCTGACAGGTGAGCGAAGACGTATATGGATAAAGTAAAAGGCGGAAAAATCAGTTCGAAACTCGCATTCGTCAGGGAGGTCTACGGTCAGGAGATGCTGGCGAAACTCATCGACAGCTTTCCGCCCCAGGATCAGCTACAACTCAAAATCGTCCTGGAGACGAAATGGTACTCCTTGGATCTCTACGAGCAGGTGATTCTGGCTGTTTGCAAAATAGCGGGCAATGGAGACCAGGCTGTTTACGCGCAGATGGGACGCCACTCCGCCGAACTCGCTTTCAACGGCGCTTACAGGGCTTTCAGAGCGAAGAATCCGGTCGATCTATCGCGGCGATTCGTTCTCATGCACAAATTGAGGAATGATCCTGCCGAGACAGAAGTGAGTGTGGAGGAAGGGCGATGCATAGTCAAAGTCACAAAGCCGCGATCCACTGTGGAGATATGCAGGGTGTCAAAAGCTTTCTGGGAAAGGTCTGTCGAGCTTGCCGGAGGAAGAAATGTGGAAGTCCGCGAGCCACGATGCATGGGCAGAGGCGACCTCGCGTGTTTGTTCGAGATTAGCTGGAAAGACTGAGGGAGAGGATTCAGTAGAACATTCAGGAGAGCATAGCGGAATGGCATCTGAAAAAAATTTCATCCCCAGGAAAAACCGAAATCGAAAGCTCTCGCATATAGAGAGCAGGAAAAAACATAGATGGTTAGATATGACAAGGCAGTAGAGGAGTGCCCGCAGGAATTTTGTATGAGGAACTGCTGGATGCTGACCAGCCGTCTCAATCATGACATGCACGAGCCTTTCAACCTCGAGCAACTGATATCGGCGGCGCTCGCGGAACTCGCGGAGTGCCTTTATCTCGACCGTTGCTCGCTGTTGATACTCGACCCTGATGGAGAAGTCGTCGGCGACATCTGCCAGCACATCGCGCCCGACATCAGCCCTTTGCCGGATTGCCGCAGCTTTTCGGGCCTTGAAGAAATTAAAGAGAGTCTGCTCAGGGAAGGCCTCTTCATCGCCGTCGATGAGCAGTCCAACCCGCTGGCGCGCTCATTTTTCACAGAAGGTAAAGATGTTATGAGCAACACCGTTGACGCCGTTGAGTCAAAGCAGAAAAGCGAAGTCGACTTCGGGTCGCTGGCCTGTCTTTTGGTGAAACTGGAAGGCGAATCGCGCGCCATATTGATGATGGAGAGGATGAGTCGGAGGCGCGAGTGGACGCAGTATGAGATCGATATAGGTCGCCTGATGACAGACCGTCTGGCCCTGGCCTTCAAACAGGACGATATGCTCGACGACATCCGCGAATTCGCCCGCGAAGCTCAGGCGCTTTACCGGGCCTCGATCCTGCTCATAGACACCTCCGACACAGACCGTCTCTACAAGCAGATACTCGACGCGGTGGCTGATGTCTTCGGCCATGAGAATGTCGGCATCTGGCTCATAGATCATTCTGCGGGCGAGGCTCATCTCGCCTACATGCGGGGCGAGGTTCCTGCCGACATCGCCCCGCTCATTCGCATAGAGGGGCCGGGGCTGCTGGCTTATTCCGTGCGAACAGGCTCGGTAGTCAATGTGCCGGATGTCTCGCTCGACGCTCGCTACATACCGGGGGCCGCCGACACCAGATCGGAACTCGTCGTGCCTCTCAGGATCGAGGATCAGGTCGTCGCGCTCTTCAACCTCGAATCGCCCGAAGCGGGCGCGTTCACCGAAAGGGATGAGCGCATACTCATAGCTTTTGCAGACCGCGCCGCTCGCGCCGTCGAGCAGAGCCGCCTCTACAGACAGGCGCAGGCGGCGGCGGAAATAGCGGCGCAATCGGACAAACTCCGCGCGCTCGGACAGATCGCTGCGGGCGTGGCTCACAATTTCAACAACATACTGGCGGCAGTCTTAGGACACGCCGAATTGCTCAAACGCCAGGTCACCTCTCAGCCGCTGATGGAAAGGATCGAGGTGATAGAGCAGGCAGCCCTTGACGGGGCGGCGATAGTCCGTCGCATAAGGAGCTTTTCGCTCGAAGAGAGCGAAGAAGAATTCAGGACGGTCGATATCAATCAGATCATCAGCGAGTCGCTTGAGATCACCCGCGCCCGCTGGCAGGATGACGCGCGCGCGCACGGAATAAGGTACGAGATCAGTTTTGGCGACAAGACACAAATGAGCGTCGCCGGCAGCGCTTCGGAACTGCGCGAGGTATTCGTCAACATAATCTTCAATGCGCTCGACGCGATGGGCGAAAGGGGAGGGCGATTGCTCATAGAAACGGGCGAGGGAGGCGAGCGCGTCTTCGCCCGCTTCACCGATGAAGGAAAGGGAATGAGCGACGAGATTCGCAATCGATTGTTCGAGCCGTTCTTCACCACGAAGGGAGCCAAAGGGACGGGGCTTGGGCTTTCGACCTCCTACGCGATAGTCCAGCGACACGGCGGAAGCATCGAGGTGAAAAGCGAGCCGCAGAAAGGATCTTCGTTTACGGTCTGGCTTCCCATGATCAGAGATATGAAAGTCGCCGATGAGATGTCCGGAAGCCATAGCGCGGCCTGCGCGAAGATACTGGTCGTCGATGATGACGATAGAGTGAGGGAGGCGCTGGCCGGATTGCTGGAGATGAGCGGCTACTATGTGACACAGGCGGCGGACGGGCAGGAAGCTCTGGCCGCGCTTGAGGCGGGCGCTTCGAGCTATGAGGTGATGGTCACCGATCTCGCCATGCCTGATATGGACGGAATCACGCTGGCGAGATCAGCGCGAAGGGCGTCGCCCAGGCTCAAGGTGCTGCTGATGACAGGCTACGGCAACGAGATTCAGATGGAGCAGGATGACAAGTCATGCATAGAAGCCATCATCAGCAAGCCCTCTCCTCTCAACGAGGTGCTGATCGCCATCGAGAAAACGATTTTCTCGAAAGAGAGCGAAGAATGAAAACACCGAACAGAAGATACAGATGAGTTATCTCTGATTCCGGGCCGAGTATCTGTTACCCACCTTTCGGCTCGGAATCAGAGGTCGTTTGACGCAAGGTATGAAATAGTCATGAGACGAACGATATTCATTCTATTACTCATCGCCGCGCTGATGTCGGGCTGTAGATCAGGCGGGCTGAAAGATCAGGCCGTCGAAGCCGGAACCGTTTTCGCTTTCGTCGAGGCGAACGTCGTGCCGATGGACAGCGAGCGCGTTGTTGAAAATCAAACTGTCATCGTGCGCGACGGGTTGATAACCGAAATCGGCACGACATCGAAGATCAAAATCCCCGACGACGCGACGCGAATCGATGGGCGCGGCAAATACCTTATGCCGGGACTCGCCGATATGCACGCGCATGTGCAATCTGAGGGCGAACTGTTGCTGATGGCGGCCCACGGGGTGACGACCATACGCGATATGTTCGGCTCGCCTTACAAAACAATCTGGCGCGACCGCATCGCGCGAGGCGAAATGTTCGGCCCGACCATTTATACGGCAGGGCCTGTCGTCGACGGCTATCCGCCGGATGCGAGCGAAATGGCTATAGTGAAAACCTCCGCGGATGCCGAGCGCGTCGTCACCGAGCAGAAACAGCGCGGCTATGATTTCATCAAGGTTTATCACACGTTGTCGAAGGAAGCTTACGCGGCCGTGCTTGCCGCCGCGAAAAAGCAACAGATTCCTGTGGCCGGACACGTGACCAATGCCGTGGGACTCGCGGGCGCGCTTCGATCCGGTCAGAAGTGCATAGAGCATCTGGACAGCTACGCCTACGCGATGCAGCGCGAAGACTCGCCTTATTTGAGACGCCCGACTGCCGAGCTTAATGGGGAAAAAGCTTTTTTGAATTCGATTCGCTTCGTTGACGAAGCGAAGATTCCGGCCCTTGTGCGGGCGACGCGCGAGGCGGGAGTTTGGAATTGCCCGACTCTCATTACTTATCGCGACTGGGGATTGACGCGAGAGGAGATTAAAGAGCGAGTCAAGCTGCCGGAGATGAGATATGTCCATCCGATGTTGATGGCGCAGTGGTCGCCGGAGAACGAAGAAGAAGTTCCTTATTCAGACATCCTCGAATCGAATGACGACGCCGCGTTGATGAAGCGCAGAGTCGAAGTCCACAAACATCTGGTCAAAGCTCTCAACGACGCAGGGGCAGGCATACTGCTAGGCACGGACGCCGGAACTCCGTTCGTCATACCGGGCTTCTCCGCGCTCGAAGAACTGGAACTGTTAGTCAGCGCAGGACTCACGCCTTACGAGGCGATCAAAACCGGAACGAGCAACGTGGCTCAATACCTCGACGCTTCAGATCAATTCGGCGCTGTCGCAGCAGGCAAGCGCGCCGACTTGATTTTGCTCGAAGACAACCCGTTGCGAGATATCTCCAACACGCGACGGCGCGCGGGCGTGATGTTGCGCGGGCGATGGATGCCGGAAAGCGAGTTGCGCCGCAAACTCGACGAGTTGATTGCCGGATACAACGCGCCGAAAGACTGGTTCGAAGGGATGAAGGATTTGCCGACGGAAGGCAGCCGGGAATTCTTCGCGCGCTATGCGATCACGAGCTTCGGCCTTCCGAAAGGCGAAGAGCGACTGGCCGTCGAAAGACTGAGCGATGGACGACGGGTAGTCGTGTCGCAGTTCTCAGTCCAGGAGCCTCAGGAAAAATACTTCGCGCGCATGGAGACGGATGAAGCGAGCCATAGAAACACTCTCGTGATTGAGAGCTACGGGCGGGAAGGAAACGGAAAGCTGGAGTTTCGACAGGAGAACGACCGCCTGTCGATAAGAGGAAAGATGCCCGTCGCCGGAGATGTCCGCAGCGACGAAGACGATGCTTCGTCTGTATTGCTCAACGCTCCGGGCATCGCATCGGGCGTCTGGTTGTATGAGAAGGTGAAATCATTGGCCGCGGGTCAGGCGATGACCCTGCGAGTGAAGGAATGGGATTTCGGCCCGTCGTTCGATCTGAGCCGGAGGGCGTGGAAGGTGAAGAGGCAGCCTGATTTGAAACAATCCGGATCGGCGCCTTTGCGGGTTTATGAAATAGAAGTTTCCGGCGCGACTCCTCTTTACACGAGCCGGTTGACTGTGGATGAGCGCGGATTGCCCTTCGCGCTGGAGGTTAGGCAGGGTGAAGGACTCATCAAGTATCAACGAATCAAGTAGCGGAGATTCACAGCGGCTCTGGCTGCGCTGGGCGATGACGAACTTCGTCGGCTTCATCATCGCGTGGGGCATTCACAGTCCTCTGGCGCATGGGTTGACGGGCGATCACGACGACTATCTCACATTGTCGCAATTCATCGCGCACACCATTGGATTGTTCGAAGTCGGAGCAGTCATTGCGTTGTTTCAAAAGCGCGTCTTTCGCCGCATCGCGCCTGTGACTGACCGAATGGTGTGGACGACTATCGCCTTTATGCCGGTGATGTTCTGGATCGGTTATTACAAGGCGGGCGTTCCTTACGATCTGCTGCTGGCCTTTGCAACGATAGGCTTCATCGGAGGAATGACGCTGAGACCGCACCTTGAGCGCGGAAACCTGTGGCTGCTTGCGAACACGCTGGGCTTCGGCGCGGGACTCGGTGTGACGGCGATGGCGACTTATCCGATAGCAGACGAATTGATGGGAGCGATGGACGGCGGATTGATCGGTCACACGATCACCTTCCTCTACATAGGCGCGGTCAGCGGCGCGTCGAGCGGCGCGCTCACAGGGCTGGCGCTTTTGAAACTGAGGGCAGGAGAAACACCATGACGATGTCCATACCCAAGCCATTGGTTCTGTTACTCGCGCTGACGGCAATGAGCGTGTCGGCCCAACCGCCAGGCCGCGCGAAATTCAATGCCGAACAGGGCGTCATCCCGAAAGAAGTACCAGCGAAGGTTGATGCCGGGACAAGGTATCTGTTTTACCTGCACGGGCGGATCATTGAAGACGAAGGCGAGCGCCCGACCAGTCCGAAATTTGGCGTGTATGAATATGAAAAGATTCTGGGCGCGTTCAGAAGCGAAGGGTTTGTCGTAATCAGCGAAGTCAGACCCAAGGGTACCGATCCAGAGCGGTATGCGGACAAAGTGGTCGCGCAGATTCAGGCGCTGCTCAAGGCTGGCGTGCCGGAGCAGCGCATCACCGTAGTCGGTGCTTCAAAAGGCGCAGTGATCGCCATGCTGGTTTCGTCGCGCCTGAAAAACTGGCAGGTCAATTTCGTCATAATGGGCAATTGCAACGATGCCATATTGCAACAGTTCGACATCGATCTGTGGGGCAACGTGTTATCGGTGTACGATACAAGCGATGAACTCGGAGGCTCTTGTGAGAAGGTTTTCGACCGGGCCGCGGGCCTCAACACGCACAGGGAAATAAAGATCAACACCGGGCTGGGACACGGCTTTTTGTACAAGCCGATTGGGGAATGGCTGGCTCCGGCGGTCGGGTGGGCCAGACGACAAAAAAGCGATGACTCTCGAACCGGATCGTTCGTCCTCCAGCGCGTTACCGTAATAGATGCCACAGGCAGGCCGCCTCAACCCGATATGACCGTCGTCATCACCGGCGACCGCATCACCGCGCTGGGTCGCGCTGGAAAAGTTGCCGTTCCGCGCGGCGCGCAGATCATAAATGCGCGCGGCAAGTACCTGATCCCCGGCCTGTGGGATATGCACACGCACATCGTCGCGAGCGCGGCGCGAAGCCTTCCTCTGCTCGTGGCCAACGGAGTGACCGGCATCCGCAATATGCACACCTCCGCGCGCCAGCCGATGGAGCGCATACGGCAACTGCGCCGCGAAATCGAAGAAGGCAAGATAGTCGGGCCGCGTTTGATCGCCAACGGCCCGATCCTCGACGGGGCAAATCCAATCCACCCCGGCTCGATTGCCACAGCCAATGAAGCGGAAGCGCGTCAAGCAGTGAATAAGCTCAAAGAGGACGGAGCGGATTTCATCAAAGTTTATAATCTGCTTTCGCGTCAGGCATATTTTGCCATCGCCGACGAAGCGAAGAAATCGAATATCCCATTCGCCGGCCACGTTCCTGATGCGGTCAGCGCGCTGGAAGCCTCCGAAGCGGGGCAGAAAAGCATCGAGCATAACGAAGGCATACTGATAGCCTGCTCGTCGCGCGAGACGGAATTGAGAAAGCGACTGACCGAAGCGCCTGAAGACAAAACTATCGGGCTTCGAGTTCATGCCGAGTCGATTGATTCCTACGACGAAGAAAAAGCGGCAAAGCTCTTCGCTACCTTCGTCAGAAACCAGACCTGGATGTGTCCCACACTGGTCGAACTGCGGGCTGAAACTCTCAGCGACGGCGAGATACTGACCCAGCCGCGATTCAAATACATCTCCGGCAGAGACAAAGAGCAATGGCGGCAGATATTCGAGGAGCCGTTTTCATCTGAAGAAATCGCCCTTGCCAGACGATCTTTTCGACGAGAGCGTGAGCTTGTCAAAGCGATGCGCCGGGCGGGAGTGAAAATACTTGCAGGCACGGATGTGGGCAATCCGTTTCTGGTG
>CAZPQE010000243.1:4579-9747 GCA_964588615.1 uncultured Clostridia bacterium | reverse complement strand
GGCCCGCAAACTCACTGCGACAGGCATGGAGATGAACGCGGCTCTCTAATCAGCCGGCGAGGTCTCCGGGCATAGCGATGACGAGGCTCGCAGGAAGCGGGCGACTGGCTCGTGGGTGAGGGGAATCAGAGGATGCCGACTCTGTCGGATTCATCATCAGAGATCGCTCGATGAGCAGCGACAAACGGTCTGGGGCGGTGATTCATCTTCGAGCGGTTGCTGCGTTGTCAGGCGCTGAGAAGTTTTCTCTTGAATTCGGGATAGAACTGTTCGACGCACTCCGGGCAAACCGTGTGACTGTAGTCGGCGTCGCTCTTCTTCTCAAACGGATACTCCGCCTCCTGCCAGTAATCTTCCTCGTCTCGGATCTTCTTGCAATGCGCGCAGGCGTGAATGATCTTTCTAAGCTGCTTGATCATCTCCCTGGCCTCCTTTAATTCTTTTTCCTTCTGTTCGAGCTCGCGGCTCTTTTTGAGCGCCGCCTGAAAGGTCGAAAACAGAAGGTCGGTAATATCAGGTTGATTCCAGGCAAGAAATTGATCCTGTTGGGTGAGGATTGTGCTGATTGTGATCTCTGCGGTTGAATTCATACTCTAACCTCGTTTGAATAGCCCAGCTTCAGTCCTTGCGCCGGGACCCCGGCAGGCGACGACTGTCAGGCAGCCGCGCTGCTGCTTGAGGCTGAACTCCGTTCCTGAGCTACCCACAGCAGAAGCGCGCCTGCATCGAACGGCTTGTTCATCAGGGCATCGGCTCCATACTCGCAATTAACCTGCCAGCCATAAGTCGGCTTGGAGTAAACGCCGGTGAGGATGAGGACTCTGGGGGGGTTGGGGAAACTATTTATCGTCTTGCAAACCAGGAATCCATGCATTTTCGGCAGCAGCCCGTCGGCGAGCACCAGGTCGGGCCTTTCACGCTGGGTCATATCGATGGCGCTCTTTCCATCTTCAGCCAGAATCACTTCATAGCCCGCCATCGAGAGCAGGCTCCAGAGCAGATTTCTGGTTGCAGCATCATCATCGACTACCAGAACCTTCGGTATCATTGACAAACATACTCCGAATTCGATCCAAGTCACTGTGCTCGATGGAAGCTTTTTTGTCGAAGCACGTTCCAAAGATGTACAACTGGCGTGCCGCTCGGCTCGCTTCCCGATCAACCGGCACATGCATTGATAATGAAAGGCTTCCCTCATCGGCCCTCACGCGCAGTCCGTGTCATAAGAGGAAACTCACCCTGGACTTAATCCCGCTCTGTGGAGCAAGGGGGCAAATCAGTGCTCAAAAGAAGAATGCGGAGTGCAGAATGCGGAGCGCGGAATAAATAGAAAATCCGGCTCAAATCTATTCCGCATTCTACATTCCGCATTCTGCATTTTCTCTTCACCCCTGCATCCCTGCCCACTGCCTACTGACCATTGACCTATTTCTCTACATATCCCCAAATTGAGCGTAGAGAATCTCCCCTTCTGTTTTCGCAGGAAGACTACCCTCCTGGGAAAGAAAAGTGTTGTCAAACGAAGTTTGCGCTTTGCCGTTGATGGCACAGATGCCGCCATCGAGTTGACGAAAGACGACCGGATGGTGAAAGCTTCACCTTCAAATCCCGAGAAGCTGCTTCCCTCGATTCCCGTCTGCGATCAACAGGAAAGCGGCTAATGAAAAACTCTGCGAGTGAGTATCGGAGGACGATCATGATCGGCGAAACCGACAGCAATGTTTCAGAAAACGCGGCTGCTTTTCAGGACTCCATTCGAGCCCACATCAAGTACACGCTGGGCAAAGGGTGGGAAAAACTTTCAACACGCGATGCCTTCCTCGCAGTCGCCCTCGCCGTTCGCGATCGCCTGATAGACCACATGCTGGAAACTCAGGAGCGATACGAGCAGACGGACGCCAAGCGGCTCTATTACCTCTCTATGGAATTTCTGATGGGGCGGTTCCTGGGCAACAACCTCTACAACCTCGGATTGTTCGAGATGTGCCGCGACGTGATGTTGAATATGGGATTCAATCTGGATGAAATCCGCGCCAGAGAACCCGACGCCGCTCTCGGCAACGGGGGCCTCGGTCGGCTGGCCGCCTGCTTTCTCGATTCACTCGCCACCCTCAACATGCCCGGCTACGGCTACGGCATCAACTATGAATACGGATTGTTCCGACAGGAGATAGAAAACGGCTATCAGAAGGAAAGGCCCGATCACTGGCTCGAATACGGAACGCCCTGGCAGATCAGACGGGCCGATGAGGTCTGCGTGATCCCCGTATTCGGCCACGTCGAGCACGCTGCCGACCGCACCGATCAGTACAACCCCATGTGGATGGACTGGAAGATTCTCATAGGCGTCCCCAACGACATGCCCATAGTCGGCTACGGCGGGCGCACAGTGAATTTCCTGCGCCTCTACTCGGCCCGCTCGTCTCACGAATTCGATATGGAGATATTCAATCAGGGCGATTACATCAAGGCTGTCGATCAGAAGATAGCGACCGAGACCATAACCAAAGTCCTTTACCCTTCGGACTCGGTCGAGAAAGGGCGAGAGTTGAGATTGCTTCAGGAATACTTCCTCGTGGCCTGCGCCATCCGCGACATCATCAACCGCTATCAGAAGAAGCATCGCGCCTTCGATGATTTCTCGTCGAAGGTGGCCATACAGCTTAACGACACTCACCCGGCCATTGCGGTCGCCGAGTTGATGCGTGTGCTCATCGATGAAAACGATCTTCCCTGGGAGAAGGCATGGGATACGACCGTCTCGACTCTCGCCTACACAAATCACACCCTGCTGCCCGAGGCTCTTGAAAAATGGCCGGTCACTTTGTTCGAGCGGGTGCTGCCGCGTCATCTGCAAATCATCTACGAGATAGAGCGTCGGTTTCTCGATCAGATAGAAGTTCGCTGGCCGGGAGACGCGGAAAAAGCGAACCGAATGCGCATAGTCGAGCAGGGCGAAGCTGCGCAGGTGAAGATGGGACACCTGGCGATAGTCGGCAGCCACTCGATAAATGGAGTGGCCGCGCTTCATTCCGAGCTCGTCAAAACGACGCTCGTGCCGGACTTCTACCAGATGTGGCCCGAAAGGTTCAACAACAAGACCAACGGAGTGACCCAGCGCCGATGGCTGCTCAAGGCTAATCCGGGGCTTGCGAGTCTGATTACAAAGACGATAGGCGACGGTTGGATCACCGACCTCGACCGGTTGCGCGGGCTTGAGCCTCACGCTGATGACGAAGAGTTTCAGGACGAGTTTCGCAAAGTCAAACGGGCGAACAAGGATCGTCTGGCGAAAGTGATACAGGAAACCACGCGGGTCATAGTCGATCCGACTTCTCTGTTCGACGCGCAGATCAAGCGCATGCACGAATACAAGCGGCAGTTGCTCGACGTGATGCACATAATTCACGAGTACCTGCGGCTTGTCGAAGACGACCAGCCGGTCTTCGTGCCTCGAACTTATATTTTTGCGGGCAAGGCCGCGCCGGGCTACTGGGCTGCCAAGCAGATTATCAAGCTGATAAACAGCGTCGGGCGAGTAATCAACCGCGACCGGAGAACGCAGGGACTCATCAAAGTGGTTTTCATACCCGACTATCGAGTCTCGCTTGCGGAAAAGATCATCCCCGCCGCCGACCTCAGCGAGCAGATATCGACGGCAGGCAAGGAAGCATCGGGGACGGGTAACATGAAGTTTGCGATGAACGGCGCGCTGACCATTGGGACTCTCGATGGCGCAAACATAGAGATACGCGAAGAGGTGGGCGAAGAGAACATTTTCATCTTCGGGCTCAAGGCGCATGAGATTCAGGAGATGGTGTCACAGGGGACGTACAATCCGCGCGAGCATTACGAAGCGAATCCTTATGTGAAGCGTGTCGTCGACGCGCTGAATTCAGATATGTTCTGCGCCGACGAGCCGGGGCTTTTCCAGTGGATATATCGATCACTGCTTGAGAAGGATCAATATTTTCTGCTGGCCGATCTGCCTTCATACATCGAGGCGCAGCTTGAGGTGGGCAGAGAGTTCAAGAACCCGGCGGCGTGGACGCGCAAGGCGATATTGAACGTGGCGAGGATAGGAAAGTTTTCGAGTGACCGGACGATAAAAGAGTACGCCGGCGAAATCTGGAACATTCAATCGTGGTGAAGCGATGCGCGAGGCTCAGTCCGACAGACGCGGCAGGGGCGAAAGATTCTCACATCGCTGCCGGGGCTGCGTCGCATCGGATAAAAAATCTCGACTGCTCATCGCGAGAAGCTGACAGGAACGCTTCTCACATTGGTCAATCGATTGAAAAGAGTCACCTGCACACTCTGTCCTGCGGGTATCAACTCTTCGAGACGCGAATCTCGACTGACTGTTCTTCGCGTCGTGCCTCCGTTTTCGCGGAAGCTTTCAGGGTAGCTCGACTCATCGAGAGCCGCCCCGTTTATTTCTATCACCGTGTCGCTGGTTATCATGCCTGAGCCGTCGACTCGCAATTCAAGTCCCCCCTGTTTGCGTTTGAGTTTGATCTTCGAGATTGCGGGCGCGACGGGCGAAGCGAGGAAGACTCCCTTCGGGCCGTTTTTGACTTCGGCGAAGAAAGCCACCTGTCCGAGGTCGTTGAGAGCGAACGAGGTAATCTCTTTTATCTTCCCGCCTGAAGGAAGCTCATCTCCTATGGCTGCGACTTTGATCATCGCGCGAGGCGAAGCCAGAAAGATCGCTGATGATGCGCTGCCGTCAGTGACTCTCACTTTGAAGGCCACCGTTCCATTTTCATTTATTCTTGGAGTCGGAAAAGATTCGCGCCCTTCAGGATCGACCAGCGGAGAAAACTTTCCGCCTATCGGCGTGATATCACCTTCAGCCATGATCTTCACTATTCGTCCATCCGAATAATGAAATATACCGCTGTCGGAAGGGCCTTCAGAGAGCCTGACCGAAAAGGTGACTTCGCCTCTGTTGTTAAAGTCTGAGTTGGCAAAAGTTTTAGGCATTACTATTCCGCCAGTAGGCATCAGGTCGCCTTCGAAGAGTATCTTTGTGAAACCTGATGAGGTTGAAAGGAAAAGACCCTGCTTTTCTGTTGATTCGTTGAATCTCACGTCGGCTCTGAATAACACGTCTCCGTTGTCATTGATTTGTACCGCCTGGGCGGGAAAGAAGCTGAGACTGAACG
>CAZPQE010000243.1:0-4479 GCA_964588615.1 uncultured Clostridia bacterium | reverse complement strand
GCGCCGCTCCAATCACAATCAGTATCGCGGTTTTCAACATCTTCGTCTGCTTCATAACTCTCCTTTTCTGCTAAAGGCAGGGCTGCCATCCTGTGATGACAGCCCTGATTTCCGGCGCTTACCCTATGTTCAGGTCCCGCTTTTGCAGTTTTCGTTCTTGCCAGTAATAGGGTCTGCGGGACCGATGGTAAATCTTAATTCTATCTGCTGATTCATCAGCATGAGTTGAGTGTTCATAGGCATAGCCGTGTTTACGAGTGTGAAGGTCAAGGTAGCGCTTGCTGGCCTTGGACAGGTCGGGCTGATCGAACAAACGCAATTTCCACAGTTAAAGCCCTCCACTGCCTCGAACACCGGCAAGCCGGTAGGCACTCCCGGCGGTATGAAGTTTGGCCTACGCACTATCAGGCTGATGTTTTCCAGACAACCGGGCTGGGCGACAGAAAAGGTATTGTCCTTGAGCGCAACTTCTTCGCCCGGACCGACGATGTAAACTCCCATTATCTCCGTCACCTTAGTTGGGTCATAGCGGAAATCGCCCCCAGGCACCTGAGTGCCGCCTGGCGCAGCGTTGTCAATGTCGAACAACCTGATTGCGTTACTTGGCCCGGCAATGTGAGGTGGAGATAACACGACAAGGGTGTTCCTCGTATGGTTCAGTACCAAAGGAACAGGAGACCCGCCGATCGTGACTCGTCGCGTATAGTCCAGGTTTTGTCCCCTGATGGTTATCTGTGTGCCTCCTCTTGATGGGCCGTTGTCGGGGAAGCGAGTCTCCGGTATTGGAGCAGGGCCAGGCAACAGGTTGTAGAGCGCCACCACACTCTTCACCTTATCCTGGTTCCTGCCACCTGGGTTTTTCACAGTGATTTTCTTGCAGGGCGACACGCCTTCAACGGCACAGGATTCTATTTCCGCCCCTGCTCTTTTCACGTTGCCGTTGATCGTGGAAGGCACGCCTTCGGTGACCAGATTCACCTCAAAATCTATCTCCGCGATGCTGACATCGGGATTTACAATAGGATGGCTTTGGTCACTCGGTCGAAATACTCTGAACCCGCCGCCAGCAGCGGTGATGGTCAGATTGCCGCCCAGCCTGTTGAATCCTGGTGTGCTGATGCTTGTCGTCGGCGACGGAGGATCGAACGAGTAGTAGGCGCTGCATCCTGTCTCATCGCACAACGACTTCTTCGAAATCTTCGTGCCGTCCAGAGTTCGCACCTCTATCTTCGCATCGCCGATAAACTGCGTGTTGGCTGGCGCTGTCCCTTTCAACTGGTCAGGCGTAGGTCTCGATGCGATATCTACAGGAACAGTTATTTCAGCCTTCAGATCACCTTGCCGGAACCTCACTATAAGCGGCACTGCCGGGAAATCGCTCTTGCCTTCCAGCAAAAACTTTGTTCCCCCATCAGGGTTCACCCTTCCTTCCGTGCTTGCGTTCTGAGCGTTGAAGGTCTCTATCTTCCTTAGCTTCACTTTCTGAATCTCAAGCGCGATGGTCTCGCTTCCTCCAGGCGATGTTACCGTTATCGTCACTGTCTCCGGGCCGTCTTCCTCCTCCGGCGCGGTGTAGGTCACGCCATACACATCCGGGTCGGATGTCGGCAGCGGCTCTATCGTCCCGTCGCTTGCTCCAAACGTGAACGGCCCTGCGCTTCCTCCCGTCATCACTACTACCGGAGTCGATTCTCCCGGCTGAAGAATTCCTTCCCCCGGAAACATCATCATCCCCGTAGTCGCCAATGGCGGCCCTCCCTCGAACGCGCTCTCAAGCCCGATCTCATTCCCCGCCCCTATCGCCGTGAACACAGCCGTCACCGTCCCAGGCTGCCCGTTGTGTATCAGCTTCAAACATCCTTCAGCCGCTACCCCGTCAGGAACCTGATCGAAATAATCCTGAAGATCGAGCGCGAATGTCTTCCCTGCTCCCACTGTCACAAGCTCAGTCGTCACGGGCGACAGGTTCGCATTCGCAAACTTCATGCTCACGCCTGCCCGGACTGTGACTGCTCCGAGATTCGATATCTGCACTATCCCACGTGTCCGAGCGTCCACACGGAAAAACGGATTGACCAACTGCCGCCCGTCCGCTGGTGCTGGCTCCGTGAACCTCGCCGCTATCGCCACGCCCTCAGCAGACATCGAGACCGCTCCGGCCATGATGTCCGACCCGCTGCCGCTGTAGCTGAGTCTCACATCGGCCATCGCGCTCTGGCCTGCCGCAAGCAACTGCCTCGAATCAAGCTCCAGGAGCCGCTGCCCACCCGCCGAGAGCGTCACTTGCTGCGAAGGTATCACCACTCCGCTGTCGGTCTGAAAACTCGCAGTCACCACTCGCTCTTCCGCGCTCATGTTGCAGACCATCACGCAGGATTTGAGCGCGGCGTCATAATCGAGCTTGAGCGTGCTCGCCACCTTAGTCGCGCTCGACGACATCGACGGATCGAGGAAAGCCGAGCCGAACGCGAATCGGTTTGCAGACGATTTCATAACTGTGTGCGCGACCACAGACTGTGGAGGCGCGCTCACAGCTATCGATCCCCACTTCGCGCCCTGAAGCTCTTCTTTGAGGTTTGCCAGATCGATCTCCATTCTCTCCTGCCCGCCCATCGTCAGATCAGGCAGATAGTAACTGCCGTTGGGCGTGTTTGGCTCTCCTGTACCGTAGATCAGTTTCACGCCCACCGTTACGGGAAAGTTCCTGCAATTTTGCAGCGCGAGGTAAGCATGCGTTTGATCGCCTATATAAAACAGCGGCGAGCATTGCATCGAACTTTGCGCCGATTGCGAAGAAGTCGCATAGACGAAAGGCGTGGTGAAGGATTGCTCTTCGCCGAATTTATCGACGGCTATCATCGCCATCACCGCTTCGTCGCTCGGCCCGTTGTGGCGAAGTCTGATGCTTCCTTCGACCATCTCGCCTGATGCTCCAAGAGTGAGATAGTCAGTGACTTTGATTTTTCGCGCGCTTCCGGGAGCGAGCGAAATCTGAGCAGGCATGTGAGAGGTTGCATCGCCCGTGGGCAGGCGTAGAGCAAGTTCAGCGATGACTGTGGCTGAAGACGAGTTGCACAGGTGTATGTAAGAGTTGAATCCGCCCGAAGCCATGTAGACAGGAGCTTCAGCCGCGTGAGTGAAAGTCGCAGGCGGATTCCAGAGAGTGAAATTGGCGTCGCTGTCATCGCGGCTCACGTTGCAGGCGGCATCGCGCGCAATCACACGCGCCCTCACCGCCTGATTATCAATCGAAGCGGGAGCAGTCCATGCGTACTGATTCACACTGCCCGTGAGTCCTGCGGCGACGGTGGAAAAAGTCGCGCCGCCATTGGTTGAAATCAGCACATCCTGGCTTGTGACCCCTGTGTTGTCGTCAGAGTTCCAGTTGATGGTGAAGACGGAGTTTGTGTCTACGATCTCGCCTCCGTTGGGGGCGTCAATCGCCACCTGCGGAGCGGCAGAATCCGAAAGACCCGGATCGTTGGAAGTGTCGCGGTCTGTGAGGGTCATCGCCGTCGTTCCCACCGGGAACTGAAGCGAGGCGTTGCCCTTCTTCGTGCAGGTGTCGAGGCTGGCCTGAACTCTGCGATCAGACGGGTTATGCGCGAGCGTGTATGTACACCCTTTTTTAGTCACTGTGCCAGTGCCGGTCAGAGTAAAGCCGTCGCTGCATTTGCTGAACAGATACTCGCCGGTTGTCGAATTGAATCTCAGCATACTGCCGCTGCTGTCATCCTGTATCAACTTGTCGTAGCTTGGCGCAGTCGACTGAAACAGGACAGGCGTTGCTGCGACCGGAGCCGCCTTCCTCGTCGCCGTCTTAGGACTCTTGCCCGAAGCCGCTTTGCCTGAAAAGGCGGACGGCAATCCGCTGACGACGAAAGCCGCGATTACTGCAAAGACCATAAGCCGTTTCGTGATGGGCTTCATTCTACCAGACATATTTCCTCCTTATGTAGTCGAATTGACTGTCGGAAAGTTTTATTTGACACCAGCGCGCATGAACTGAGACGCGCTCGCATTTTCTGCTTCAGGGCGTGGATGGGAAATTTCCTCTGCCCGTGCGGCCCTCCGCGCCCCGAAGCTCGGTTGAGCAGAATGCTGCCGAAATCACATTCACTGCTCGCCCTTTGCGGGCAACGAGCGTGCCGACGGAGATGGCGTCTGTCTGCGCGAGGTCAACTGATTGAAAGCGGGCGATATAAACTACCGGCGGGATGTTGTTGAGGAAGTGCGGGAGGCGCGAAGTTCGCAGTGAAGTTCGCAGTGAAGTTCGCGCTTCGACAGGAGCGAGAGGTTCAGTTCAGTCTCACGATGATGGTTGGAATGATTCATGTTTGCCGAATTAGCGCCGCCCCTTTGGGGCTTGGAATTGATCGCTGCGCTTTTTCCCAGGCCGTTGACCTGGGCTGACATATACTGCGCGCGGTCACAAACTGAGCTTTCGAAGCAAGTCGTGTCAGTAGCCCGACCGTCAGG
>CAZPQE010000242.1:0-9837 GCA_964588615.1 uncultured Clostridia bacterium | reverse complement strand
CATAGTGATAATCTTACATTATAGCCACACGCATTTGAAACCCGCTATAAGCAAAGAATTCTATGGGTTGATGAGGTAGGCAAGGTCGTAAGTAGGAAAGAAATTCACCGCAAAATTGAATACTTCTAAAATGCTCACCCCAGGCCCGAACGCGGCGCAGGCGGAATGATTTCATAAGGTGGCATGGCGCGATTCTCTGACTATCTCGACGAACTGACGAGCGCGTTCAACGATCAGACTTAGGTTTCCTTCCCTCAGAGCCTTGACATCTACGAGGTCTGCTCCGACGCCAAGCGCGCTGGCTCCGGCCTTGATGAAATCTGAGGCAGTCTTGAGCGACACCCCCCCGGTCGGCACAAGCTCGATATGAGGGAGCGGCGCTTTGAGTGATTTGATGTAGCTTGCGCCTCCCAATGCGCCCGCGGGAAAAACTTTCACGAAGTCTGCGCCTGCCGTCCACGCCTGAACGACTTCAGTCGGAGTGAGCGCGCCCGGCATCACCGCGACGCTGTGCCTGCGACAGCAGGCTATCGTGTTGAGATCGAGCGAAGGGCTGACGATGAACTGCGCTCCGGCCAGTATGCAGGCGCGGGCGGTCTCGGCGTCGAGCACTGTGCCCGCTCCGACAATCGCGTCGGAGCCGAAACGGGCGGCTACCTCCTCGATCACCCGCACCGCTCCGGGAACGGTCATCGTAATTTCCAGCACCGAAATGCCGCCCTCTTTGATCGCGTCAATCGCCTTCATCGCTTCATCCGACGAAGAGGCGCGCACGACCGGGATGACGCCCGTTTCCACGATCTGTCGAATCACTTCTGATTTGTTCATCGCTGCTCCTGATGTTTTCATCGCGCGACGCGAGCCGTGCCGCCCTTCATCGCGCGTTCGACTTCCGAGAGAGTCGCCATCGTAGTATCGCCGGGCGTGGTCATCGCAAGCGCGCCGTGAGCCGCGCCGCACTCGACGGCCCACTGCGGCCCGCGATCTGTCATCAGTCCGTAGATCAACCCCGAAGCGAAAGAGTCTCCTCCGCCCACGCGGTCGAATATCTCAAGGCTCTCGCGCGTCTGCGCCTGATAGAGACTGCCGCCCGTGTAGCAGACCGCTCCCCAGTCGTTGATCGTCGCAGTGCGCGCGTTTCTGAGCGTGGTGGCAACGACTTTGAAGTTTGGGAATTCCTCGATAGCGCGCTCGATCATTCGACGGAAGTTTTCAACATCGAGTTTCGAATGCTGCTCGTCCAGCCCCTCGACCTCGAAGCCGAGCGCGGCGGTGAAATCCTCTTCGTTGCCGATCATCACGTCGACCATCGGCGCTAACTGGCGATTGACCTCGCGCGCTTTCGCTTTGCCGCCGATTGATTTCCAGAGCGATTCACGGTAGTTGAGATCATAAGAGATGATCGCGCCGTTGCGCCTTGCCGACTCCATCGCTTCGCGCGCCACCGCAGGCGTAGTCTCCGACAGCGCGCAGAATATGCCGCCGGTGTGAAACCATCTTGAGCCCTGGCGGGCGAAGATTTCTTCCCAATCGATCTGGCCGGGTTGTAGTTGTGAGACGGCGGTGTGGCCCCGGTCTGAGCAGCCCAGCGCGGCGCGAATGCCGAACCCGCGTTCGGTGAAATTCAATCCGTTGCGCACCTCGCGCCCGACGCCATCGTATTTCACCCAGCGAATGTGCGACTGATCGACGCCGCCCTGAAAGATCAAGTCTTCGACCAGACGGCCAACGGGATTATCGGCAAGCGCAGTCACGATGGCAGTGTCGAGACGGAAGCACCGCTTGAGGCCCCGCGCAACGTTGTACTCGCCGCCGCCCTCCCATACATCGAATGAGCGAGCGGTGTGTATGCGGCCATCGCCGGGGTCGAGGCGAAGCATCACTTCGCCGAGGCTCACAAGGTCCCAGCGACAATCGTCTTTCGGTTTTATGTTCAGTGATTCGGACATCGCGTTCAACCTGCCATGTTATCGAGCCTGGCTTGATCGAGTTTCGGCGCAAGCAGATGAATGATCAGCAGCGCGACCAGATAGGTCGAGCCTGCAATGATGAAGATCGGCACGTAGCTGCCTGTGCGCTGTAGTATTTCGCCGACGGCCAGCGATATCAGCATTCCGCCGACTGCTCCTGCCATCCCGCCTATGCCGACCACCGAGCCGACGGCCTGTCGAGGAAACATGTCCGATGTCAGAGTGAAGATATTTGCCGACCATCCCTGATGCGCTGCCGCCGCAAGCCCTACGAGCAGGACGGCCACCCACAGGTTCGACACCTGAGAAGCGAAGATTATCGGCACTACGCACAGCGCGCAGACGAGCATCGCGGTCTTTCGCGCGGCGTTGATGCTCCATCCGCGTTTGATCAGTGACGACGATAGCCATCCTCCGCCTATGCTGCCGATGTCGGCAATGAGATAGATGACTACCAGAGGCAGCCCGATTGATTTGAGATCGAGACCGTGATTGCGGTTGAGAAAATCCGGTATCCAGAACAGGTAAAGCCACCAGATTGGATCGGTCATGAATTTTCCTATCGAGAACGCCCAGGTCTGACGATGCGGAAAGACCTTGCCCCACGGGACAGGAGTGATCGATTCCGGCGGGTCGCTGCGAATATGAGCCATCTCTGAGGCCGAGACTCGCGGATGCTCTTCAGGCTGGCGGTATGCCCTCAACCAGAAGACCACCCACACAAATCCTGTGAGACCCGTCAGGACGAAAGCCCACTCCCACCCGTATTGAAGCGTTATCCAGGGCACGACCAGCGGAGTCACGAGCGCGCCGACATTCGTTCCTGAATTGAAGATGCCTGTCGCAAGCGCCCGCTCTTTTTTTGGAAACCACTCGGCGACGGTTTTGATCGAAGCGGGAAAGTTACCCGATTCGCCCAGCCCCAGCGCGAATCGCGCCAGAGCGAACCCGGCGGCTGCGCCTGACAGAAGCACTATCGAAGGCGGATCGAGGAGCAGGCTGGGCAACTGAAGCCAGGGGAGTCGGTCGGCAACAGCATGAGCGATAGCCGCAATGCTCCACAACACGACCGCCAGAGTAAATCCGCGCCTCGTTCCCAGCTTGTCGATAACACGACCGGCCAGCAGCAATCCTATGGCATAGGCGAGTTGAAAGCTGAAGATGATGGCGGCATAGTCACGCTCGTTCCACGCGAACTCGTCTGACAGAGTCGGTTTGAGAATGCCTATGACCTGCCGGTCGATGTAGTTGACAGTTGCCGCAAAAAAGAGCAATGCGCAGATAACCCATCGGTAATACCCAACGCGGGTAGATTCTGTCGAATCCGAAACCGCCAGGTCCTCTGCCACCTCAGACACATCTTTCATTTTTTTCCTCACATGCGAAGGTTCATGTTTCCAGGTATCGCAGAAGGATCATTGATTGACCCCGCTGGCAAGGACGCCGCCGTCTACGACAAGTATTTCGCCGGTGACGAAACTGGCTGCGTCGGAAGCCAGAAACACAGCCGCCCCGGCCAACTCCTCGACCTTGCCGAATCTCTTCATCGGCGTGCGCAGCAGGAATTCCTGCCCGCGTCCGGTTTCATCCAGAAGCTTCTGGTTCAGAGGAGTGCGAAAGACTCCCGGCGCGATAGCGTTGACGCAAACTCCGCGCGAGGCCCATTCTATGGCCAGCGATTTTGTGAGCGATGCCACCGCAGCCTTGCTGGCCGAGTAAGCTGCCACTTCGTGAAGCGCGACGAAAGTCGATAGCGAGGCGATGTTGATGATGCGCCCGTATTCGCGCTCAAGCATGTGGCGTCCGAAGACCTGACAAGCCCGCAGCGTGCCCGTGAGGTTCGTTTCGATGATGTCGTTCCAGTCCTCTTCACTGAAATCCAGAGTCGGAGCGCGTTTGGTTCTTCCAGCCGAGTTGACCAGAATGTCGACCTTGCCGAACGCTTCGATGCTCTGATCCAGTACGCGCTGCAAGGAAGATCGGTCGGAGACATCCGAAGCGACGCGAATCGTTTTTCGGCCACGCTGCTCGATTTCCCTCGCCGTTTCTTCGACCTGCTCTATCCTCCGCGAGGTCGGAATCACATCGGCGCCTGCTTCGGCAAGTCCCAGGGCGATTGCCCGGCCTATGCCCGAAGTGCCGCCGATGACGACCGCCACCTTGCCGTTTAATTCCAAAGCCGAATAGCTCATTTATTCGTTCTCCATCCACTGAGCGATTGCTGACATCTTCCCGCTGTCAGGGGTAATACCAATCAGATGACAGACGGGCAGTGTGTAACATCGGCAGAATAGTCTTGTCAAGCTCTGGCGTCTTTGCCGCGTTCGAGGCCGAGTTAACGCATTATTCTCAGTTCTATCAGGGATTAGCGATCTCCGAATCGGACATCGAAAGCGCCCGTGAAATATCTTGCCTTATTTACCACTGCGTGATTAAATTGCCTTCCTTTAATCTTGAATTGGTTTGACCAATTCCGTTTCGCCGAGAATAAACGTGTAATGGGATCAGAGAAGCAGACTCCGGCAAGATCGAGATAAAGAGCGGGAGTCGAGCGAAGCAGGGGCAAAGATCATGTCAATCGCCAAACTCGCACAGCCTGTCAATGAGTATGCCATCATCGTCGATCCGAAAGACAATGTGGCGGTGGTCAAAAAAGAAACTCATCCCGGTCTCGAAGTCCAGCTTTTGGATGGTCGCGTTGTCTCGGTCAATGCAACGGTCACGCCCGGTCATCGTTTTGCAACGCGCGCGATCGAACCGGGCGAGTTCGTTTTGCAGTACGGCCAGCCAATCGGAACTTCGCTCGGCATCCGCGAAGGCGATCGCATCTCACACGACAATATGTCGAACGATGTTCCTGTAGTGCGCGATCTGCCCGACGCTCTTTTCACACCGCCACCGGAATACATCCCGAAAGAAAACCGCGCGACCTTCATGGGATTTCGCCGGCAGGACGGCAGAGTCGGAACGCGCAACTTCGTGCTGATCGTGCCGACCAGCATGTGCGCAAGCCACGAGGCGCAGCAAATCTCTATGATGGCTGAGTTCCTCCTCTACAAACGAGAGCGATATCCCAATGTCGATGGCGTCGTCGCCATCCCTCACAACAAAGGCTGCGGTTGTCAGGACGGCTCCAACCTCGATGTTATGCTGCGCACGCTTTCCAACTACGCCGATCATCCCAACGTCGGCGCGGTCATCCTCATAGACCTGGGGTGTGAGAAAACCAATCTCGCTTATGTCGAAAAATTTCTGCTCAGGCGGGAGAAAACTTTCGACAAGCCTTTCGCCAAGATCGGCATTCAGGAAGTGGGAGGCACTCAGGCGGCCATCGAGCGCGGGATGAAAGAAGTAGAACGGATGCTGCCGGAAGCGAACCTCGCCGCGCGCCAGGAAGTTCCGGTCAGTGAGCTTGTGCTTGGAGTCAAGTGCGGAGGATCGGACGGGTTTTCGGGCATCTCGGCTAACCCCGCTCTCGGGCGCGCGGCCGACACCCTTGTTCGCTCAGGCGGAACGGTTTTGATTACCGAAGTGCCGGAGTTCTGCGGCGCGGAGCACATACTGGCCAATCGCGCCAAAGACGTTGAGACGGGCCGCGCGGTTTACCGGATGGTCGACTGGTACAAAGAGTACGCTTCGAAATTCGGCGCGGTGCTAAATGAGAATCCCAGCCCCGGCAACATCGCGGGCGGACTTCTCAACATCACCATCAAATCGCTCGGCGCAATAGCCAAAGCCGGAACCACGCGGGTCGAGGGAGTCATCGAGTATGCTGAAACGCCGAAAGCGCGCGGAGTCAATTTGATGCAGGGGCCGGGCTACGATCAGGAATCTACTCCTGGCCTTGTGGCTGCGGGCGCGACCGTAGTGGTTTTCACCACCGGGCGCGGCACGACGATAGGCAACGCCATCGCGCCTGTCATCAAACTGGCCTCGAACACCCCGGTCTTCGAGCGCATGCGAAACGATCTGGACCTTTCGGCAGGCGGTGTAATCGATGGCACTGAAACAATTGACGATGTGGGCGCGCAGGTATTCGAGCGCGTGCGACGGACGGCGAGCGGTCAGATGGCGAAGGCCGAAGAGCATAAGCATCGGGAGTTTCAGTTCTGGGCCGAACAAACTGTGTCTCTATAGAAGCAGGCGGGCGGCAGATTGAGCGACTGCTGCGCGCTGCAAGCTTCCCCGCAGGACTTTGGAAGGCGTGTCAGTAGTCCGACCGTGAGGGAGGACTTGCCTCGCGCAAGTAAAGCCCTTGCTCAGGCGCGCTGACGCGCTCTTATCAAAACAGGTGAGGGTGATTATGCGCAAAGCGTTTAGGATGACGCTCAAGCCCGGCTATGAAGACGAGTATCGAAAGCGGCACAATCCCATCTGGCCTGAGCTTGAAGACGCGCTCAAAAAACATGGCGTTCAGAATTATTCGATCTTTCTGGATCGCGCCGCAAACAGCCTGTTTGCTTACGTCGAGATTGAAAGCGAGGAGTTGTGGCGCCAGATAGCCGAAACCAATGAATGTCGCCGATGGTGGGCATTTATGAAAGAGCTTATGATTACCAACCCTGACGACAGCCCGGTTGCCTGCGAACTCGATGAAGTTTTTCATCTGGATTAGCGCGAGGAAGTTTGATGAGCGAATCGAAATCATTCCATTACGTAAAATATCTCTGGCAGGACGAGGCAGCCGATAAACTGTCGGGCGTGGATCGACTCGTCTACCGCTCCAACAAATTAGGCGAAGACCTCACGCTGACCAACACCGGCGGCGGCAACACCTCGTCCAAACTGATCGAGAAGGACCCGCTCACCGGCCAGAGCGTGGAGGTGCTGTGGATCAAGGGTTCGGGAGGAGACCTGCGCACTGTCCGACGCGATGGCTTCGCTTCGCTCTACCTCGACAAAGTGCGAGCGATGAAATCTCTCTACCTTGCCGACCCGGAGCGCGGTCCCAAGACCGCGATCGAAGACGAGATGCACCCGCTCTACAATCATTGTGTCTTCAATCTCAACCCGCGCGCCTGCTCCATCGACACCCCTCTTCACACTTTCGTTCCCTGCCGACACGTCGATCATCTGCACCCGAACGCGGTCATCGCCATCGCCTCGGCGGTCAATCAGGAGCGGCTGTGCAGGGAAATCTATGGCGACGATGTGATTTACGTCCCCTGGCAGCGACCGGGCTTTGACATAGGGCTGATGATCGAATCTCTGATACGCGATAACCCGCAGGCCAGGGGCGTGCTATTGGGTCATCACGGGATGAGCTCGTGGAGCGACGAGGACAAGACCTGTTACGAAACGGCGCTTGAGATAATCGAGCGCGCCGCCGCCTGGATCCAACAGCGCGATCGCGGCGAGATGACCTTCGGCGGGCAAAAATACAGACCGCTTGCAGATGACGAGAGGCAGGCCATACTCACAGAGATTCTTCCCTGGCTGCGCGGGCAGGTGTCTGCTGAAAGAAGACTGGTTGCGACGATTCAGTCGGACGAGAAGATGCTTCGCTTCACAAACAGCGTTGACGGGCCGCGACTGGCTGCGCTTGGCACATCCTGCCCCGATCATTTCCTGCGCACCAAGATCAAGCCGATGTTCGTCGACTGGAATCCTGAGAGCGGAGACGCAGAATCGCTCAAAGAATCTTTGAAAGAGGAATTGATCGGCTATCGACGCGATTACCAGGCTTACTATGAGCGATGCAAACGAAGTGATTCGCCTCCGATGCGCGATCCCAACCCGACGGTGGTTTTGATTCCGGGGCTGGGAATGATCTGCTGGGGCAAGAACAAGAGCGAGTCGCGCGTGACCGCCGAATTTTACAACTGCGCCATCGAGGTCATGCGCGGGGCTGAGGCAATCGACAGCTACGAGGCTATGGACGAACAGGAAGCCTTCGACATAGAGTACTGGTCGCTTGAAGAAGCCAAGCTGCGACGACTGCCGCCCGATCGTGAGCTTGATCGTCAGATAATCGCCGTCATCGGCGCAGGCAGCGGCATAGGCCGTGCCGCTGCTCATCGACTTGTGAAAGAGGGCGCGCACATCGTCTGCGTAGACGTTGATGAAGCGACGGCAAAGGCTGCGGCTCAGGAGATCATTGCAAAATACGGCGAAGGAATCGGCGTCGCAGGCACGGGGATAAGCAACTGCGGCCCGGCCATCGGTTTGTCGTGCGACATCACTGACCGCCAGAGCGTGGCGCGGATGTTTGGCGAAGCTGTTCTTGCCTACGGCGGACTCGATGCGGTCGTCGTCACCGCAGGCATATTCGTCCCGCCTGACACGTCAGGCCGCATCGAAGACCATCAATGGGCGCGCACCTTCTCAATAAACGTCACCGGCGCATACATCGTCGCTGACGAAGCGCACGGTGTTTTCAAGCGGCAGGGGTTGCCTGCAAGCATAGTGCTCACAACGAGCGCAAACGCGGTGGTGGCCAAGAAGGGGAGTCTGGCTTATGACGCGAGCAAGGCGGCGGCCAATCACCTCGTCCGCGAACTGGCCATAGAGATGTCGCCGATGGTGCGCGTAAACGCCATCGCCCCGGCTACAGTAGTGAAAGGGAGCGCGATGTTCCCGCGAGACCGGGTGATTGCATCGCTCGTCAAATACGGAATATCTTTCAACGAGGACGAGTCGACCGAGGATCTGCGCGACCGTCTGGCGGAGTTTTATGCCGGTCGCTCGCTCACCCGATCGGCAATCGAGCCGGAAGACCAGGCCGAAGCGATCTTCCTTCTCATCTCCGGGCGATTGTCGAAAACCACCGGCCATGTGATTCCCGTTGACGGCGGATTGCAGGACGGATTCTTGAGGTGAGCGACGATCACGGAGGAAACTATGGCGACACATTTCGAGATCGAAGACCATTTCATCGCAGAGCAAAACCAGAAAGCGAAAGCATGGCTTGATGAAGATTACGACCACCTCGCCACAAAACTGCAAAGGCGAAATGTCGATATCGAAAACCTCACGGCAAAGGCTTCATCCATTCAGGTGGCCGTGCCGTCGTGGGGGGTGGGAACGGGAGGGACTCGCTTCGCGCGATTTCCGGGCCCCGGCGAGCCGCGCGACGTTTACGAAAAACTCGAAGACTGCGCGACCATATTCAAACTCGTGCGCTCGACTCCCGCCGTTTCACTGCACATTCCCTGGGACAGGCCAGACGATGCCCGCGCGCTGCGAGCGTTTGCGCAGGAGCGAGGGCTGCGCTTCGATGCGATGAACTCCAACACCTTTCAGGACAGAGAGGGGCAGAAATTTTCGTACAAGTTCGGCAGTCTCACGCACACTGACCCGGCGGTGCGTAGTCAGGCAATCGAGCACAACGTTGAGTGCATTGAAATCGGAAAGACGCTCGGATCGAAGGCGCATACAGTCTGGATAGGCGATGGTGGAAATTTTCCGGGGCAGATGCACTTTCGCCGCGCGCTTGAGCGATACCTCGAAAGCATGCGCGAGATTTACCGCGCGCTGCCCGATGACTGGCGCGTGTTTATGGAGCATAAACTTTATGAACCGGCTTTCTACTCGACGGTCATCAACGACTGGGGAACGAGTTATCACTGCGCGAGAGAACTTGGGCCGAAAGCGTTTTGTCTGGTCGATCTCGGACATCACGCGCCCAATGTGAACATCGAGATGATCGTCTCGCGGCTGATTCAATTCGGAAAGCTTGCGGGATTTCATTTCAACGACAGCAAGTACGGCGACGACGATCTGGATGCAGGCGCGATCAAGCCGTTTCAGCTTTTCCTGATTTTCAACGAACTGGTAGATGCCGAACTCAGCAACGCGGCGAACTTCGCACCGGCTTACATGCTCGACCAGTCGCACAACGTCACCGACCCTGTTGAGTCGCTGATGA
>CAZPQE010000241.1:9437-9897 GCA_964588615.1 uncultured Clostridia bacterium | reverse complement strand
GTAGCCGATGAGGTAATAGGACTGGTTGTCGGAGAGCGCCTTCTGCAAGCCTTCGCGCAGGTTGGTGCGGTCGATTATGGCAAATCCTCCGGTCGCCGACGCAAGCTGTCTGAGACCTTCGCGCCCGTTGTCGAGTCTGGTTGAAAACTTTTCGTCATCGGCAATCGCTCTCTGATCGCCGCGCTCTTGTCCTCCGCTCAGAGCCGAGCGCCCTTCGACTTCCGCAGCGTTCCCGCCCGGAGCCTGCGCGACGAGTCCCCGCGGGTCGAGGGTGTAGAAGACAAGGCCGCTGCGCCGCGCGCTCCCGATGACCTGTTGCAGTTCATAGGAAAAGTTGTCGAACGTGGTGATCGCGCTTTGGTTGAGGTTCCGGCTCTGGACGACGTTTTTGGGGTTGAGCCAGACGGGGAGGTCTTCGGAAATGAAGAGGGCGATCTTGCGTCCGGGAAATCGGGCAACG
>CAZPQE010000241.1:0-9427 GCA_964588615.1 uncultured Clostridia bacterium | reverse complement strand
GATGCTCGACAGCGATGTGAATTTGTTGCGCAGTGTGAAACTTCTTTCGAGGTCGCCGGCTCTTGAGAGCCTGGTAATATCTGCTCCAATCCCGCTCACATCGCCTACAGGCGAGATCGCGCTGTCGAGCGAAGCGGAGGCGCCTTGCAGATTGCCTCCGAGGTAAGCATCGATGGCAAGGCTTATGACGCGATGGTTCCTCGTAGCCTGTTGAAAGAGGGCCGAGCCGCCTTTGAGGCTGATGATGGCTATCTGATCCGAGGGTGAGATGTCCTGGCTGATGAATCGCAGCAGGTGCTCTCTGAGCCGGGAGTAACTCGACGGGCTGATATTCGACGGATCGAGTATGATGAAGATGAATCTTCCCTCTTCCGGTTCGGCGGCGGAAGAAGCCGTCGAGGCCGGAGTCTCCGCCGCCGTCTCGCCCCGCCCGGCAGATGGATGACTGACGATGGAGAAATAGCTTATCTGCTGAGGCCGCCCATCCTCGGTCACGATGAAATCTTCTTTTTTGAGATCAGTCACCAGGCGGTTGTTCTTGTCCCTGACCACGACATCGATCTCGACGAATTCCGCTCTGAGCTTTATGGGTTTGTCCTGCGACGGCTGCTGGCCGAAGGAGACAGGAGCAGCAAGCGACAAAGCGAGGCCCAGAGATGAAAGCGCGCGGGAAACCGCGATTTGCATAGCGAGACCCTCCTCGAAAAAAAGAATCGGGACTGCGAGCGCGATTTCGGATTATAACCTGAAAACCCTGTAGGAAATCAAACGGCGATCTTCACATGGATTTCGCAGATTACTTTTGATTCACGCGGCGCTCGACCGGCGCGAAGGCGCGGAATCGGAATCTGCGAAAATCTTCGAGAAATCTGCGGATCAGTAGCGACGGCGATTCCTGCTCAGGTAGTAAACGGCTCCGCCTCCGCCTCCCAGGAGCGCGCCGACTGCCGCGCCTTTCTTCCCGCCGATGAGCGCGCCCACGCCTGCGGCGATTGCGGCGGGGGCGGCGATGGTCAGCCCGGCCCGGCTCCTGGGCCCGAGATCACGGCGGCGCTCTCTGTAATGACGCGGCGCATAACGGCGGGCGGCGACTGCGCGTTGACGGCCTCGGCAGCGATGATAGGCCGAAGCATCAGGAAGAGCCGCAAACAACGCGATGATGGCGATGATGATTGTCGAAGCCAGTCTTTTCATGTTTCCTCCGTCAAATCCTTCGTGTCGGTTTGCCGGGGCTGGGGGCAATTCGGGTGCCAGCGGTCGGGATTGAAGAAATCGCTGACGAATATTGATTTTTCATGGCGACCTGTTAGATTGATGAAGGCGATGTTACACGATATGGGATGTCGTATGCACCATAAGCGTTCCTGAATAAAGGGTTGACACCGATGAGCGCAGTTTTTATAATCGCGCGCGATTGAAGCTTCAAGAGCTTCTCAGGTGAAGGCCCCTGTTTTTAGGGAAGGCGCGTTGATTCATCTCCGCCAGATGAAGAAATCCACGCTGCGCAGGCGGATCACCATGCTACACAAACAGATACTCGATTACCTCACGCCGCTGCTTGGAGAAGCCACCGCAAACAATCTGCTCAAGCATTATTGCGCGCGAATGAGCATGACCGCTGAACAAATATCGCCTTCGCATCTGCCGGAGCTTGCTTCGGCCATGCGCCCGATGCTCGCCGTATGGCTTGGGTCAGCGGGCGCGGCGCAGGTGTCGGATGGAATCGCGCAAATGGGTAGAGGAGCCGCCGCAAAATGACATCCAAAACCGTATTCACTCTGTTCATCGTCTCGCTGGTCATCTTCCCGGCGGCGTTTGCCCTGACGCTGGCCTGGCCGGGGGCGGCGAGGATATTCACATCTCAGGCGTTATTTACAGCCACCGTGCTAGTGGAAATAGCGGCGCTGTTTCAGGCAGCGGGGGCGCGAAAGCTCTTCTCGCGCTCCGATCGCGGATACCTGACCTGGACATTGATCCTGGCATTTCTCATCATTCGCCTTCTGGCCGAAGGCAGACTGGCCACGATGAATTTCAATCTGGTCAGGAGGTATGAAGATGCCCCCTCCGACTGGCTGTTCTTTTACAGGTACGTGCTGCGCTATCTCTACACCCTGAGCGACTTGTTGTTTATCGGCGCTCTCATCACTACCATTCGCTCTTATCGCAGCACCGGGCTGACCTTTCGCACCGAATCGAAAGATTACATCTACATCGCGCTCCTGTGGGCGATGCCGGTCGTCACCTTCATTTTCCGCGAGAATCTGTTTTCGGCAGCTGCAGGAAACGATCCCTACATTCCGACTTACCGGCTGGTGGCAGTCACCGTAGGAGCGATCATCGCGTCGCTGTGCATAGTGGTGCGGCGATATGCCTTACAGATGGGAGGAGGCGCAGTGGCTCGCGTGTGGAACGGAGTGGTGGTGGCAGGCATAGCCCGCGACGCATCTTTTCTGGCGCTGGCCCTCATCACTCCCTGGTCGGAGGCGGGAGCGCAGTTTGTCGAGCAGTACCTACTGTGGATATTCGCCTGCTGCTGGCTGCTGGCTGCGCTTTACCAGAAAGAAATCATTCCGCGCTACACCACTCGCGCTCACGCGGCCTTCACCCCATCGAAATGAGTGAGCGCGCCAGGACGTTTTCGACTCCATACAGGCGCGCTCATCCTTTGGGGCAAGTCTTCTCTTTCGATCCTCATTCATCTATCACGCCGAGTTGACGCATCATGCCGAAGTTGTCCCAGTTGGACTGTTCCTCAACGATCTTGCCGCCCGACAGGCAGGTGATCGAAATCCCGGACACGGTGATCGCCCTGCCAGTGGGCGCAATGCCCTGAAGTTCGCCCTGGTGCGTGCCGGTCGAAATCCATCGGGTCACCACTTTGTCTCCTTCCACGATCATATCTTCTATCGTGACTCGCAGGTCTGGAAACGCCGTGCGGTAAAGCGTGGCCAGTCGCTTTACGCTTTCCAGCCCGCTTTCGAAGCCGGGAGTAGCCGGGTCCTGACGGACGAAGCCCGCGTCATAGAGCTCATCGACTATGGAAAGGTTTCCGTTGTTCCAGAGTTCTTCAAGGGCGCGGCGGACGACGATCTTGTTGCGTTCTAAAGATGCTGCTGCTGACATGGCTTACCCTCCTGTGATGATTTATTCCTGGGGAAAGCTGAGGCGCATCTGCCGGTCGCGCTTGTCTGGCGAAAAGCAAATGGCGTTTGACCCGATTGTGAAAAGCCGCTGTCGGTGTCCTGCTTGAGAAGGGCCGAGTGATGAGTCTGTTTTACTCTTCGAGGATGTGGATGTCAACGAGAACGAACAGGATCGACGGGAATATTTTCGATCTGGTTTTGAAAACCGCGCCCGCGTCTGATCGGCTGTACACAGACATCGTTTCGAGTCAGAGCCGCCCGCTGAGAGACAGCCCCGCAGGTCGATAATCGACTTTGCGACCGCCCTGAACACACAAGGCTCAATCAGGCAGCGTGTAAGCTATAACATAATCTCCGAGCTTCGAGCCAAGCACAATGTGTCCTCCCGGAGCGATGACCAGAAATTGCTTGCCTCCCGCCTTGTAAGTGACCGGCCCTGCATGAAGACCTGCCGGAAGCGGGAACTGAGCCAGCACCTTTCCTGTGCGCGCATCGTGAGCGCGCAAACGCAAATCGCGCGAGCCTGCGTGAAAGACCAGCCCCCCGCCCGTCACAAGCGGCGGGCCGAAGTTCTGCAATCCCTTCACTCCCTTTTCATCTTCGCCCACAGGCTCTCGCCACACTATCTCGCCGTGACTCAAATCGACAGCCACCATCATCCCCCACGGCGGGCGATTGCAGGGAACTTTACCCTCGGCCAGCAGTTGTCTGTCCATCCTGTAACGAAGGCCGGTTCCTTTTCTCGTAAGCAGCCACCAAAGCCCCGCCCAACCGTTGCGCATCACTCTGGCGTCAGTGCTTTTGAAATTCGATTCGGGCAGTTTCCTGAGCCTGATCGTGTGCGCAAGATTGTTGACCGGCACGTAAAGAATTCCGCTCGATTCATCGAATGCCCCGCCCGACCAGTTGGCCCCGCCCGCTGTGAATGGATAGATGATCGATCCACGATTGCTGGGCGGCGTGAACAACCCTTCATTGCGAAGCGCGCGAAGTTTTTTTCTGCACTTCTCAAGCCGTCGCGCCTCTCTGTCCCACAAATCCGATTCGGTCAATCGCTGAGGCGCGAGCGCCGGAGGCTTTGCGGGGAAAGGCTGCGTGGGCCAACTTTTTTCTCCCGGCACATCCGATTGCGGCACGGGCCGCTCTTCGACATCGAAGAGCGGGCGACCGGTTTCGCGGTCCAACAGAAAAACCAAGCCGGCCTTCGTGGCCTGAGCGAGAGCATCGATTTCGCGGCCATCCCGAATGACGCGGACGAGTGCAGGCGGCGCGGCCAGATCATAATCCCAAAGATCGTGATGCACGGTTTGAAAGTGCCACACATAACGGCCCGTCCCTGCGTCGAGAGCGACGACGGAATCCGAAAACAGGTTTGCCCCTTTTCTGTCTCCGCCATAAAAATCAGGCCCCGCCGAACTCACCGGCAGAAACACAAGCCCGCGCTCCCTGTCTACCGTCATTTCAGACCAGACGTTCGCGCCTCCCGTGTGCCGCCAGCTTTCATTCTCCCACGTATTGTTGCCGCGTTCGCCCGCTTTCGGAATGGTGTTGAACCGCCAGACCATCGCGCCCGTTCGAGCGTTGTATGCGCGAACGGCGCCCGACGGTTGAATGCGCCGGGTGATGTCGGCTATCGAAGAGCCGACTATGATATTGTCTCCTGCGACGGCGGGCGGAGAGGTCACGTTGTATTCCCACGAGTCGACGACCCCCTCGATTCCATCGAGCAGATTCACCGTTCCGTCTTTGCCGAAATCCAAACAGGGCTGCCCCGTGTTTATATCCAAAGCTATGAGCCGCGCGTCGAGCGTGGCCACAAACACGCGGCTTGGGCGCGAGTCTGTCGATGCCCAGTATGCCGCCCCGCGATTGATCATCATATTGGGGAAGCGACGGTTCTTATCTATGCGCGGATCGAACTTCCACAACTCAGCGCCCGTCGCAGGATCGAGAGCGATGACTCGATTGAAAGGAGTCGTCAGTATCAAACGGCCTTCGACCAGTATGGGCGTGGCTTCGAAGGCCGTCCCTCTCAGCGTCCTGTCCGGCCCGGAAGCGTTTCGGTAATCTCCATGTCGATAGGTCCAGGCTACGCGCAGACGCGCCACGTTGTCGCGGTTGATGTCGGCCAGCGGCGAATAACGACGCCCTCCCGCGTCGCCGCCCGTCACCGTCCAGATGTCGGATGGCTTTATTTGTGAACGTGCAGACGGAGCGAGAAGAAAGAGCATCGCGCCGATTATCGAAAGAGCGATTGATTTCATGGTTTTATTCCTGTCGTCGATGAGCCACGGCCCAGTGCATCTTCCTCTCGCCGCGTGTGCTCCTTTCCAGACGAACGCGCTCGAAGCCCTCTTCTCTGAGCATACTGACAACCGCATCAGGATGGTGAAAGGTGTAGACCGGAGCGGGAAAATTCGCTATCGCCTCGCGGTCATAGCGAAAACCAATCGCCAGTCGCCCGCCGCCGCGCAAAGTTCTGGCGATCTCTTGAATCTCGCGCGCGGGGTTCGGCCAGAAATAAATGGTGTGGACAGAAAGAGCCTTGTCGAAACTGCGGTCGGCGAAGGGCAGGCAGGAAGCGTCTGCGCGACGGATTTCCATCCGACCGCTGCGCAGCAGGCGACGATTGCGGCGCGCGGCCATCTTCACCATGTCGGAAGAAAAATCGACGCCCGCCACGAACCCTTCGCGCGCCCGCTCGGCTACGCGAGCGAGCGTCCGGCCATGTCCGAATCCCACCTCAAGCACGCTGTCTGAGGGAGCGATATCGAGCAGCGTAAGGGCGATGTCATTGTCTTCCGCAGTCTCGACCGACATGACGCGGGCGAGAATATATCCTGCGATTCCCGACGGTCGTGAAGACTGTTGGGCGATGAACAGATTGCGCTTCATAAGGGTTTTCCTGAAGAGTCAGTGTCATTGCGAGCGGCGCTTACAGCGCGCGTTTTTATCGCTCATTGTTCAGGCGGACGCAACGCGGCGCGCAGTCCGAAGAAATAAGTTATGCACGCGCCCGCTATGGTGGCGGCAAATCCGATGGTGAGTTGATTGACTCCGGCTATGCAGCTTCGAGGGATGACTAGTCCGTATCCGATCAGGACGGCTTGCAGGACGAAGGCTATCAGGGGATAGAAGTGACGCAGTTTCATCTTCGAGTTTTCCTTTCTCGCGAAGTTCCAGCCAGGGCGCGCACGATGAGTTGGACGGCTGTCTCTCGCGCCAACTGGTCGTCGCCCGGTTTTATGTCCGGGTCTGAGTGCCTGTGTCTGGCAAAGAAGGTGACCGATTCGAGCAGGAAGCGCGCCGCCGTCGCAGCGTCAGGGATCGGTTGAAAGCAGCCTCCCTCGACGCGCTTTTGGATGTAGCGGGCGAGCCGGTCTATCAGCCCGCGCCGCGTGCGCACGAAGAAGATGGTGAACAGTTCGGGAAGATCGAGGGCGGATCGCTCAAGCACTGTTGCAGGCTCGCGGGTCTGTTCGATTCTCAGATAAAGCTCGCGGACGACTCTCTCAAGCTCGCCCCGCGCGTCTTCCACTTTGCGACGACGGAGCGCGGCGTCAAGCTCCGACAGGATGAAAGTCTGCTCTATCTGCTCCTCTATGCGGCGGAGCAGTTTCTCTTTGCTCGGAGTGGGAACGGGCAGGCGGTCAGGAAGAGCCACAGGCTCCGCTCTTGCGCCGCGGTCTACGAGCAGGTAGAAGAGCGCCTCTTTGCTCTCGACATAGTTGTAGAGCGACCCGTGGGCGACGCCCATCTCTGAGGCCACATCCGACATGCGCGCCCGAGCAAGTCCCTTGCGGGCGAACACGCGCATTGCGGCCTGAAGCAGCCGCTCCAGAAAATCCGTTTGTTTCGGTCGAGCCATGCTCAGAGAATAAAATAACTGACTGAATCAGTCAATCATTTTTCAGACGGGGTCGAAAAGGGACAGGAATCCTTTCGAATCCCGTCACCCCTCGAATTCGCTCACTTCGCGGTTTGCGTCTTGATCGTGCCGACGTTGAGGCTCGAATCCGAGCAGCGGAAGGCGATCACATGCGCGCCCGGTTTGTCGAAATTCACTCTGACCCGAAAGCTCTCCCGCGCCGAGTCCGCTATTCCATCCACCGGAAAAACCAGCATCCAGGGGCCGCCATCGATGCTGTACTCGCCCCGGATTATTCGGCTGGTCGAGTCCGCCGCCTCGAATGTCACTTCGACCCCCTGCCCGCTCGCCGTCGGCCCTGCCTCCCTCACCGAGGGAGGCGTGTTGTCTATCTCTACCGCGTCGGTCGTCTCTTCCTGTTTGAGAGCCAACTCCGCCGGGTTCGAGGGAGAGTCCGACGCTTCGATCCTGAAGAAGTAAGCGCCGTCCGGCAGGCGATTGGCGTCCATAGTGTAGTAAGACTGAGTGATGCCTTCGGCAAGCAGATGCCATTCGCTTTCATCCGCGTTGCGATAAAACAATCTGTAAATCAGCGAGTCGTCATTGGGGTCGGAAGCCTGCCAGGTGAGAGTGCGCGCGCCTTTCTGAAAATATCGTCGCGGAGGCACGCTGATCAGAACTCCGAAAAGCTGCGGATCGAGTCCCGAAGAGGCAATCGATGGATCGACTGCTATGGGCATTTCCTGCATCGCCACTCCGGTCGGAAAGACGTTGAAGGAAGCTATATCAGGGGCCTGATTGCGCGGCAGATAAGCTATGACCACCGACTGTAGTTGAGCGGCAGCCTTGCTCGCGCCTCCGGCGGTCGAAGAGCGAAGCGTCGCGCGCCATTGAATGAAGCGGGCGCGCGGGCTGGTGATCTGGTCAGACGCGGAGTTGCGATAGGGAGCAGACCACTCGCTCCAGGTCGAATCGGGAGTTTCGGTGTTTCCGGTGCGGGTCTGGATATCGATTGCGCCCATACTGCGCCAGTTGATCGCTCCCCACTGGCCGGCAAACCGGGTGTCGCGCACCGGCGACGTGTATGTGCCTTCGCTTACAGTTTCGCGGCCTATGCGATAAAGCCGTCCGAGGTTGCTCGAAGTGGCAAACAATTTGTCGCCGATTGCGACAAAAGTCGAGGTCTGATCTTCAGGCGATTGAATCAGCAGGGTCTGCGCCCGCGTGTCGGCGATGGAATAAATGCGGCCTTTGTTGTTCGTGCCTACGAGCGTCTGGCCGTCGGGCAGAAGGCGGAGCGCGAAAGCCATCTCGCCGCTGCTCCATCGGGCTTCGCTGCTCCCGTCCATCCGTATTCGGAACACTGCGCCCTTCGAGTTTTCGAGGCGATTGCGCCCGCGCTGGGCCGACGAATTGTCCGAAGACTGAACGACGGTGGCCTGCTCCTGATCGTCGCTCGAAATGGTTATGACTCCCTCGCTCGATATGCTGGTCGTTGAAGACACGCCGACAGTCGATTGCCTTTGCGACGAAGCCTGCGCGTTTATTCCCAGAGCAAGCACTGACCCGTCCTGAGCCAGCGCCAGCGAGTGAATCTCCTGCATGGGCGAGTCGAACAGGGCGAAGACTTTTCCATCCCCCGACACCCGCAGCACGAGTCCCGACGGATCGGTTCCGGCAAACAGATTGCCGCTGCGGTCGAGCGCCAGAGCGACGATGTTATTTTCATTCGTGTCAGCGAGCACTGAGCCTTTGCCCGACGGATCTATTTTGTAGATGACGCCCTTGTCGCCCGTTCCGGCATAAAGAGTCGAAGTCGACGGATCGAAAGCCAGAGACCAGATGTATTTGTCGGGCGGATCGTAGAAGGGCGCGGCGCGGCCATCCAAAGTGATTTTATAGATGCGACCGTCGGGCGAAGTGGCGGCGTAGAGATTTCCCTGCGGGTCTGTGGCCATCGCGTAGACATCGAGTTCGCCCGCGTCGTAGAGGAGTTTCCCCGCGCCCGAAGGGTCGACTTTGAAGATGCGCCCTTCGTGGCCTGTGCCGAGGTAAATATTACCGGCAGCGTCGGCGGCGCTCGACCAGATGTAAGCCTCTTTGGTGTCGTAGACGAGCGAGTAAGCGGGGGCAAGTTGTATCGCGCCGTTATCGGCAATCGAGACTCCCCGCGCGTCTCCTCTGAGCACGTCTTCCTGACGCGATATTTCCCAGAAGACGGGGCCGGAGGAAAGAGCGGGCAGGGAGAGAGCGAGCGTCAAAAGCCCGGCCAGAAGAGCCGGGCGGATGGAACTGAATTTGAACATCGACCTGTTTCCTTTCAAAGAATCTGTCGCCGAATATTATTTCCTGTTGAAAATCGAAAAGGTTCCGAGCGCGCGGGCGACGAGCGTTTCGCCGTTTCTGACATCGGATT
>CAZPQE010000240.1:0-9902 GCA_964588615.1 uncultured Clostridia bacterium | reverse complement strand
CTAATCATCGCCGCCGTCAACGAAGCCGGGCGCAAGACGGACGAAGCCACCCGCAGTAAACTCGGCTCAAAGCTCGGAGGCCTCGGACTTCCAGGCGACCTGTTATGATGGCCTAACCGTCGCTCTGGTGTTCAGTGTTTTTATGCTCGATTACGCGGAACCCGTCACTCGTCTCATCGAAGAGCTCAACCGGCTGCCGGGCATCGGCCACAAGTCGGCTCAACGCCTCGCCTTTTACATTCTCCGTGCGGCGCGCGAAGAAACCGACCGTCTCATCGAGGCCATACACGAAGTCAAAGAGAAGATCATACTCTGCTCCGTCTGCAACAACTTCACCGACTCGGACCCGTGTCGCTACTGCTCAAGCCCGTCGAGAGACCGCCGGATGATTCTGGTCATCGAAGAGCCGTTCAATCTGGTCACGATAGAAAAGACGCGCGAATACAAAGGGCTTTATCACGTCCTTCACGGCGCGCTGTCTCCGATACGCGGAATCGGGCCGGACGATCTGAAGATCAAGAGCCTTCTTGAAAGGCTCAAGTCGGGCGATGTCGAAGAAGTGATCCTTGCGACCAATCCCAACACCGAGGGCGAGGCTACGGCCAATTATCTTTCTAGACTGCTCAAGCCGCTCGGCATTCGCACGACCCGCATAGCGATGGGTGTCCCTGTTGGCTCAGACCTCGAATACGCCGACGAGGTGACTATGCACAAGGCGCTGTCCAACCGTCACGATATTTGATCGCTGTCGACCTTCAACTGCGCGAGAGAAAAAAACTCAAGGCATAAAGCATCCATGCTTGAGACCATCGAAGGTAGGAAATTCTGTTCGTGTGATGACGGCGCTTTTGAAAATAAAAATAGCCCGCGTCGTCCTGCATGTTTTCGATGGCCCACTTCGCGGAGTTTGCGGCCAGTTCGGATGAGAGAGCCAGGCAGTTTTCCAACTCTGCAAAAGTGATTATCGCCTGCGCCGATGAGTGAATGTCGATTGGATAGGTGCGGTCGTGGTAGTACCTGGGAGTGAAATCTTCGAGGAAAAATTTCTTCCTGTAAAAATCGTATCCGCGTTCGAGATGATAAGCCCACTCTCTTTTATCCAGATGCTCGATCAATCGCCGCAGCGAAACCAGAACGTATCCGGTGTGAAAGCCATCGATCCAGCCCTGCGACTTTGCTTCGCCGTAAGGCCACGACCCGTCCGCCCGCTGCCACGCGAGAGTCCACCGCACAGCCCTTTCAGCTTCTTCGAGGAATTCTTCATCGCGGTTGATCGCGCCCGCTCGCCCCAGCAACTCGCAAGCCAGCAGATTGACGTTGTGAACCTGCGTTCGATCCGTCGGCGTGTAGCTGAAACAAAAACCGTCCTGATTCTCCGAACGATTCAAAGATCGAAGAAGAAACCGGCAACTGCTCTCGGCCATTCGAAGCGCGTTTTGATTTCCTGTCTTCTGATGCCAGTCCAAAAGGGCATGGGCGGCAAAGACGGTGCAAACGACGTTGGGCGTGCCTAGCGGCGCAAAGAAAGCGCGCGACTGCCAGTCGAAGTTATATCCCCAGCAGAAATTTTCATGCCCTTCGCAGCGCGAACGGGTTAGCGCATCGATCAAAAACTCGATATCTTCCCGCAGACCATCCGCGAAATTTTTCTCGTCGAGAAGGATCAGGGCGCGGAGCGCAAGAGCGATGCCTTTGGGATTGAGACTCTTTTTTATCCCGATCAGAGGGCGAAGATTTACAGGGCTGCGTTTGACGATTTGAATGATCGCCGTGCGCAGAAGCCGGGATTTGAATGGCCGGGCAAGCGGGCTGTTGAGCCCGTCATAAGGATCGTAGCCCGACCATTTCTCCTTTCGGCAATAGCGCAGGAGTTTTTCGAGAGAGTTTTCGCAAAGCCTATGGATCGAGTCGTCGCGCATGACTTCTCAGCAAAAATCGAAAAGGGAGATTTTCGGAGTGCTGCGGCTTGTCGCTGCTTTGCTTCCCGATAAGTCCAAAGAGTGGGCAGGGTAGAGTTATACCCTTCGTCCCCGCAATCCAAAGATTTCTGCTCTGTCAAAGCTTCGCGCAAGCTTCATTTCACGATCTCGATTGGAACGCTGACATCGAGAGTCGCCGGGCGAAGGCACTGCTGATCGTTGCAAGCCTGCACGGTCAGTTTCCCCTTGAGCGTGTGGCTGCCCTCCGCAGCCGTCGCCAGCGCGCGGGCGGTGAACTTGAGCGATGTCTTGCCTTCATAAACCGACATGGGTTTTGTCGCAAACTCGAACTTCTGAAGCTTCGCCTTAGGATAGATCACTCGCGTCGCAGTCACGCCGGCGAGTTTTTCGAGCTTGAGCGATGTGCCTATCAGAAATTCTTCGGCGGGGCGATTCGAGTTTATGTGATATCCGGCATCGATTTCGATGATGATTTCTATCTGGGCGGACTGCCCCGCCTTGATCTTGTAGGATTGCGCCGCGCGCGCTTTGACCACCCTGTCAGAAGGCCGCGCCATCGCGCTCGCGCACAAACAGGCGATCAATATAATCAACAATGATACTCGCAACTTCATGTTTCCTCCCTGCTGGTTAAATAATCTTCAGCGTCGAAAGAGATGACTTCGCCTCCGCGACGCGCGCTTTCAACTATAGCAAGACAGACCTGGCTTGTTCGAACCAACGAGTCGAGTTCGATGGGCCAATCGCCTCCGCTTCTGATCGCCTTGAAGAATGCTTCTATTTCCGCAGCGTGTCCTTTGTCCGCCGCGCCTCCTCCGAGTTTGTGCCGTTTCCCTGCGGCGATGAATTCGCCGCTCCTGAAATCATCGATCACTCCTACCGCGCGGTCGCAGAAAATCTCTATTCGCTCTTTTGCGACCAGCGAGTTGCCGCTCGCGGTGTAGATGATCGAAGCAATCGATCCATCCGCCATGCTCAAAGAGATTGAGCAACTGTCATCCTCGAAACCCGCCTCTCGCTTCAAAGACACTCTTTGAGCCGAAACGCGCTCGACCATCGAGTCTGCCATGAACTGAACGAAATCGACGAAGTGGCATACCTCGCCAATGATCCTGCCGCCGCCCTCGATTTCATCCGCAGCCCAGTGATCGGGCGGAAGTTGTCCGGCGTTGACTCGATAAAGTATCGTCATCGCGCTTCGACGGTCTTTGAACCTCTCATTGATTTCGACCGCAAGCGGCGCGAACCGGCGGTTGTATCCGACCATCAGCAGGCCGCCTTGCGCGCGCGCCGCCTGCTCAACATCTCTGATTCCGTCGCGTGTCGTCGCCAGCGGCTTTTCCACAAAGACCGATTTGCCCGCTCGCAGAGCTTCAGCGGCGAGCCTCGCATGCGTGTCGTGACGGGTGGCGATGAAAACTGCCTGAGTGGTTTCGTCGCCGAGTATCTCGTTGGAATCGGTAGTCGAATAATCGAAGCCGAACTGCTCGGCGGCGTTTCTCGCGCTCAGGCCGGTTGCGGTGGCCGCTCCGGTCATCCTGACTCTGGCGGCGCGTTTGACTATCGGCAGCAGCACTCCGCGCGCGAAGTTTCCTGCTCCGATGAAAGCCACGCCGAGATCATCGGGAGTCGCGGCAGATTTGCGGCGCTCGATTTTAGTTTCGAGGCTGTCTTCCGTCTGAGGGTAATTGAGGACGATGCCGAAGTAGCGTTCTTTTTTTCCGAGTATGAATTCGTAAGCTTCCTGCGCCTGCTCTATCGGGTAGCGATGAGTGGTCAAAATCGCGGTGTTGACTTTGCCGTCGGCGATGAGTCGAAGGAAGGCTTCCATGTTGCGATTCTCTGTCCAGCGAACATAGCCGATTGGGTAATCGCTTCCCTTCTCTTCGTACTGAGGGTCGTAGCGTCCGGGGCCGTAGGAGCGAGAGAGGCGAAGGTCGAGTTCCTTGCCGTAGTAAATATGACGCGGCACGTTCATGCCGACCAGCCCGACGATGACCACTCTCGCGCGGTCGCGCGCTATTTCTCCTGCAAGTTCTACCGGCTCATTGGAACTGGTGCTCGCGGCGACGATGACTGAATCGGCTCCGAATCCGTGAGAGAGCTTTTCGCATGCGGCCCTCGCATCAGACGGGTTGGAGGCTGTGAGTTCTGCGCCGCATTTGAGAGCCATTGCGCAGGCGAGAGGATCGATATCGATTCCGACCACCCGGCAACCGGCGGCTACAAGCATCTGCACGGTGAGTTGACCCACGAGGCCGAGGCCGATTACTGCGACGGTTTCTCCGAGTTTCGCTTCCGATTGTCTGATCGAGTGAAGGGCGATAGCTCCTAGTGTGGTGTAGCAGGCGGATTCGAGCGAGGCGCCTTCAGGGATTTTGCACACCAGGTTTCTGGGAATGAAGTTGGCCTCGGCATGCGAGGCATAGCCTGCGCCCGCGCAGGCCACCGCGTCGCCGACCTGCAAATCGACGACTCCCTGGCCGACTGCGGCAACTAACCCTGATGCGCTGTAGCCGAGGGATTTTACCTGATCGAGCCGGGCTTTGACTTTCTGGTAAGTGGAGCGGAGTCCTTCGCGTTTGAAGCTATCGAAGACCTGTTTTACGAGGTCAGGGCGCTGGCGGGCTTTTCCGATCAGAGAATTCCGCGCGGTTTCGACAATCGTGCGCTCAGTTCCCGCGCTGATCAAAGAGTAAGCCGTGCGGACGAGAACGCCGCCGGGCCGGAGAGCGGGGGGCGGCAACTCTTCGACCTTGAGTTCGCCTGTGCGGTAATTTTGAACGACCTGTTTCATGGAGGGTTGTCAGTGGCCAGTGGTCTGATGACCACTGGCCGCCGACTACTGACCGCTGCTCACAGGAGCGGGTATTCGATTCGCATACGGTGTCGATAGCTCTGAAGCACCTTGTGTATCTGTCGCGGGCTGATTTTCTCGAACATGCCGGCGATGGTGTAGTGCAATCCCTGTTCGGGAGGAGCGGAAGAAGCCAGATACTCTTTGTAAGCCTCAAGGATTTTCTCCTGAACGTCTTCGGGCGGGTCGGGAACTTTGGCAAACGCGCGCTCGTCATCGTGCAGGACATCGAGCCAGCGAAGCACCTGCCAGCGGGTGACGTATCCGAGTTGCTGGGCTATGCGCTCAGGAAGTTCCCTCAGGCCGAAGCGTTTGTTTTCGAGTTCCTGCCAGTAGGCTTTCTCTATCTCGAACAACTGCAATCGGGAGGGTGTGGGAGTGGGAGAAATGGCATACTGGCTGAGAGACCAGTCGCGAATGATCTTGACTATCTGCTTGAAGGGGATTCCGAGGGCGACGCTGATTGCGCGGCGTCGCCCGCCTTCAGGCCGGTGTCCGGTCTCGACGAATCGCTGATACATCGCAATGGCTCGCTCCTTCTGCTCAGGAGTCACCACGATGTTGACCTTGCCCAGGTCGCGCAGCACATCGGACACCAGTTGCCGCTTGGCCCACACCTTGTCGGCTATAGCGTTGTGTATATCACGCGACGGAGGCTGACCGTCATACTGTTCGTGATAAGCCGAAAGTATGCGCTCGCGCAGTTCAGGAGTCAGTTCCGAAACCTTGGGCGGTCTGAGCACCTTCGGCTTTTTCACAGGCCGGGGCTGGCTGGCTGGCCTCGGTATGGCGCGAGGCGTCACGCGCGCGGGTTGAGCGACCGGCGCTCTGGCTTCCTGGGGAACGTGTTTGACAATCTTCTTCTTTATGCACTTGATGCAATAAGCAGCCTTGCGATCAGGGGAGAAGAAGGTTGCGTTGCAAACTGAACAGGTTCTACGAAACTTCATTCCACTCATAATCGTGCTCTAGTCTAATTTCTGAAGGCTGAAACTTCAACCCCGACCTACATTTTTTTAGGCATCCAACGCTCCGATCTACATGAGGCTCCAGGCAAGCCGTTCGGTATCGATGAGGAAGACCTCGCGGTTGCCGAACTGAAAAAGACCGACACAGAACTGCTCGCGGAGGAAACTCTGCGAGTTGCCTCCGGCCTGGTCCTTGTTTTCGATCAGCGCCACTATCCCTTCGACGCGATCGGCAACCAATCCGAGTTGAGCTTCGCCTTTCGTAAGTATCAACCGTCGCCTTTCAGCCTGCCGGGAGTCTTTGCTCAGATCGATGACGACAGTTATCCTTCCGCGCATGCTTGAGACTCCGACTATCGATTCCACAGCGCCCGGCAGAGGCGTGACGGCGGGGCAGGCGACGACTCCCTCGGTCTGATCGACGTTGACGGCAAACATCTTCCCGCCTGCCTCGAACAACAACACCGAAAGCAGCGCGTCTGCCGAGAGTGAATCGCTCACTTCGTAGCTGACTGGGTTCATGCGACAAATATCATAAGGCAATGCTTCTGAGCAGCAACAGGCCGGGCAGATCGAGCACCAGAGCCACATCGCCGCCTTCGAGGTCGACTGCTCCTACAACCCCCTTGATCTTCTGCCCGACCGAACCGAGCGACTTTACGACTATCTCTCGCTGGTCGCAAAATTCATCGACGGCCACAGCTATATTTTTTTCTCCCACTCGTGCGATGAGCACGGGGATGCGGAACGAAGACGGAGAGGAAGTCGAATCGCCGGATTCCGCCCCATGCAGAACCCTCGCGCCGCCGAGTTCGAGCGCGTAGCAGAGTTCGATGAGCCTTATATTCGTCTCTCTCCACCTGATCTGTCGTTTCCCGTCGCGTCCCATCACATCCCTGGAATCGACCTCGGAGAGTTCTACTATCTGGCCGACACTGATTGCGTATCGATACCGGCCCACGCGCACGATGAAGGCCGAGATGAGCACCAGCGTCGTCGGGACGGCCATCTCGAAGCGCGACCTTCTGCCCGGCTCCGAGTGAACGCGGATTTCTCCTCCGAGTCCGTGGATTGCCCGCTCTACGGCATCGAGTCCGACTCCGCGCCCGGAGAGCGCCGACACCTGAGAAGCGGTCGAAAACCCGGGGAAGAAGATGAATCGTATAATGTCTTCGTCGCTGAGTCGTTCTTCTTCATCGAGCGCGCCGATTTCAATCGCCCGTCGTCGAACCTTCTCGCGGTCTATCCCGCGCCCGTCGTCCTCAATGGAAATGATCGCCCGCGTTCCTTCGAGGCTGGCCCCGATTTTTATCTTGCCCCTCGCGCTCTTGCCCGCCAGCCGTCTTTCTTCAGGCGTTTCGATGCCGTGATCGATTGCGTTTCTGAGGATGTGATACACCGGGTCGACTATGCGATCAACTATCATCTTGTCGAGTTGAGTGTCGCGCCCCGCGAGTTCCACCGAAACGGATTTGCCGAGTTCTCGCGCCAGTCTCCCCGCCACCCGGCCCGCGCGAATGAACGTCTGAGCTAGGCTGACCATTCTTAGTTCAACCAGCCGCTCCTCCATCTCTATGAACTCGCGCTGCAATCTTCGGGAACTGAATTTGAGGTCGTGCCGCTCTTTGGGTCCCAGCCGCGCCGCTTTCAGATAATCGTCGGCCATCGAGATGAGTTCCTGCGCCTGAAGGTAGAGTTCGTGGGCGAGGCTCGAAAGTTCATCTATCTCGCTGAGTTCCACGCGAACCGATGGCGAAAGAGGTTGAAGAGCATCCTGCCCGAGGGCCGGGGGCAGTCTGAGACTTTGAGATGGAGTCTTCTGCTCCGGCTCGGCCCTTCTGGTTCTCAGAGGGTTCCTCACCACCCCACTCAGAGCTTTACCTGCCTTGCGCCAGGTCGAGCGGCCCATCCTCGACACCTGCCCGCCGAAGGGAGCGACCGCGCGCCTGACATCGGATTCCTTCGATCCAGTGGCAAGCAGAAGCTTGAAAGCGACCTTCGAAGGGTCGGAAGATTTCGCGGGCAGAGTGGTGATGACTTCTCCGCTCTCATCGAGCAGCGCCACCAGCGCGCGATACTGTTTGTCGAGACCGGCGACCGGGAATTGAACCGCGATGGCGAGAAACGATCTGCGGGCGTTGTAGTTTTCTTTTATCCTCTGCTGCTCATACTCGGTGAGCAGCTCTATCTCCTGTTCTGAAAGACCTATCTCATCGAGCACCGAGAGGCTGCGGCGAGCTCTCTGACGCGCGCCGCGAGCGACCATCGGGAGCAGTTCTCTGAGCCGGTCGAGGTCTTCTTCATTGATCGCCCCGCGCGCCGCGCCGCCAAAGAGCGCGGCCAGTCCCGCGCCCGCCTCCTGAAGCAGGGCGGCTGCTTCGCGGTCGAGCGAGAGTTGCCCCATCCTCAGATCGTCGAGTATGTCTTCGAATTCGTGAGCCAGGGTTTGAACTTCGGCCAGCCCCATCATGCCTGAGAGTCCCTTGAGCGAATGCACTGTGCGAAAGATGCGATTGACCAGTTGAATGTCCAACTCTTCGCCCGGACGCCGGGCCAGCAGGTCGAGGTCGGAGATGAGTTGATCGAGGAATTCTTCCGACTCCGACAGATATTCTTTGAGCAACAATTTGTCTTCGATCATAAGCCTGCACCTGCCCGGCAGCGGGCCATTATATAGCGGGATGAGGCGGGAAGAAAAACTCAGTTGCCGGGCGAGGCGGTCGAGGCTTGTTCGCCTTCGAGGTCTCGTTTGATGGCGTCGAGTATTCCGTTGATGAACTGTGTGGCTTCGAAGGTCGAGAACCGGCGGGCTATTTCGAGGGCTTCGTTGATGACGACCGTCCGGGGGGTTTCCGATTCGTAGAGGAATTCGTAGATGGCCAGTCTGAGTATATTGCGGTCGACGACCGCCATGCGCGAAATGCGCCAGTGCTCGGCCCGTCGCTTTATGTGGAGGTCTATTTCGTCGAGGTGAGAGACCGCGCCCAGAGCCAGGCGATTGGAGAACTCACGCGGAACGTCGCCCGCTTCCTCGCCGAACGAAGACCAGTAAAGATCGGTCAACTCGCCGACAGCGGGTCGAGTCACGTCGTACTGAAAGAGCATCTGTAAGGCGGTGATTCGAGCCTTACGCCTGGCACCCATAAATCAAATCCTACTCAAAACTGCTGGGGCGGCTTCTTGCCGCTACATATCTCGATACAGATTAGCTAGTTCTATGGCTGTCATTGCGGCCTCGAAACCTTTATTGCCGGATTTGGCTCCGGCGCGGTCGATGGCCTGTTCAAGATTATCGGCGGTGATGACTCCGAGGGCTATCGGCACGCTGGCTTCGAGTGAAACCTGCGCGATGCCTTTGAACACCTCGGCTGCTATGTGCTCGTTGTGAGTCGTCTCGCCGCGTATTATCGCTCCGAGGCATATCAGAGCGTCGAAACTGCCCGACTGTGCCGCGCGCTTTGAAGCCATCGGCAATTCGAAGGAGCCGGGAACTCTGATGATAGTGATTGAGTCGCTCGAAGCGCCGAGCCTTTCCAGAGCGTCGATGGCGCCGCTGACCAATCGATTGACCACGAAGTCGTTCCAGCGGCTCGCCACAATAGCCACTCTCAGCCCTTCGGCGCTCAATCGACCCTGGATCGTGTTAGTCAATTCGCTCGATCTCCACTTCAGAAATCACATTCAATCAACAACCGCGTTCGAGTATAGGTCGCACAGGAGTCGATGTCAAGGAAGGCCATTTTTCGCGCAGGGCTGTTGCAAAGTCGGACTGAAAGTATGAGCGAGACTTCAGCAATACGTGTCGGTAGTCAGACCGTGAGGAAGGGCTGAGAGAGTTATTGCCTGCCCCTCTCCAACAGTCGGACTACTGAGACCGAACGATGCGGATGTGTCAATTGCGGTTTGATCTGGTGACTTCGCAACAGTCACAAAATTTTTTCTTGACATCGCTGAATGGCATTTGATACAGTCAACGCGCTTCAGCCAGTGTAACGGATGTCGCCGGTATTGTTTCTGTCGATCCGGCGTCCTCATGCGAAGTGCGGAGTGCCGAATTCGGAATGCGGAATAAAGAGTGTTTTCCCTATTCCGCATTCCGAATTCCCCCTTCCGCATTCCTAAGCCTTGAGCCTGCGC
>CAZPQE010000239.1:5710-9921 GCA_964588615.1 uncultured Clostridia bacterium | reverse complement strand
CTCCGCCGTCCAGTTCGTTACAACCGTCAGCGGCACCGCGATCTCGGTCTCCATCGCCACGTTAAGTAGAAACCGCGTTGTTTGCCGCGAATCAAAGCCATGAACTTTGCTCCCAGATTTGGTCTGACCCGATTGCTTCGCTCAGGGTCGCCTGCGCCCGCGCAGATAAACTCGAACGTCGTCGTTGCGCGTATTGACGACATAAACGGCCACGCGACCGTCTGCCAGAGTCTGAATGGTTGCGGGGGCTGACATCGCCGTCAGATACCACCCCTGCGGCAACACTATGGTGTTTCGCAATCGCCCCAGGGCGCGATCCCATACGAGTTCTTCGCCTTCGAGATAATAGCTTTTGGGATCAGTGTAAGTTTCTTTGAGGCGAATGCGATTGGTCTCTCCACTGACAAGCGCACGGGCAAGATGAGTGACCACGACTTCCGCGTCGTCCCGGACTTCGCCCGCAGGCAGCCGCCGCTCTTTGACCTGTTTGCCCGTGAGCACCTCCCATTTGAGCCGCTGACCGCTGTCGAGGTCTATGCTTTCAGGATCGCTTACCCGGCTTCCTGCCCGCACGATGTTGAAGTAATACGCCTCGCCTGCTTTGCGAGCCGTGTAATCGTGAGTGATGCGGAAAGCGTGAGTAGCCGGCGACTGCAATTCATAAAGTATCTCCCGATCCTGCGCGGCGCGCTCTGCTGTGGGGTTCTGGCTCAAAGCCGCCTGGCAGAGAAAAAATAACCCGGCGATGAGCGCGATGCGGTTTTTCATTTCATCACCTCCGCTTTCCTGGCCGCCAGCCGGCGCGCTTTGATTGTGACTTCGAGCGGGCCGCCGCTTCCCGCGTTGACGAAGGCGAGTTTCAATCGCCCGTCTGACTGCGCAATCACCTGAGCGGCCACCGATGATGAAACGATCTCGTAGCCTGCGGGAAGCGCGACACTGTTGCGAGGTATGGAAAGAGACCGCTTGAAGACTATCAGATCGCCTTCCTGATAATAGCTCTTGTCGTCCTTGTAAGTTTTATAAATCACCAGACGATATTCGCCCCCGGCGGGGACTGCGCGCGCCAGGTGTACTTTTATGTATCGGGCCGCCGGGTTGAAGTTCTCATCGGGCGAATCGATTTTTGCCTGCGCTCCGGTGACGATCTCGAATTTCAGCGGCTTGCCTGTCGCCGCATCGATGATCCTTTCATCCGACGCCTGGCTCCCTTCGCGTATGGCGTTGAAATGAAACCGCGCGCCCAGTCTGGTCTCCGTCACTTCGTAGTAGATTCTGAACTGATGCGTCTCAGGCGCGAGAAGCTCATAGCGAGTGTAGGTGTCGGAAGAGATGTACTGCCCTCGCGCGACTGAAAGCAGGATCAGCATGGCGGTCGTTGTAAGAAGGGAATGTCGGTTCATTAGATTACCTCCGGTCAGGCTTGATCGGAGAGCGGAGCATATCATCAACCGCGCTCGCGCTTCTAGCAGAGAAGAGATGCCATCTCCGTCTTGGTGTTTTGACGATTTTCGTATAGATTCTAAGCCCTGCGCAATCAATAAAAATAACAAGGAGCTAACGGTGACTTCGCAAACAGCAGTGTCCGTTTCATCCCCAAAAGAATCCAGATCGGGCCTCGACGCATGGAAAACGGCGGAGCTTCCCGCGCCGCCCGACACTCGCGGCTTTCGCATACTCGGCATCATAGGGCCGGGCGCGATCATACTGGGCGCTTCCATAGGCAGCGGCGAATGGCTCATAGGCCCTGCCGCCTTCGTCAAGTACGGAGTGACTTTGCTGTGGGTAACGCTTGTGGCCGTAGTGCTGCAAACCATCTTCAACACCGAGTTGATGCGCTACACGCTCTACACCGGCGAACCGGCGACGGTCGGGTTTATGCGCACTCGTCCCAAATCGACTTTCTGGGCGCTGGTCTATTCCGCTTTGTGCTTTCTTCAGTTCGGCTGGCCGGGATGGGCAGGCTCGGCGGCGGGCGCGATCTTTTTTCTGTTTGTCGGACGCATGCCGTCAGCCGAGGACTCATCCCGGCTCTATGCCATAGGTTTTGGGACCTTCATGCTGTGCGTGCTGATACTGGTCTTCAGCGGCAAGCGGATAGAGCGCACTCTGGAGATACTCAACTGGGTGATGGTCATATTCATACTGACCGCGCTGGTGGCTCTCTGCGTCGTGTTTGCCGGGCCTTCTGACTGGTATTCGACTCTGGTCGGTTTCATCGGACTTGACTCCCGGTCAGGGCGATTCAATTTCATTCCTGAAGGAGCCGACTGGTTTTTGATAAGCGCGTTTGCCGCCTACTCCGGCATGGGAGGGATGGGAAATGTGGGCGTTTCGAACTATGCGCGCGACAAGGGCTATGGCATGGGATCGACCGTAGGATTTATCTCTGCCGCTGTCGGGGGACAGAGCGTCAAACTCGCGCACACCGGCAATATCTTCGAGATAACGAAAGAGGCGATGAATCGCTGGCGCGGCTGGTGGCGCATAATCAAGTTCGATCAGTGGGGCGTGTTCTGCATAGGCGCGATGCTCGGCATGGGACTTCCTGCCATACTCTACACTTCGTTGATAGGGCAGGGAGGCGACATACGCGGGCTTGCGGTCGCTTCAGAGCTTGCCAACTCGATGGTCGCGCGCGGCGGTGCGTGGCTGGGCATCGTGGCTGCGCTGATGAGCGTGTGGGTGCTCTTCAAGACCCAACTCGATGTTATGGAACTGATGGTGAGATCAATAACCGACATCATCTGGAGCGGCAGCGCGCGGGTTCGCGCCTGGCGCAACGGCGATGTGAGAATGGTTTACTACACGGTGCTGGCGGTGGTGGTCTTATGGGGATTGACTGCATTGAGGCTCACGCAGCCGATCATCCTGCTGCAACTCGGAGCCAATGTAGCCGGAGTCGCGTTCGTGATCGCCTCGGCCCATCTGCTCTACGTCAACACCCGATTGCTTCCTGTCGGGTTGCGCCCGCCTCTCTGGCGCAGGCTTGGGCTTGCGCTCATGACTGTGTTTTACGGCTTCTTCACTTACCTGTGGCTGATGGGAGGCATCATCCCCGACACTGAAAAAGGGTTTCTGTTCAATATCCCCAAATACATGAGTCTGAGGTGAAGAGGCGCAGGGGAGCAGGGGAACAGGGGTGAAGAGGTGATCGATATACTGACCACCGCCCACTGACCACTGACCACTGACCACTGACACCTGACTAAGGAGTTTATGAGAAGAAAACACGATTATACGCGTCCGATGGCGATTGCCGTTCTGATAGCGTGTTTGCTGGTTTCGATCAACGCTTACGCCCTTCAGGAGGCGGCCAGAAAGCAGTACGTCTGCCCGCCCTGCGGGTGCGGACAGGACGATAAGGTTTACGAGCAGCCCGGTTCCTGCCCTGCCTGCAATATGGCTTTGATCGATAAAGCCGCTCAGTCGCGCGATCTTTCGACCATAACCAGTTTCCTCAAGCTCAACGACAAGGTGTGGACCGGCGGCCAGCCGACGCTCGATCAAATGTCGAAGCTCAAGGAAGAAGGCATCAAAGTCATCATCAATCTCCGCCCGCACGGCGAGTACAAAGAAGGCGAGAGCGAAGCGGCGAAAGCCAGAGAGCTTGGCCTGCGTTACATCAACGTGCCGGTGGTTTATCTCGCGCCGAAGGATGAAGACGCGACGGAGTTCCTGCGGGTGACGGATGAGAACCTCTCCGGCGGGCAGGTGTTCATTCACTGCGCGGCGGCGATTCGGGTAGGGGCGTTCTGGATGATTCGCCGCGTGCTGCGCGACGGCTGGACTTTTGAGAAGGCTTTGGAAGAAGCAAACCGTATCGGCCTGCGCGATCGCCCGCACCTGGTGCAGTTTGCAAAAAGCTACATCGAACGTCACCAGAAAAAATAACGAGCGCGGATATTTTTCCGCGCCTGCGAGCAGGGAAGTTAGCCCCGGCTGCCATCAACGGTTCATTCGACTTCCTGCAGCAACTTCGCAATATGTCCGGGTGAAGGAATCTGACCGCGCAATTGAGCAGGCAGCTTGGAGACAATGCGATAAGCCGCAACGCCTATGGGCTCGTTCGATTCCCTGAGAGCGTGCTCTACTATCATCTCATCTTTCGATTTACAGAGGGTGATGCCGATGGACGGGTTCTCATCGGCCAGCCTCACACGGTCATCGAGCACGGCGAGGTAGAACTGCATCTGACCGAGGTGCGACGG
>CAZPQE010000239.1:0-5700 GCA_964588615.1 uncultured Clostridia bacterium | reverse complement strand
ATCTTGAGGTCTTGTGTGGCCTTCATAAGTTAACCCAATTTGTGACCTACAGAGCGCAAGAGAAGGTGTAGGCCAAAACGAACAGCATGACTTTCAACTCATAGCCTTTCGAGGTAACTGCGTGAATGCTCTTGGGCAACAATCTTTCTATAATCGATCCGGCTGTCTCGACTGCCTTGCGAACCACTCCTTGCAGATATGCCACATACCCTGGCACTGCTCGCTTCGAGTTCTTCTTCCTCATCGGCAGCATTCTTATTCCACACGCCTCTTTCAACAAGTCTTCTATCTCGTAAATCCTAAAGGCACTGTCTGCATAAACCGTACTTCCGTCAGGCAAATCGAATTCAAAGACATCCAAAGCACTGACATCTCCTGTAGAACCGGGAGCGAGAAACATCTCGACTGGCTCGCCCGTCGCTGTTACCATCAGAAAGATTTTCACCCCAAAGAAGTACCTTCGCTTGCTCGCACAGTAGCCCCGATATTTTTCTTACCCATATATCTTATTGCGAGAAATGCGGATGTTGTCGCAAACCGCGACAGGAAAGCTGTCGATGACATACTCAGAAGAAGTGTTAAACTGCTTAAAGACCTGACCGAGTGCGAAGAAGAGTTGAAGAAAAAGATCGGTGATCTGATGCAAGCGACGATTGAACTGACTTTTGCTCAACATGTGAGGTATGTAGCGAGGGGAGGAGAGTTCTGTAAAAATAATCTGAACGTGATCGCGCACAATTCGACCGGTCGCCTGAGAAGCATAAAGGCCGATGAAAGCAGTTGTCGCCGTCGACCCGCCGCGCTGAAAAGCGAATTCTTCAGCCACCCACTGACTCACCGCCTGATATGCCAGATCATTTTCGCGGAGAGGGATGAAGACCTCAACTCTCACTCTCTTTTCGAGCCTCAAGCCGTTGCTTCCTCCATTCATAGATGGCTCGGCGGGCGCGGCGCTGATCTTCAGCGGATCGCTCAACCTCGACGAAAGGTTCGATGCCTGCCTGTCGCAACGCTTCGAGCCGTTCAGCCGAGAGATGGTTGATCTCAGCGATCAACTCCGCTGTTGTCGGTTTCGATTTAGTCTCAGTTGACATGGTTTTTCCTCATCAGGCTACTTCGCCTTGTCGGCAATCATCGCACGAACGATTTCGCTCGTTGCCGCAAGCGCCTCGTCTAGTTTCTCTGCCTGATTGCCGCCGCCCGTAGCCATATCGGCTCGGCCTCCGCCCTTGCCTCCCAGCACCGCCGACACCTCGCGCACGATCTGGCCCGCGTTGAGTCTCGCAGTCAGATCATCCGTCACCCTCACCACTAGCGACGCCTTGCCGTCTGCGGCCTGGCCCAGCACGATGACGCCTGAACGCGCCTTCTGCGAGAGCGCGTCGGCAAGCTGTCTGAGGCCGTTGGCGTCCAGATCGCTCACCCGGCGGACGAGCACGCGGATGCCTTCTATCTCCCGCGTGTCCTCGCTGGCGGAATCCGAATGGCCGAGCGCGAGTTTCATCCTCAACTGCTCTATCTCGCGCTCGTACTTCTTAACCTGCTCCTGAAGCTTTTCCACCTGTGATGGAATGTCTTCAGGCTTGATCCTCAGCCGGTCGCTGAGTTGACCAATGACCTGCTCATCGGATTGAAGCCGGGCAATCGCTCCGTCAGCCGTGAGAGCTTCGAGCCTTCGCACGCCTGCCGCTATCGATTGATCGCTGATGATCTTGAAAGGCCCGATGTCGCCAGTAGCCCGGACGTGAGTGCCTCCGCAAAGCTCGGTCGAAAATCCGGGCACGCTCACCACCCGGACATGTGAAGCGTACTTCTCGCCGAACAGAGCCATCGCGCCAGACTTCATAGCTTCTTCGAGCGGACGTATCAGGGTTTCGACCTCGCGGTTGAGAAGCACCTCGCGGTTGACCAGTCTTTCTATCTCGGCTATCTCGTCATCCGTAAGCGGCGCGTAGTGAGTGAAGTCGAATCTCAGGCGATCAGGCGCGACCAGCGAGCCAGCCTGTTTTACGTGCGGGCCGAGGACTTCGCGCAAAGCCGCATGCAACAGATGAGTTCCCGTGTGATTGGCTTTCGTCTTTCGGCGAAGTTCGGCATCGACCGAAGCTCTCACCGTGTCGCCTGCGCGCAGTTCCCCGCGCTCCATTTTGACTTTATGAAAATTATAGCCTGTCACCCATGCCTGGGTGTCGCAGACGCGGGCGATGGATCGTTCGCCTTCGAGCGCGCCGGTGTCGCCCACCTGCCCTCCCGCTTCGGCATAAAACGGAGTGCGATCCAAAAGCGCGTCTCCCTCTTCGCCCGCTTTCAGGATTTCGGTTTCCTCATAGCCGCTGATGATGGCAAGCACCCGCGCGCCTGCCGTCTCGGTTTCGTGATAGCCGGTGAATTCAGTCGCGGCAAATCGAGAAGCAACCTGACCGTAGACTGCGCTCGCGCGCTGGACGGTGGCCGCCATCGAGGGGGCGCTTTGCTGCTGCAACTCCGCGAGAGCCGCATCGAAGCTTTCGTTGAACTCATCTTCATCCATCTCGAAGCCGTGACGCCCCATCACGACTCGGATCAAATCCTTCGGCACTCCGTATGTGTCATAAGTCCGCGCAAGCTCGATCATCGGCGGAGAAGCGGGCGTGTGTCGCTCGAAGAGTTCTTCGAGCTTGGGTTCGCCGATGTTGAGTATGCGAGCGAATCGCATCTCTTCTCGGCGGACAGTCTGTTCGATCAATTTTTGCGAAGCGACAAGCTCGGGATAAAACTCGCCCATCTGAGAGATGACGAACTGAGTGACTTTATCGAAGAAAGGCGAAAGAAGATGCAGCCCTTTTTCGCCGTGATAAATCGCCCGTCGCATGATCTTGCGCAGCACATAATTTCTTCCGACGTTTCCGGGAGCGATGCCGTCTGCGATTGAAAACGCCGTCGTGCGGGCGTGATCCGCTATGACCCGCATCGAGAGGCCTTCCTCTGATTCGTAGACATATTCTCTTCGAGCGAGATCGGCTATGAAATCGACTATCGGGCGGATCAAATCGGTGTCGTAATTCGACTTCACTCGCTGAAGCACTGCCGTCATGCGTTCGAGCCCCGCGCCGGTATCGACGGACGGAGCAGGCAGCGGCTCCAATCGATAAGACTCATACTGCCCTTTGCGCTCGCCTTCCTCGACTATTTTTCCTTCGCCGATGCGGTTGAACTGCATGAAGACGAGGTTCCAGATTTCGAGCGTGGTGTCGCCGGGGCCGTTTACGAGATCGGCGCGATTGAATGCCGGGTCTTCAGGGTTCGGGCCAGTGTAGTAATGAATCTCCGAGCAGGGACCGCAGGGGCCGGTGTCGCCCATCTGCCAGAAGTTGTCCTTGCGCCCGAATCTGAGCACGCGCTCAGGCCGCGCGCCGACCTGTTGCCAGTAGCGGGCGGCTTCTTCATCGGCGGGGACTTCCGCGTCGCCCTCGAATACGCTGAACCACAATCGCTCAGGCGGCATGGAGAGTTCGTTGACCAGCAAATCCCAGGCGAAGTAGATTGCTTCTTTCTTGAAGTAATCGCCGAAAGAGAAATTGCCGAGCATCTCGAAGAAGGTGTGATGGCGGGTGGTGCGACCGACTTCATCGAGGTCGTTATGTTTGCCGCCCGCGCGCACGCATTTCTGCGAAGAGGCGGCGCGGGCGTAATCGCGCTGTTCTGCTCCGAGGAAAACGTCTTTGAACTGATTCATCCCGGCGTTGGTGAAGAGCAGCGTCGGGTCGTTGGCCGGAAGCAGGGGAGAGCTTTTGACCACGCGATGCCCGCGCTCGGCGAAGTAGTCGAGAAACTTCTGTCTGATTTCGTGTCCTTTCATAAGACGGGGATTATAGCAAACCGGGGTGACGGGGTAGAAGGGTGGCCGAGGAAAGCGATGAGCGCGCGGGGCGTCGCTCGGAGTGGGATTTATCTGCCGGTGAATTCCTTCGGCGTCAAGGGGGCAATCAGGCGGGGCAGGAGGGCGGCGATATGGGAAAGTCTCAGAGTGTGATCCACCTCCACATACTTGATGGCTGTGCGGCACAACTCAGGATAAGCTGCTTCCTCAGGGTACTGCACGATCGTCATTCCGCCATGCATCTTCACAGCGAGGAGACCTGCCGTCCCATCGTAGAGCAGGCCGCTTAGGAGCACTCCGATCACGCGTCGCCGGTAGCAAACTGCCGCCGTGCGAAAGAGCCGGTCTATGGCAGGCCGAGTGAAATTCTCTTCGATGCTCTTGGCTGTTCTGAGAACGCCGCGTTCGACCAGAAGGTGATGATCGACGGGCGCAAGACAGGCGCGGCGTGGCCGGATTGGCTCTCCGTCCTCGGCGTAGACCACAGGCAGCGATCTGGCCCGGCTGAGTACTTCCGAGAGCCTTGAGACCCTGTTTGGTGAAGTGTGCAGCACCAGAAAGATGGGCGCTGCCAGGTCTGCGGGCAATTGACCCAGGAGTGTTTGCATAGCGGCCACTCCTCCAGCCGAAGCGCCGATGACGATCACCCGATAAAAGGCTTAGGATTCGGGAACAGGCGGGATTGGCTGCGGCGGCCTGGGCAGAACCATCGAGATTCTGGATTTGTCGAGTTCTTCGAGGCCCTGGAATCTGGCGAAGGCCAGAGCCGCCGCGTCTGCCAGAGCTTGCAGCGCGCTCACCTGCCACTGGCTGGGTCTCCGCCGTCTGGCCCAGTAGTCGCCTATGGCTCCCAGCGGGTCTTCGGAACGGATAGGAAACATGGCGAGGGATTTGACGAAGGTCGCTCGATATGCCTCGACCGGTATACGCGGATCAGAATAGATGTCCTCGATAGCGGCAGCACTGCGGTTGAGGATGCACCACCCCGATATGCATGCATGGACATCAAAATGGCGGCCTTTCCACAGAGGGCCTATCGCATCCCCATCGACGTAGTGGACGAGGTCTCCTTGGCGCAGAACAAAGGTTGCGCCGTCGGCGCCGGTGATTTGACGGACGGCCTGGCGGACGATCTCCGTCACCTCCGCCAGCGAGGATACATAGGAGAGTTGACGCACCACGTCGAGCAGGCGCTCGCTGAAGCGGTCTGCGCGATTACGGACTGCGTTGTGGTAATTGCCATATTCCACAACGATAAGCCTCTCACATGCGGTAAGAGCGATGCAAGAATCGACTCGCGGTCATCCGCTGCGATAGCGATAAAATGTTTTCAAGGCCAGAAACCAGTCGCGCAGGCCGATCTTCTTTCCTTCCGCCTTGCCGCGCGGGAAATAACCCTCACAGTTGCAGATTCAAATCCTGGTCGAGGCGGGGAATCTTTTCCAGCCTTGAGTATTCGAAGGCCGCGTTCTTTTCAAGTATCTTTTCCTCGATGAACCAGTCACGGATCAGCGTGAGGGCTTCTCGCAGGCCGACCTGCGGCTCATAGCCGGTCAGCTTCTTTATTTTCTCGATGCTGGGAACTCTCCGCTGCATGTCCTCGAAGCCCGCTTCATAAGCCTGCTCATAAGAAATGTAATCGATGCCCACGTCAGCAGCGGTCACTGCGATGACCTCGCGGGCCAGGTCGGAGATAGTGGTCTCCTGCGAATTTCCCAGGTTGAAGACTTCGCCGACCGCCCGGTCGTTTGACGCAAGCAGCAGGAGCCATTCGACTATATCCGATATGTAGGTGAAGCACCGGGACTGCTGGCCGGTTCCGTAGATGGTGAGGTTCTGCC
>CAZPQE010000238.1:0-9924 GCA_964588615.1 uncultured Clostridia bacterium | reverse complement strand
GACAGTAGTGGTTCCGATGGGGAAGCTCGCTCCTGAGGCGGGCGCGCAACTGGCGGTCGCCCCCGGAAGATTGTCGCTCACCACAGGAGGCGGATAAGTGACGACGATTGAAGTCTGGCCCGAAGCAATGGTGGTCACGATGTTTGCCGGACAGCGAATGGTTGGAGCGTCCACATCACGAACCGTCACCGTGAAGAAGCACGGCGTTTCGTTCACCGCTTCATCGCGGGCTACGCATTGCACAGTCGATGTCCCCAGCGGGAATGCGCTTCCCGAAGGCGGGGAGCAGATAGCCGTCGCTCCCGGACAATTATCCGTAACGGTAGGCGCCGAGTAACTGACGACCGCGCTCGATTGTCCCGCGCCGGCATTCGCAGTGACATCGGCGGGGCAGGTGATTTTAGGGCTGGTGCGATCAAAGACCATAACCTTGAAAGAGCAATTGGGACCGACTCCCGTCGTGCAGGTGACATCGGTCGTGCCGACCTGAAAGAACGACCCGGAAGGCGGAGAGCAACTTACTGTCCCACACGTTCCGATAATCTGAGGGGCGGGGTATGACACCTGTGTTCCACACCCTGCGTCATTAGGCCCCGTCAGAATGGTTTGATCAGCAGGGCAATTGATCGCGCAGGAGAACAGAGTGACCGCGACGCACTGAGAAAACTCTGATGTGTCGCCCGTCGGGTTTGTGGCCGTAGCAGTGACTACCTCGCCCAGAGTGACGCCTATCGGCAATGTCACGTTTATGGTCGCGTTGCCGCTTCCATCGGTCGTCACATCAGTCGAGCCGAGAAATCGCTCGCCTTCGCCGAAGCCTGAACTATTGCATGCTGTCGAGGAAAAGAATTCGATCCTGTAGGTCGTAGACGGCCTGCTGTTGAGTGTACACTGAATGGCGGTGAATCCACCGCCGGACATCGCCGTAGTAATCACCGGGAAGTTCTGCCGATTGTTCGCCCCTGTGTCGCCATCGCCTGCGTCGTTGAGAGTGACTCCATCGTCGCCGAGATTGATTCCCAGCACGGTGTTTGAAAAGATTGAATTGCCCAAAACACGATTGCCCGTTCCTGAAATAACACCCACTCCTCCATGCCCGCCGTTGTTGAAAGCAATTATATTTGCCGTGCCTGCCGTCGTGCCGCCTATAGTGTTGTTGGTGGCTCCTGTAATCGTTATGCCGTTTCCACCGTTGGCTATAGGCCCTGTGCCTGACGAGTCCGCGCCGATTATGTTGTTCTGAATCGTGTTGCCGGTCGATGCGACATCATTGAGAAAAAGGCCGCCAGCAACATTGCCTGAAATGACATTGCCCGCATCGACGCCTACCACTCCGATCGTGTTATTCGAAGCTCCGGCATCTATCACAACCCCAAGCCCCGCATTGGGCAGCGGGCCTGCGGCGTCGACATCGGTCCCTATGAAATTCCCCTGAACCGTGTTGCCGGTCGAACCCGCTCCGATTATGGTCACTCCATTGCCGGCGTTGCCTGCGATGTGGTTGCGTCCGCTGCTGACCGTCCCCCCGATAGTGTTGTTAGGCGAATCGAAGATATCGATGCCGTTGCCGTTCGGGATGCTGGTTCCGCTGATTGCGCCAACTCCTATGCGGTTTTCCCGAACAGCGTTGCTCGACGCCCCGGCCAGCAGCGAGACGCCTGCCAGCATATTGCCTGAAATGACGTTTCCTCCCAGCGGCCCGCCAACCGTATTGGATGAAGCGGAGATGATGGCCACTCCGACTGCGGCATTTCCTAAATTCAGATCGCCTGTGACATCAGTGCCGATATAATTTTTCTGAACCAGGTTTCCGGTCGCAGACCCTCCTGTCGATATGGCCTGAACTATTTCGACTCCGCTGACCGAGTTGCCCGATATGATGTTTCTCGAAGAATTCGTCGTCCCCCCTACGGTGTTGTTGGGAGAGTTGATTACGGTGATTCCGCTTCCGCCATTTCCCAGGGGCGCTGCTCCGCCCGCTTCGAGGCCGATGAAATTGCCCTGTACATTATTGGATCCGTCTCCTGTGGTTTGTATCAGGATTCCGTTGCCGGCGTTGGCTGAAATGACATTGCGGGCTGATGCCACAAGCCCGCCGATCGTATTGCCCGTTCCTCCAGCTATCGTTATGCCGTGCGCCAGGTTCGGGATCGGCATGCTTCCTGTCTGATCCGTGCCTATGTAACAGTTTTCGATCCTGTTGCCGCCGCTGGTGTCGAGCCTGATGGCCGCTCCGGTCATGGCAACGCCCATAACTCCCGTTATCGACAAGGCCCGCACCGTGCTGTTTCCGCTCGAAACGGTGATCCCGCCTCCGACGGCTCCCAATCCGCTGCCGTCGAGTCCTATCAGTGGCGTGCCTGTAAATCCCGTTTGCGTGGTTCCATCGATTAGGACAGCATCCGTGATCGTTGGTAGAGCGGACATCGGGGCGATGTTTGCGATTCCCGTCCCGATCTGAAAATCTATAGTGTCGAGTCCCGCATTCATGTTGGCCTGATCGATTGCATCCCTCAGCGAACCCGCTCCCGCATCCATAGTGTTCATCACGGTGAATGTCGCCTGCGGCGCAGTCAGTGCGATGGCGGGCGTGATCCGCCCTTTTCTCAAGATCACCAGATCATCGAGGGCGTCGGGCGTAAGCCGCATCCCTATAACGACGACAGGGTCAGATTCCATCCTCAGATCGATCATTGATGATGAATCGAGTCGCAATCTGCTTTCGGAATTCTTGAACGAATCGATTACGCGCATCCTCCCGCCCGTTGAATCGAGTAGTACCATCGTCTCTCCCGGACGGCTCGACAATCTCGCAGTCTGAATGGAAACTGACTTTGGAAATTTTTCGCCCGCGAGTCTTTTCACCTGCCACCCGGTCACGCTTTTCGCCGCCTGTTTTCCGGTTTTCGGCGCGCTCAACAAATGAACCGCCCCATCATCACTGAGAAGCGCGATGTCCGCGCGGCTGTCGTCGGTAAAATCCCCTGCGGCGACAGACCTGATGGAGAATGAAAACGCGCGGCGGATGACCTGGGGCTGCTCGCTTCTAAATTCGTCGGCCAACCTGTTTCGGCCCTTCACAATGACAAGTTCGCTTCCGCACGCCAAAGCGATATCGAGAGCCGGGTCGCCTTCCAGGTCCGCAGTGATGATCGAAGTCGCCTGTGCAGACAGATCGACCGTGTGAGGTTGAGCGAAGAATGCGCCCATCAAGGATTCGAATATGAGAGCCTTAGCGCCTCTCGGAGACGCGACGGCGACCGCGATATCGCTGAGTCCGTCAAGGCGATTAATCTGAGTACAGGCAAGGGCGGTAACTTTTCCGGGCAACGATATCCTCTCCGGGCCGGTGAAGGATCCATGCCCGTTGCCTGAGAAAAACTCAAGCCCTGAGCCGCCCCTCGAAGCCAGAACCAGGTCGAGGTGGCCGTCAGCGTTAAAATCTCCCGCTCCGAGGAAATCTGCCGCTTCCCTTGTTTCGAAGGCGCGGGCTGGGAGGAGAAACGGCGCATTAGTGAAATCGCCCGCCTGTCGCCTGCGCTGCGCATCGGGGCTGTTGGGAAAAATCGAATCCACATTCCCGCGATGCAGGGTCAGAAGTCCGCCTGAAGCAGTTGCGTAGCCGCTCACCAGATCATCCACCCCGTCCTGGTCGAAGTCTCCAGCGCACAGGCTGAGAGGAAGAGCCAGGTTCGACTCAAGCGAGAAGTCATCTCTGCCGTCTCGCGTGTAGCGGGCTGCGAGGTCTCGCCCTTCCTTGAGGCTGATGTGCGTGTTGCCGCGTCTTTGAATTTCGACGCTGACCTGTTGGCTCATCGCAGCAGCGCGATCCTTTCGAGAATCGGCAACCGGCCCGTCCTCTATGGCAATGAGCGCGAAAAACAGCGCGGCTGCAAGAGCCATCGAGCAAAGGATTGCTCGTATAGAATTCGATTTTTTTTGCGGATCGGAAATCCGGAGAGTTCGAGCGGAGGGGATGTGTCGATAGTCAATCATTTTCAGCCTCTTGCGCCGACAGATTTCATCTTTCGCTCTCAAGGGGGAGAAAGCTTTTTATTCGTGTTGCATCCTTATACAACATCGAATCGAGAGAGTCCAGAGAGTAATCCGATTGCAGGGGGCGGAGTTCCATCCCGCTTTCGGCAATCGAGGGTCTTTCAAGCCTCTCTGAACTTCCTGATATGTTCTTTGAGTATGCAGCGATCCATGACGACGGCCAGTCCCGCGCGCGAGGCTCTCAGAGCCGATTCCAGGTCAATGACCCCTTCCTGCAACCACACTGCGGGGACTCCCATTCCAATGGCCGAATCGATGTGGGCGGCGGCTTCCTGGCTGCGGCGGAATATGTTCACCAGATCGATCCTCTCAGGCACGTCTTCGAGCAGTTCATAAGCCCTCTCGCCGAGAACTTCTCTCTCGTTGGGATTGACCGGAATGATTCTATAGCCCTGCGATTGCATGTAACGGGCCACGCCGTAGCTTGCCCGCGAAGGATTCGATGACAATCCCACGACGGCTATCGTGTGGGTCTGGCTGAGAATCTTTTCAATCGTGTCCTGGCTGTTTATCTCCATTCTCTGTCACCTGCAAGTCGCTTCCAGCCCCTCTGCGAGCTTCTGATATTCCCGGCTCAGCACCCTGCTCATGCTCGCGCGGCGGATTTCGTAGGCGGTGATATCGAACCCGGAGGCAGGAACTATCCCGCGCGCAGTCGAGGTGAGAAAAACCTCTCTGGCGCTGCGCAATCTCTGGATCGGGAAACTTCCCTCTGTCACTCTTATGCGCAGACGCCTTGCCGCCTCGCACACGAAATGACGGGTTATCCCGGCCACGCATCCGGTAGAAAGAGACGGCGTGAAAAGCTCATCGCCTTCGCTCCAGAACAGATTGGCCGAGGCCGTCGATGCGATTTCGCCCCGCTCGTTCAGAAGGACGGCATCGTCGAAACCTCTCGCGCGAGCTTCTTCAATAGCCATGAGGTTTTCGATCATCGCTGTCCGTTTGACTCCGGCAAGCGCGCCTGTCGAAAGCACTCGATAGGGCGAAAGCGTCAAAGTCGGCTCGCGTTTCAGGGATACCGAATCTCTTGAGGTGAAAATCAACAGGTCGAACTGGCGGTCTGAATCCGAGCGCCAGTTTCCGGCTTCGCTCCGTGTGATCGTTATTCGCGCGCGGCCTCTCTCGACCCGGTTGGCCTGGATCAAACGGTCGAGAGAAAACCGCGCATGGTCGAGATGCAACTCCAGAGGTATTCGCGCCCGCGCCGCGTGCTGTTCGATTCGCTCCCAGTATCGCTCGAAGGCGAGCGCCCGGCTTTCGATTATGTTGACCGTCGTAAACACGCCCCAGCCATAAATCAGCCCCGCGCTCGCAGGGCTTATCGACGCCTGCCCGATATCGCAGATTCTATCGTTGTGAAGAATTAATCGATCCATGAATAATAGCTCACTCGCCCGCCAGTGTTTCTCCCCGGAGCAAATCCCTGTAACGGTCGGGCAGGCTCGAAGGGCGGCCTTCGGCGTTCGTAAGCACATGAAGAGTTTCGCCCGCAGCCACCGCCGCGCCGTCGCTCCGCTCGATTTCGTAGACGAATTTTATCGTTCGCCTGGTTAGTTCCTTTATCGCCGTCCGCACCACTAGTTCGTCATCGTACCGGGCGGGCGTTTTGTAGCGGCAATAAGATTCGGCGACGATCAGAAACAGCCCCGTCTCGCGTTCCATATCGCGGTAAGAGAACCCGCAATCATGGCAATACTGATTGCGGCCTACCTCGAACCAGACGAGGTAGTTGGCATAGTAGGCGACGCCCATCTGATCGGTTTCGGCGTAGCGAACCCTCACCCTGGCTTCTGAACGGTGCTCGACGCCGTTGCGATTTGCTCTGGAATTTTTCGCGCTCATAACAAGTCACAAATTTAATCTGGCTGGACGCATTTGTCACTTGAAATGGCGCGCTTTCTCGAAGACTATTGAGTCGAAACCAGCAAGGAGATGATTTCATGTCGCCGGATATCAAAAACGCCTTGAGGATCAAGAGGCTCGTCTCTGACTTCATGAAAGAGCAGGTCTATCGGGGCGACTATGAAAGTCCTCGACTGAAGCCCGACGCTACGGGGGCGTTTCATTACAGCGACCGCCTGCTGCGCATCGCCTGCGCCCCGTCGCCCCGCGAAGGATGGGGCAACTGCATAGTGAGAATAGAAATCATTCGCCGCCGCCTGCTGTTTCGAAAATTCGAACAGGTGCTTTCGACAGGGTATGGGATCGACGTGGCGGTTTTCCGCCCCGGCATGTGGATCGCCTACATCGAGCATCTGACTGCGGGCGCGGCTGGGCTTGAGGAACAGCGCGAGGTCGAGCGCCGCCGACACCAGCTTGAGGATCAGGCCCGGTTGATGGATGAGAATTTCGGTCCCGTCGATGACGCCGCGATGTTTGAGAAATGGTGAAAGGATTCCGGCCCTGATCGTTGACTCGATGCTGCGGGCTTTCTATAGTCTTGAGCAGATGGCTGTGCGCCGTCGGGGTTCTGAAGATGAGAAACTCCGTTTATGATAAAACGCTCTTTCAGTCTCGCAACTGACCTCTATCAGATGACGATGGCGGCGGCCTACTTCGATAATGGCCTCCACGAACACCGCGCACTGTTCGAACTCTTCGTGCGCTCGCTCCCCAAATCGCGCTCCTATCTGATAGCCGCAGGACTCGAACAATCGCTCGATTACCTGCGAGGGCTGCGCTTCTCGACCGATCAGATAGCCTTCCTTCGAGACCATCCCTCTTTCAGGCAGGTGAGCAGGGAGTTTTTCGACTACCTCGAAGAGTTCCGATTCACGGGCGACGTGTGGGCTATGGCAGAAGGAACGGCTGTATTCGGCTCTGAGCCGATTTTGAGGGTGAAGGCTCCGGTCATCGAAGCGCAGATAGTGGAAACATATCTGCTGACGACCATGAACTTTCAAACTATGATAGCCAGCAAGGCCGCGCGCGTCGTGTCAGCGGCGCAGGGACGCAGCGTAGTCGAGTTCGGAACCAGGCGCGCTCACGGATCGGAAGCCGGGTTGATGGCTGCGCGAGCCGCCTTCATCGGCGGCTGCATCGGCACCTCGAATGTCGAAGCGGGATTCCTCCTGGGACTGCCCACATTCGGGACGCTCGCTCATTCCTTCATTATGCTCTTCGACCGCGAAGACCAGGCATTCGAGGCATTCCTCAAAGTCTTTCCCGACACAGCTACCATACTCGTCGATACCTTCGACACCCTTTCGGCAGTTGAAAGACTTGCGCGCCTTTTCCATCAACCTATTCAGGCGATAAGGCTCGACAGCGGCAACCTGGTCGAATTGAGCAAAGGCGCGAGAAAGATACTGGACCGGGCGGGCAGAAACGAAATCAAAATTTTCGCCAGCAGCGACCTCGACGAATACCGCATAGCGGAGATGATCGCTGAGGGCGCGCGGATCGACGCCTTCGGCGTGGGAACTCAGATGGCGACTTCTTATGACGCGGCGGCGCTTTCCGGCGTCTACAAACTGGTCGGGATCGAACGAGACGGCAAAGTCGAGATGCGCGTCAAACTCAGTCCGGAAAAAGCCACTTATCCCGGAGCCAAACAGGTGTGGCGCAAAACGATCGATCGAGGCTGCTATGCTCAAGACCTTGTGGCCTTTGCCGATGAGCCGTCTCCCGGAGAAGGCTGGGCTCCGCTGCTGAGTCAGGTCATGGAGGCGGGCGAGTTGATCGATCCTCTCCCCGATTCGAGAGAAGAAAGCTTCGCGCGACTCTGCGAGAGCCAGCGACGCGCGAGCGCGGAATTATCCAGGCTGCCCGACGAGATTCTTGCGCTCGCAACCGATGCGAAGTACCCGGTCAGCTTCAGCGACCGGCTCGTGGCAGAACAAGAGCGGCTGCAAAAAGAGAAGTGCGCCGAAGCGCAGGAGTGAAAGCCGCAGGAGGTTGAAGTATGAATGAGAAGTTTGACCGATGCGCGCTTGTGATCGTCGATGTTCAGAACGATTTCTGTCCTGGCGGCGCTCTTGGCGTCCGGGAGGGCGACGAAGTCGTTTGGGTCATCAATCGGTTGATCCCTCTTTTTCCTTTCGTCGCAGCGACGCGGGACTGGCATCCTGCCCATCATATTTCGTTCGAAGAGCGCGGCGGCCCCTGGCCCCCTCACTGCATTCAGCAATCATTCGGCGCTCAGTTTCACGAGCGCCTCGATCAAAGCGGGATCGATCTATTCCTCTACAAAGCCGCCACGCCTGACCGCGACGCTTACTCCGGCTTCGAAGCACAGGACGACAGAGGGAAGCTTCTTGCAGAAGGGTTGAGAGAAGAAGGGATCGAAGCGATCTATGTGGCCGGGCTTGCGACCGACTACTGCGTGCGGGCAACGGCGCTCGACGGGATCGCGAACGGGTTCGAAGTTTATGTGATCGTCGACGCGGTTCGCGCAGTCGATGTAAATCCGGGCGATGGGCTGAGAGCTTTGGAAGAGATGGTTTCGAGAGGAGCGCAGCTTGTGACGAGCGATGAGATCGCAGAGTCGGCTCGGCCTCACCCCGCTGTGAATGGATGATCAGACCTGTTTGATGATTCCGTAGTCGACGACTTCGCCGGTTTCGCTGATCGAGTCGAAGGTCATCCCTTTCTCGTCGAGTTCGATCAACATGAAAGAGTTGTCGCGGTCAAAGCTGGCGGCGCGAATCAGGCTCTTCTTATCGACATTTCCTCGCCTCATCTTGCCTCCCGCTCCGGTGACGAAATACTGAATGCCGTTTTGCGGTTTCGTGCGCTCATAAATATGATCGTGGCCGGAGAAGGCCACGTTTACGCCGTAGCGCATGTAGAGCGGTTCGAGCGCGCGTCGAAGTTCGAGGTCGGAGCCGTGTTTTTTGCCTGATGAGTAGAGCGACTGGTGAGTGAGAGCGACCTTCCATCTGGCTCTGGATGTCATCAGGGCGTTCTGAAGCCAGGTCAACTGCGTCGCATCGACATCGGTGGAATCTATCATGAAGAACTCGACCAGTCCATTTCCCTTCCTGATGGTGTAGTATCGCCTGCCGTTCATATTGAAATTGGAGTACTGCATCTGATCGGCGCGGCCATCTTTGACATCGTGATTGCCGAGGGTGGCGTAGAAAGGAACGCGGTTGTTTAGTATATCCCTGAAAGGCTCTTCGAAATGTTTGCTGAAATGGCGACCGCTGCCGTTAGGGTAGATGTTGTCGCCGACGGTGAGCACGAAATCCAGCGGCGTTTTATTGTGATATTGAAACATTCGCTGGGCGACGGCTATCTGATCGCTCTCGCCCGTCCCGTAGTCGCCGATGACCGCAAAGCGCGTTTTGCTGTCAGCCGAATTGACCGAGAGTATCGAAGGCGGGCTGATGAGAGCGCCGGCAGTAATAGTTCCAAGCGAAAGAATCGCCTGGCGTCGCGTGATGAGGTCGTTTCTCTTGCGCATATAGTGTCTTCTCGAAACTATGGCCCTGCGCTCGAAAAATACTTTCTGGAAATCTAACACGCTGACAAACGCCGCTTGGAGGCGCGTCGTTTCCGATCATCCACTGTCATTTTGGAGGCCCCTAGAATATAACGAGTGGGCATGTCGATGCAAGGGCAAGTTTCATCGCAAGGTATTTTACATTAACAGGTGAATGGGGGAGGCCATGAAGAACCTCCTGCCGGTTCTTTGATAAAGCAAGCATACTCGCTATCAAATGCGGGATGCCGAATAAAGAGAGTCCTCCACTATTCCGCATCCGGCATTCGGCATTCCATTAGTTCTGGAGCGATTCGCCTGCGTCACAACACGGGACCGCGATGAGACTCAATGCCACCGCCGTCCCGCTCATCTTGTCCAGCCCGATGAATCTCCCACGGCCGTCGTAGTTGCTTCTCACTCGCTTGCCCGATGGATAA
>CAZPQE010000237.1:0-9976 GCA_964588615.1 uncultured Clostridia bacterium | reverse complement strand
ATTTCATGCAGACAGAGTGATATTCGCCGCGCCGCACTTTCTCGCGCCCTACATCATTCGCTCTTACCGCGACGACAGGCCGTCGCTTGCAAGCGAGTTCTCCTACAGCGCGTGGATGGTGGCTAATCTTTTTCTCAAAGACAGACCGCAGAGTCGAGGCTTTCCTCTCGCCTGGGATAATGTGATATACGAAAGCCCGTCGCTCGGCTACGTGGTTGCCACCCATCAGCGCGGGCTTGATTATGGGCCGACGATTTTCACATATTACTATCCGCTGTGCGACGAAGACCCGCGACGGGCCAGAACGAAGCTGCTGGAAGCCGACTGGGGAGACTGGGTCGAAGTCGCTCTGACCGATCTTGGGCGCGCGCATCCCGGCTTTCGAGAAATAGTCGAAAGAGTCGATGTGATGCGCTGGGGGCATGCGATGATAAGCCCGCGACCGGGTTTCGTGTGGAGCGAAGCGCGACGAAAAGCGGCCAGTCCATTTCGCGGAATTCATTTCGCTCACTCGGACCTTAGCGGCGTCGCCTTGTTCGAAGAAGCCTTCTATCACGGACTGCTCGCCGCTGATGAAGTCCGCGCCGCTCGAAGGGTGAAGGGTGAAGGGTGAAGAGGTGAAAGGGAGCAGGGGTGAAGAGGTGAAGGGACGAGGAGATGAAGAACTGAAGGAGGGAAGGGGAGAAGAAGGACACGAGCGCCAACCTCCCCCGCCCCCCTGCTCCCCTGCTCAGAGCAGGGCGGTCTGGCTTTTCTCTGCGCGAACAGATATTTCGGTATTTCTCGGAAGCGCAGTGGTGTCGCTTTTGGCTCTGTGGGTAGGCGCGCGCGCGGGCGTGCTCTACGGCGACACGCCTGACTGGGCGTGGATTCCCGCAGTGCTCCTGATCGATGTCGCGCATGTTTATTCGACGGGGTTCAGAGTTTATTTCGATGTTGCGGAGTTGAAGCGAAGGCCCTGGCTTTATTCGATGGTTCCGGTCATCGGGCTGGCAATCGGCGTGGCTCTTTATTCTGAAGGCGAGATAGTGTTCTGGCGCGCACTGGCTTACGTGGCGGTATTTCATTTCATCCGTCAACAGTACGGATGGGTTGCGCTTTATCGCGCGCGGGCGGGCCAACGCGATCGCGCGGGCTGGTGGATCGATGCCTGCGCGATTTATGCGGCGACCCTTTATCCGCTCATTTACTGGCATACGCATCTGCCGCGAAAGTTCTGGTGGTTCCTTCCAAAAGATTTTACTTCGGCTCCCGCGATCATAAACACGCTGGCCGAGCCTCTCTACTGGTCGGCGATGGTGGTGTATGTTCTCAATTCGATCTATCGCGCAGTGAAAAAGAAATCGTTCAACCCCGGCAAAGATATTGTCGTTGTGACGACCGCCGTTTGCTGGTACACGGGCATAGTCGCTTTCAATTCAGATTACGCATTCACGGTCACAAATGTGGTGATTCACGGCGTTCCGTATCTGGCATTGATCTACTGGTACGGTCGAGCGCGGCTTGCTCAGGCCGGAGGGCGCGGGACTTATCGGCTGTTCGCTCACGGCCCGGCTCTGTTTCTCTTCCTGCTATGGGCGCTGGCTTATGTCGAAGAGATGGTATGGGACAGAGGCGTATGGCAGGATCGGGAATGGTTCTTCGGCGAGGGTTGGGAAGTCGGCTCTTTCAAATTGCTGCTCGTGCCGCTGCTGGCTCTGCCTCAGATCACTCATTATGTTCTGGACGGGTTCATCTGGCGACGGCGGAGCAATCCGGATTTTTCGCTCGTCGCGTCAGCCGCCTCCGAGCCGTCGCGTCCTGCCGACCTCGCTGTGAGTTGAAACAGGAGGCATGAAATGAGCACACCTTCGAATGTTCCCATAGAAAGTTCGAGCAGAGGATCGCTGCTTCGCTGGCTGCCGTTTGCCGCGCTTGCGGTCGCGGCTATGTTGCTTGCGATGAACTGGGATTCGATTCCTGAGCGATGGATCATACATTGGGGAGCGCGAGGCGAGCCTGACGGATGGGCTGCGAAAACCCCTTTTCAGGTTTATCTTCCTGTCGGAATGGGAGCCGCGATTTGCGCTTTTCTAGAGTTGATCGCTTCTGTTGTTGCAAGCAGACGCAAACCCGGCGCAGGATTCAACGCCTCGCCTGAAGCGATCTCTGCCATAGCGCGAGCCACTGCCGATTTCGTCCGGCTCATCAACGTAGTGCTATCGATCACTTTTGCCTGCATAGCCGTGAGGATGCCTCTTTACCCGATGAGCGATCCCCGATCGTTCTTAGGATTCATCCTCGCTCTCATTGCGGTTGCGATTTTGCTGGGCGTCTACCGAATGAAGCGAGCTTTCGAGCGACTGCGACGAGAGGGAAAGCTGGAAGGTCTCAAAGGGTGGAACGGCCTGATCTATCGCAACCCTGATGATGAGCGACTGTGGGTTCCAAAGCTCACCGGTCTCGGATACACTTTCAACTTCGCGCACCCGTGGGCGTGGCCTCTGTTCCTGTTTATGCTCTCTGTGCCAGTGACGATACTGCTCCTGGTTTTCCTGTTTGCAAAATGACGCGGATGGAAAGGACACAGAAATGGTTTTTGCATTCAAGCACCACATCGATGATCTTCCGAACGGTTTGAGAGTCATCACCGTGCCGACCGATTACCCCAACATAGTCGCCCTCTACATCGTCGTGCGCGCGGGGTCTCGAAACGAAATAGAGCCGGGCAAGTCGGGCTTCGCTCACCTCTTCGAACACCTCATGTTTCGAGGAACCGAGAAGTATTCGACTGAAAAGTATGACGAGATAATGAAGCTGGCCGGAGCCGACCGCAACGCCTATACTACGGATGATCGCACGGTCTATCATGCGGTGTTTTCAAAAGAAGACCTCGAACAGATAATGGAACTCGAATCAGACCGATTTCAGCGGCTCAATGTGCCAATCGATCTTTTCAGGACTGAAACCAAAGCCGTCTACGGTGAGTACAACAAGAATGCTTCGAATCCTATAAACAAACTGGTCGAAGTCCTTCGAGACACCGCCTTCGACTCGCACACCTACAAGCACACGACCATGGGTTTTCTGCGCGACATCGAGAACATGCCCGACATGCATGATTACAGCATCGAGTTCTTCAACCGCTACTATCGCCCCGAATACACCACCATCATCCTTGCCGGAGACACGAGCCGCGATGAGGTTATGCGCCTCGTAGAAAAATACTGGGGCCAGTGGGAGCGCGGAAGCTACGCTTCTGAAATCCCGCAGGAAGCCGCGCAGCCAGAGGCCAGGAGTGCGCACATAGATTGGCCCGCAGATACGCTGCCCTGGGTCGTCGTGGCCTACAAAGGCCCCGCGTATTCGGACGAGAGGAAAGACATGGCGGCGATGGACCTGATCGGCAGCCTGAGATTTTCTGAAAACTCGCCGCTCTATCAACGCCTGGTCATCTTTGAGCAGAAAGTCGATGCTCTGTTTCATTCCTTCGACGATCATCTCGATCCTTATCTACTGATCGTCGGCGCGAGGGTCAAGCAGTGCGACGATATCGAATACGTAAGAGACCAAATAATCTCGACCTTCGAGTCTTTCACGACCCTCGCGCCTGATGGCGATGATCTCGAAGATGTGAAATCGCACCTTCGTTACGGCTTCGCGTTGAGCCTGGACAATTCCGAAGCCATTGCCTCTGCGCTCGCACCGTTCGTCGCCCTGCGCCGCGCGCCTGAGACGATCAACCGCCTGTACGCGGTTTATGATTCGATCACTCCGGCTGATATTCAGGAGATGGCGACCCGGTACTTTGCCGAAACAAATCGCACCGTCGTCACCCTGTCGCACGATCAGGGATAGAGCGATTCCACATCGAAAGGAAGCTGGAAAATGGTACGAGTGCTTCTGCGCAATTCAAGCCCGCTCGTAAGCTTCAGAATTCTTTTTCACGCAGGCGCGGCGCTCGACCCAAAGGGCAAAGCAGGCGTGGCTTCGCTCACAGCCGCTATGCTCGCCACTGGCGGCAGCCGCAGCAGAACCTATGAGCAGATAGTCAAAGCGATGTACCCGATGGCCACTTCCTTTTCGGCTCAGACCGATAAGGAAATGACTGTGCTTGCAGGCGCGACTCACGCAGATAACCTCGATCGGTATTTCCAGATCATCAGCGAAATGATGCTCGATCCCGGCTGGCGCGAAGACGACTTCCGACGGCTCAGGGAAGACTCGATAAACTTTCTCAGAGTGAATCTGCGCAGCAACAATGACGAAGAACTCGGCAAGGAAGAACTCTACAATTTCATCTACCGCGATCACCCTTATGGCCACCACAACGCGGGAACCATCGAAAGCCTCAATCGCCTGACGGTCGAGGATGTCAGAGAGTTCTACTCTCGGCATTACAATCTGTCGAACCTAACAATCGGTCTTGCGGGCGGATACCCGGAAGGATTCGAGGACAGAGTAACTGAAGAATTCGCCTCGAAGCTTGCGGAAGGCGAACGGTCTGAAATCGCTCTGGCAGACGCGGAGCCAATCGAGGGGCCTCAGATGCGGGTGATAATGAAAGAGACTCGCGGGACGGCTATTTCATTCGGGTTTCCCATCGCGTTGACGCGCTCGCATAGAGACTGGCCCGCGCTGCTTGTCGCGCAATCGTGGCTGGGCCAGCACCGTTCGAGCAATTCGCATCTCTATCAACGCCTCCGCCAGGTTCGCGGACTCAACTATGGCGACTACGCCTACATCGAGTATTTCCCTCGCGGCATGTTCCAGTTTCATCCTGATCCGAATCTCGCGCGCCGTCAGCAGATTTTTCAGGTGTGGATTCGCCCTGTCGAGCCGCAAAACGGATTGTTCGCTCTCCGAGCCGCGCTCTTTGAACTCCGAAAACTTGTCGAGCAGGGAATGACTCAAGAGGACTTCGAGGCAACGCGGCTGTTCCTGAAAAAGTTCGTGAATGTGTTGACCCGAACTCAGGACGCGCAACTCGGCTACGCGCTCGACAGCCGGTTTTATGGAATCGCTCCTTTCACCGACTACGTGCGCGAGGGCCTCGAAAGACTGACGGTCGAAGATGTCAACCGGGTCATAGGAAAATGCCTTCAGGCCGATGATATTAAAATCGTCGTCGTCACTCAGGACGCGCAGGGATTTGCGGAGGCGGCATTGAGCAACCAGCCCTCGCCCATCGGTTATGATTGCGCTCCGGGCGATGACATTCTCGAAGAAGACAGATTGATCGAGCGGTACGATCTCGGGTTTCGAAGCGATGATGTGGAGATAGTTCCGGCGGAAAAGATTTTTCAGAGTTGAAGCTGAAAAGTTGTTTACAATCCCCTGCGCGTTGCCTATAATCCTTCCGCCTGTGTTAGATAACTGACAGTTTGATGCGGCTCACTCTCAAAAGCCGACGGGTCTTCTTCAGAGGGTCGTTCATCTCAACGGCCTATTAGCAGCAGGTTTCATCAGCGCCGACAAATAACCATCAGGAGCGGCTGAGCGAGAAGGCCGCTCTCGCCAGAAAAAGTTCAGTGGGCCTGGCCGGGGTCTTTCTTTTCTCCGGGCCGGAGGTTCGAAGGAGTCGAAGATGTGCAACAGGCTGCCAGACTGTTGACACCCTGAGATTATGAAAATTGGAACTCAGCAGGCTGGCAGCCCGCTGTACCCTATTTGAGGAGGACAGCATCCATGAAATCCCGCTTCGCTTTCTTCATCCCGATTTTTGTGTTCATCGCGCTTCTTGCCTCGCCCGCCCTGGGGCAGAACTGGAAGCCAGTCGAGCCTGCTCACCTGGCATTGAAGACACCTTCGGTCGAGCCTGACGCCGATGCAGAGGCCATATTCTGGGAAGTCACCGTCAATGATGAAGACCTCGACACGGTGCTGACGCACTACATCCGAATCAAAGTCTTCACCGAGCGGGGCAAGGAATCTCAAGGCACGATCGAGATTCCTTATCCGGGAACGACCCGCATAAAAGACGTGCTGGCCCGGACGATCAAGCCCGACGGCTCGATAATCGAGATGAAGAAAGAAGCCGTCTTCGACAAGACGCTTGTCAAAGCAGGCGGTTTCAAGGTCAAGGCGAAATCATTCGCTCTGCCTGCGGTCGAGCCGGGAGTCATCATCGAGTATCGCTGGAAAGAGTATCGCCGATCGGGACTTTACATGCGTTTTCAACTCCAGCGCGAGATACCTGTCCAGGCAGTCAGGTATCTCATCAAGCCTTACGCCTACACCGAATATGGAATGCGAGTGGCCACCTTCAACGGGCCGAACGTGGCTATGCAGAAGGAGAAGAACGGATTTCACAGCGCGACGGTCAACAATGTGCGCGCGTTTCGGGAAGAGCCGCGAATGCCTCCCGAAGATCAGGTGCGGTACTGGATGCTGATCTTTTATTCCGAAGACCGCAACCTCGACCCTCAGAAATACTGGGACGAATACGGCAAGCGCGTATTCGATGTCTTCAAGCCCTCGATGAAAGTGAATGACGAAGTTCGCCGGGCTTCTGCCGAAGCTGTCGGAGACGCCTCGACGCCTGAGCAGAAGCTCGAACGGATTTTCAATTACTGCCGCGCCAAAATCAAAAACGTCAGCGACGACGCTTCGGGAGTCAGCCAGGAGCAGCGCGAGAAGATGAAGGAGAACAAGAATCCTACCGACACGCTCAAGCGCGGCATGGGAACCTGGGATGACATAAACATGTTGTTTGCGGCCATGGCGACCGCAGCCGGGTTCGATGCCCGCGCCGCTATGCTTGCCGATCGCAGCGATAAATTCTTCGACCCGACTTTCCCGCTCTCTTATTTTCTCCGCACCTACAACATCGCCATCAATCTGGGCGACCAGTGGCGCTTCTTCGATCCGGGCAGCAACTATGTTTCGTTCGGAATGCTCCGCTGGCAGGAAGAAGGCAACAACGCGCTGATATCGGACCCGAAGGCTCCCTTCTTCGTTCAAACTCCGATGTCGGCTCCTGAAAAATCGCTGGAAAAATGCGCGGCCAAACTCCGTCTATCCGAAGACGGGACTCTCGAAGGAGATGTGACCATAGAATTCACCGGCCATCTCGCCGTCCAGTTCAAGGAGAACAATGATGAGGATTCGCCGGAACAACGCCAGAAGACTCTTCTCGATGATATTAAGAGGCACATGAGCACGGCGGAGATTGCCGATGTCAAGATCGAAAATGTGACCGATCCGTCGAAGCCTTTCATTTACCGGTTTCACATCCGAGTGCCCGACTATGCGCAGCGAACCGGAAAGAGATTGTTTCTGCAACCGTCGTTTTTTCAGAAGGGCGTAAACCCGATGTTTCCAACCAGCGACCGCCGTCACGCGATCTATTTCCACTTTCCATGGAGAGAAGAGCACACGGTCGAGATAGAACTGCCCAAAGGGTACGCGCTCGACAACGCCGACTCTCCCAGTCCGTTCTCGGTCAATCAGGTGGGACAGTACGACATCAAGATTCTGTCGTTGGATGAAGGCCGGGCCATAAGGCTTCAGCGAAGTTTCTTCTTCGGAGGGGGCGGCACTATCCTGTTTCCGAATCAGACCTATCCGAACCTCAAGAAGGTTTTCGACACTCTTCACGAGCGCGACAACCACACCATCACGCTCAAGCAGGTGGCTGCCAACGAGTGAGGGCGATTATGAGGGCAAGAATACAATGGAATGCCAGTAAGCGATCTCTGCCGATGGCTTTGATGATGATGGCCGTTTTTATCTGGCCTGCGATCCCCCGCTTCACCTCTGCCGCCGAGGACGCTCCGCCCTGGATGCGTCAGGCCGCGCAGATGGCTGCTCCGCAGCAGCCCAAACAGGTTCCGGCCATCACGCTCATCAAGGAACAGAGCATAAGAATCGAGGAAGATGGACGGGTCATCACCACAGAGCGAGGAGCGGTGCGCATTCTGACCAGCGAGGGACGTGGCGAGGCCGAGGCCGGAATGGTCTATCTGCCTGGAACGGGAAAAGTCCGCTCCTTTCAGGCGTGGATGATAAGGCCCTCCGGTACGGTGAAGAAGTACGGCAAGGATGAAATCCTCGATGTCGCCGCCGTGCCCAATGACGTGTATGACGAGGTTCGCGTGAGGGTCATCGATGCCGACACCGACGCCGAGCCGGGCGCGGTCTTCGGGTATGAGTGGACAGGCGAGGATAAATCGGTATTCACTCAGTTCGACTTTCAGTTTCAGGATCGCCTCCCCACCGTGCTTTCGCGCTTTACGATCAGCGTCCCCGAAGGCTGGCGCGTGGAAGGAGTCACATTCAATCGCGCGACGGTCGAGCCTGCCGTGTCGGGCGGCTCCTACACCTGGGAATTGCGAGACCTTCCGGGCATCGAGCGAGAGCCTGCGGCTCCGGCGCTGACCCACCTGGCTCCGCGTCTTGCGGTAAGCTCTTTTCCTGCGCCGGGATCGAAAGCAGCCTGGCTGCCTTCGTTCGATAGCTGGGTCTCGGTTTCGAAATGGCTTTCGCAACTGAGCGATTCGCAATATGCGCTCGATGACGCGCTGGCTGCGAAAGCGAGACAACTGACCGCTTCGGCAAAGAACGAGATGGAACGAATTCATGCGATTGGCCGATTCGTTCAGAGCATAAACTATGTTTCGATCCAGACCGGGATAGGTCGGGGAGGCGGCTATCGCCCGCATGCGGCGACTGAAGTTTTCGCCAAGTCCTATGGCGACTGCAAGGACAAAGCCAACCTGATGCGGGCGATGCTTCGCGCCATAAACATTCAGTCTTATCTGGTGAGCATCTATTCGGGCGATCCATATTACGTCCGCGAAGAATGGCCTTCGCCTCAGCAGTTCAATCACTGCATAATCGCCGTCAAGGTCAGCGACGAAACTCAATCGGCGACCATCGTCAAACACCCTGCGCTGGGCAGACTGTTGATCTTCGATCCCACGGATGACATGACTCCGGTGGGCGATCTGCCCGATCACGAGCAGGGAAGTCTGGCGCTTATAGTTGCGGGCGATCAGGGGGCGTTGTTGCGAATGCCGGTCACGCCGCCTGAGATGAACCGGCTCGACCGACAGGCAGATGTCTCGCTTGAGGCCAGCGGCGCGATAACCGTGAAGTTGCGCGAAGACTCCTCTGGCCAGTCGGCTGTCGATGAGCGCAAGTCATTTCGCGGGTCATCGCGTCAGGATTATATCAAGGTGGTCGAGCGATGGATCACTCGCGGAGTGACGGGAGCGACCATATCGAAAGTGGAGCCGGTCGACAAGATCGAGGAAGGGCGATTTTCGCTCGACGTGGAATTTTCGGCAGGCCACTATGGGCAGTTGATGCAGGGGCGATTGCTCGTATTCAAACCGGCGATCGTGTCGAGGCAGGAGTTTTTGTTTCTGACCAGTCAGACGCGCAAGCACTCGGTGGTGCTCGGCCCTCATTCCTACAGCGAGTTGGTGAAGGTGAAACTCCCAGCGGGGTTCGCAGTCGATGAAACGCCCGATCCGGTCAAAGTCGAATCGGCGGTAGGAACCTACTCGACGGAGTATGAGGTCAAAGAAGGAGGACTTCATTTTCGGCGGAGCCTCACGGTGCGGGGAGGCGCGATTCCGCCCGCTCAGTATGCGACGGTGCGAGGATTTTTCGAGAAGATACGCGCGGCGGAGCAAGCGCCTGTGGTGCTTGTGAAGAAATGAGCGACAGAGAAGTTATCCTTCAAGTTTACGAATATCACGCCAGCGGTGAAATCAATCCGCCAGCTACTTTCTGTAGCGCATCCGCGATCCCGTGTGAGGATTACGGCATCGACTGCAATGGCTGCATCGAGCACTCCGCTGTCAGAACGCCCGCGCAAGCCGATGTCGCGCACATCCTGCGCGGTGAAACCCAGCCCGGAAGCCGGGCTGCCAAAGATCGAGGCAAATTCTCATCGATGAGGAAATTCATTCGTTAGACTCCCACCAGCGGGATGACCTTTAGCCCGGATTTCTCATCAGCCCTATGGCAAAAGCTCCTCCTCATGGTA
>CAZPQE010000236.1:0-9998 GCA_964588615.1 uncultured Clostridia bacterium | reverse complement strand
ATTCACAGGTGGATATTGAATGAAGCTCAGACTCATCGCCCCGCTGATTCTTGCAAGCCTTTTCGCAACCGCAGTCGCTCAGGAAAAATTCGATTTCTATGCTCGCGGCCCTTATCGCCCGAACGTGCCGCGACCCTCTTCGCTCAACGGCTATGAGCCGGGCGAGTTCCAGACCCCGCACGGCCAGATCGTGCGGGCGATGGAAAAAATCGCAGCCAGTTCAGACCGCGTGCGGCTCCTTGAAAACGGCGAAACCTGGGAGCATCGAAAACTCTATCTTGCGATCATCTCCGCGCCTGAAAACCTCGCCCGCCTCGACGAGATCAAAGCGAATATGTCGCGTCTGGCCGACCCGAGAAAAACCACCGAAGCCGAAGCCGATCAGATAGCCCGCTCCACTCCCATCGTCGTCTGGCTCAACTACGGCATTCACGGCAATGAGTCGGCAAGCTACGAAGCCGTGCAGCAGACCATCTATCAACTCGCCGCTTCCGACGAACCGCGCACGCTGGAAATTCTCAAGAGCGCGGTCATCGTCGTAAATATTTTTCACAACCCCGACGGGCATGAACGATTCGCCGTGTGGGAAAACTCGGTAGCCATCGGCAACCCTGAGTATTTCGCAATCGAGCATCGAGAGCCTTATCAAATCTATGGTCGCGTGAATCACTATCGCTTCGATCTCAACCGCGATCTGCTCGCAATGTCTCAGCCCGAAAGCTGGGCGCTCGTGCGAGGGGTGCGCGAGTGGCATCCGCAGGTGTTCGTCGATCATCACGGCCAGGTGTCGAATTATTTCTTCCCGCCCGCAGCCGAGCCCATAAACAAAAATCTCCCGCTAGACAAATCCCGATTCTGGTACGACAAGTTCGGGCGCGGCAACGCCGCAGCCTTCGACCGCTACGGATGGAATTATTATGTCCGCCACGTCTTCGATGTTTACTACGCGGGCTATATGGATTCGTGGTCGTCGCTCAACGGGGCCACCGGCATGACTTATGAAACCGACGCCGGCGGGCCGCTCTCGCTCAACAGCAAGCTCGACGACGACACAATTCTGACTTTCCGTCAGGGCATCGCCAAGCACTTCACGGCGACGATGGCCACGCTTGAAACCGCCGCTGCCGCGCGAGAAGCGCGAATCAGGGATTACTACCTGTTCTTCAAAACCGGAATGGACGAAGGCCGGACGGGGCAGATGAAGCGCGTGGTGCTGATGGCCGGCAAAGACGCGGGCCGGACTGCCGCGCTCGTCCGCAATCTTCTGCGTGAAGGCATCGAAGTTACAGTCGCGCGCGAAGCGTTCAAGTCTTCTTCCGCGCATGATTATTCAGGCTCGAAGGCCGCGCCCAAAGATTTTCCGGCAGGCTCTTACATAATCGATTTCAATCAGCCCCAGAAGCGGCTGGCAAAAGCTCACCTCGAACCGAATCCGGAACTCGATCAGGAATTCGTCAAAAGAGAGCTTGCCCGAAGAGAGCGCAACGAGCAGCGCGGCAAGAACGTCGATAAGGAAGGCTACGAGTTTTACGACATAACCGCCTGGTCGCTCCCGCTGGCTTCGGGAGTCGAAGCTTACTGGACTGAAGACGCACAGCAGGTGCGCGCCTCTCAGGTGATATTGAAAGACACATCGACTCCGCTTCATCGCTACAACGCGCTCTCTGTCTCGATGCTCGAAGCAAGTGATTCGCAACCTCTGCCCGGAGCGGGCGGCGGGGTTGAAGGCGGGCGCGCGCAGACCGCTTACGTGATTCCCTACGGCTCTGACGCGGCATCTCGTCTTGCAATCGCGCTGCTCGGCGAAGGGTTCAAGCTGGCGGTTGCGACGCGACAGTTGAACGCGGGCGGAAGGAACTGGCCCTCAGGCACACTGCTCGCCCGCGCTCATCGCAACCCGGAATCGCTTCACGAGCGAATAAACCAACTGGCGCGGGAAGCGGGCGCGCAGGTTTTTGCGGTCAACTCGGCATTTGCCGAAGAAGGCGACACAGGCATCGGCTCGGAAAGTGTTGTAAGTCTCAAAGCGCCGCGCGTGGCTGTCGTGTGGGACGAGGGAACAAGCCCGACCGGATTCGGCGCTATGTGGTACACCTTCGAGCGCGCTTATGGATTGCAATTCACTCCACTGACGATCAACTCGCTCAAGGGAATCGATCTTCAAAAATTCAACGTGATAATTTTCCCCGACGGCAGCGGCGGCGCTTATCAATCGGCTCTGGGCAAACCCGGAATCGATAAACTCAAGGAGTGGGTCACGCGCGGCGGCACTCTCATCGGCATAGGCGGCGGCGCGACTATGTTTGCCCGCAAAGACGTTGAGCTTTCCTCATCGCGCATCGTCGGCTCGGACGAGGACACTCCTACCTCAGAGAAGCCTGCCGAAGAAGCGAAACCGGCGGAGAGCAAGGAAAAGCCCAAAGAGCAGAAGCCTGAAGAGAAAGCGGCGAAGAAAAAGCCGACTCAACCCATCGGGCTTCCCGGCTCGGCCTTCCGCGCAAAGATCAACCGCGATCATTTCCTCTCTTATGGATACAACTCCGATTCACTGGTGGTGCTCTTTGGCGGAGACACATTCTTCCGCCCGTCGAAGGATGGAGCCAATGTTGTGACATTCGCCTCTGAAGGATCGCTGACGGCGGCAGGATTCGTGTGGCCGGACAACACCGAAGAGCTTCTTCGCGGCACGGCTTATCTCATCGATGAGCCTGTGGGAGGCGGGCACGTGATAATGTTTGCCGATGATCCCAACTTCCGATATCTGTGGCGCACGACGACGCAGATGTTTCTGAACTCCGTGCTGCTTGCGCCGTCGCTGAGGTGATATGGCAGAGCCATTGAGACAAAGAGCCGCCCGCTTCTTCGCCTCGCTTCAGGATGAAATATGCAGCGCGCTTGAGCAAACTGACGGGCAGGCTCGTTTCCGCCAGGACCTCTGGCAGAGAGAAGGCGGAGGGGGCGGGCGGACGCGGGTCGTGGAAGGCGGCGCGGTGTTCGAGAAAGCGGGAGTCAACTTCTCCGAAGTTCATGGCCGATTGAATGAAGCCTTCGCTGAAAAGATGAGAGTCGGCGACGGCGTCGATTTTTTTGCAACAGGCGTCTCGCTCGTGTTGCATCCGGCAAGCCCGATGGTTCCGACCGTTCACGCCAACTTCCGCTACCTTGAAAGAGGCTCAGGAAGCTGGTTTGGCGGCGGCTCGGATTTGACGCCTTACTACCCTCGACTCGAAGACGTGATCCATTTTCACCGGACGCTGAAAGAAGCCTGCGACCGCTTCGATCCGTCTTACTATCCGCGATTCAAGAAAGAGTGCGACGAGTATTTTTTCATCCGTCATCGGGGAGAGACTCGCGGCGTCGGAGGAATCTTTTTCGACCACATCACCCCTCAGAGCGAAGGGCGCGATCAGGAATTCCTGTTCGAGTTCGTGCAGGCAGTCGGCCAGTCGTTTCTTCCGGCCTATCTCCCGATAGTCGAGCGTCGCAAAGACGAGCCGTACACTGAAGGCGAGCGGGAGTTTCAACTTCTGCGTCGCGGGCGGTATGCAGAGTTCAATCTGATCTATGATCGAGGGACGCAGTTCGGGCTTGAGACCGGAGGCAGAGTCGAATCGATACTGATGTCGCTGCCTCCGCTGGCGCGCTGGGCTTATGATTATCGTCCTCAGCCTGAATCGCGCGAAGCGGAGGCGCGGGAATTTTTTCGCCCGCGAGAGTGGCTGGGAGGATGGGAGTAAAGCGTCCCCGCGGCGCGATCTTTTCAAGGGTGGTAGAATCTTCGAGGAGGTGAGCGATGGATTCATCATTCGAGACGATTGAAATCAGCGGGCTCCGGCCCGGAACGAAAGAAATTCTGAGCGAGATCGGGAAGAAGTGCGGCAAGAGCGCGGAGGATTATCTTCGCGGATTGATCGAAGCTGAGATACTCTCTCAGAAGACCTTCAGCGAAATCCTCGCGCCGATTCGTCAGGACTTCCACGACAGCGGTATGACAGAGGATGAGTTGGACGCGCTTGTCGAGACCGAGCGACAGGCTATGTGGGAAGAGAAGAAAGCGAAGGGCGAATGAAGCGCGGGGTCGTCCTCGATGCGATGATATTCCTCCAGGCAACGGTCAATGAAGAAAGCCCTGCTGCGCGCCTGCTTGATTTGCTCGAATACAGAAAGATCACTCTCTTTGTCAGTCAGAACACATTGCTCGAAGCGCGCGATTTATTGAACCGCCCGGCGATCAGGAAAAGATTTCCAAATATGACGGATGCGCGCGTCGAGGCCCTTTTCAGGCGATTGGAAAGAGAAGCCACACTAATCAAGCAAATCCCAAAGGTGTTCGAGTATTCGCGCGATCCCAAAGACGAGATGTATATCAATCTCGCAGTAGCCGCTGGCGCGGATTTCATCATAAGCCGCGACAAAGATATGCTCGATCTGATGACAGGACACACTCAGGAGTGCAAAGAATTTCGACGGCGTTTCAGACCGCTCAAAGTAGTCGACCCGATAACTTTCCTTCAGGAGATAGAGAAAAAGCGAAGCGACCGGGAGGAATCGTGAGCGCCGGAGTTTCAACTCATCAGTCGCGGGCGATACGCGGAGTTCAATCTGATTTATGATCGAGGGACGCAGTTCGGGCTTGAGACCGGAGGCAGAGTCGAATCGATACTGATGTCGCTGCCTCCGCTGGCGCGCTGGGCTTATGATTATCGTCCTCAGCCTGAATCGCGCGAAGCGGAGGCGCGGGAATTTTTTCGCCCGCGAGAGTGGCTGGGAGTCAGCGATTACTGACCGCTGCTGCGCGAGACGCGCTCGACTTCTGCCATCACCCGCAGAAGGTTTTCGCCGAGCACTTTTTTGATGTCCGTGTCTGAATAGCCGCGCTTCATCAACTCGATGGTGAGACTGGGGAGTTTCGAAACGTCTTCCATTCCTTCAGGCGCGGCGTCCAGGGGGATGCCGTCAAAATCCGCTCCGATGCCTACGTGATCTATCCCGGCCACTTTGATTATGTGCTCGAAGTGATCGATCAAAGTTGAAAGCGGCGTCCGGCCCGTTTTATTGGCCTCTCTCCATCGCTGCATCTCCTCCTGAACGCGCTTTGCGTCGCCGGGATATTTCCGCTTCAACTCCTCTTCCATAGAGCGCGAGCGAAGAGCCGTTTCAGCTTTGCGCGAGTCGAGGAAGCCGTCGTAAAAGTTGACCATCACCACTCCGCCGTTTTTCGCCACCGCGCGCAACATATCGTCCGTCATGTTGCGGGTGTGAGGAGCAAGCGCGCGCGCCGACGAGTGCGATGCGATGACCGGCGCGCGGGTCGCGGCTATCACGTCATAAAAAGTCTTGTCCGAAACGTGCGAGATATCGACCATCATCCCGAGGCGATTCATCTCGCCGACTACCTCGCGCCCGAAATCCGAAAGGCCGTTGTGATGCTTGATCGCCGTGTTGCTGAGGTCGGCTTCCGAGTCGGCCCAGTCGTTGGTGTTGGTGTGAGTGAGAGTCATATAGCGCACGCCCAGCCGATAAAACACGCGCAGCGCGTGCAGGCTGTCTTCTATCGCGTGGCCGCCTTCGATGCCCATCAGCGCGGCAGTCTTTCCGCTCCCCGATATGCGGCGGATGTCGTCTGCGGTGTAAGCCATTTCGAGAGAGTCGGGATGGCGGCGGGCCTGCTCGTAGACCAGATCGATCATGTCCATAGCGCGACGGGCCGCGCCTCCTCCTTCGGAAGGTTTTCGATTGACGAATTCCTTGCCGACGTAGATGGCGAAAAACACGCCGTCAAGCCCCCCTTCTTTGATCCTTTGCAAATCGGTGTGCGTTTTCGTTTTGGCCCTGGGGTCGTCGCCTTTCATGCCGAGATCGAATCCTTCATCGAGCATCGGCGAGGTGACATCGTTGTGAGTATCGATAACTATGCTCGCGCGGTGCAGTCTTTCAGCGCGAGCCTTGAGATCGTCCTGTGTTTTAGGCGTTGGGTTTTGAGCGAATGTGCATGAGAGAGTCATAGCTGCGAGAGTCAGTGATAGCGCGACCTTGCGCGCGAACTGTCCGGGTATATTCATGCTTTCCTCTACTGTTTCGATGTGTAATATCCGCGACGGGCGCGGACCTGAACCTGGAGGCCGGGCCGTTTGACTTCGACCCGGATGGCGCGAAACACGTTGGCGCGCGCCTCGTTCTTCGAGTAATAAGTCAGCACGTACTGAGCATGCACTTCAGCAGCTATGCGACGGTAGATATCGTCCAGATCGCGGGTCTCTTTCTTCTGGTCTTCATAGATCGGGGGGAAGAAAGCCCGTCCGCCCGTGTCTTCGCTCATGGCTTTGAGCGCGAACTCTCCGGCAAGGTCCTGCACATTGGCCGAAGGCGCTATGCCGGTCGAGTGGACTCCGTAGATGACCACGTCGGACTTTTGCGCCTCGGCCATCGCCTGAGCGAGGGTCGCAGCCGATGCAGTGTCGGTCCCGTCAGACAGAATGACCATGACGTGGCGGCCTTCGGTGGGGCGCAGGTAGCGCGCGGCTTCGATCATCGCGTTGTAGAGCGAGGTCGCGCCTTCGGCCCTCAGTTGAGAGAGGCCATCGACGAGTTTGTTTACGTCTGAAGTGAACTGAACTTCTATTTTAGGATCGGTCGAGACGCTCATGATGGCCGCCTGATCGCCTCGCCGCATAACCTGTCGAAAGAATTTGGCCGCCGCGCGCTGCTCGAATTCGAAGCGATGTCTTATAGAACTTGAGGTGTCGAACAGAAAAACCAGGCGCAGGGGCAACTGGTCTTCGCGATAGCACCCGGCTACTTCCTGAAGCGCGTTGTCCTCGTAGACCGCGAAATCCTTCATTGTGAAATCGCTTATCTGATTGCCCGCTCCGTCCGTCACCGAGGTAATGACAGTGACCAGATCGGCGCTCAACTTGATTGGTTTTTCGTCCTGCTCTTCGACTGGGTTGGCTCGGCGCGCTCTGGTCGAGGGCTGTTGAGATTCCATCTGGCGGCCCGACTGGGCGAGGAAGGAAAAAGGAAAAAGGAAAAAGGAAGAAAGAAATATCGCAGCCGCCGCGCTGCGCGCCGAGGGGATTTTGCGCATAAATTTTTGCCTTTTGTCTATTGCCTTTTTCACAGATACCTCGCGCGCCAGTCATCGAAGTCTTTCAACGCAAGCCCGACTTGAAAGCGATGGCGGTCGGTCTTCTTTTTCAAACGTCGCCGGTCTGCCTGATCGAGAGGAGGCAGGAGGGCGAAGGTTATGTTCACCGGTTGAAAATTCCTGGTCTCGGCGTTAGCCACATAGTTGGCGAGGCTTCCCATCGCCGTGCGTCGCGGGGCCAGGAGGGGAGCGCGGCCCTGAGCGATTTCCGCCGCCGCAATGCCTGCCATAAAACCTGTCGCCATCGCCTCGATGTAGCCTTCCACTCCTGAAATCTGCCCCGCGAAGAGAATGCGCGGATGAATGCGCATTTGCAAAGTCTCGTTGAGAATGGCCGGAGCGCAGATGAACGTGTTTCGATGCACCTGCCCCAGTCGAATGAATTCAGCCTGTTCGAGTCCCGGAATCAAACGGAGCACGCGCTTCTGCTCGCCGAAGCGGAGATGATTCTGAAAGCCGACGAGGTTGTAGCTGTCGGCCATAAGGGTTTCCTGCCGGAGTTGCACGACGGCAAACGGTCTCTGTCCCGTGCGCGGATCGATCAAGCCTACGGGCTTCATAGGCCCGTAGCGAAGCGTGTCGCGCCCGCGCCGGGCTATCTCTTCGATAGGCAGACACGCTTCGAAATACTTCGTCCGCTCGAACTCATGCAGAGGGACTGATTCTGCGCTGGCGAGCGCGTCGAGGAACAGATCATACTCTCGTTCCGAGAAGGGGCAGTTGAGATAATCGGCTCCGCCCTTGTCGTAACGGGCCGCGCGAAATGCTACATCCTGATTGATGGTCTCGGCTTCGACTATTGGCGAGATAGCGTCATAAAAATAAAGGTGATCTGATCCGGTCAGCCGGGCGATTTCTTCCGAGAGCGCGGGAGAAGTGAGCGGGCCTGTGGCAATAACCACCGGGCCGGAGGAAGGGATCGAGGTAATCTCTTCGCGTCGGATTTCGATCCCTGGGTGAGAAGCGAGAGCGCGGGTGACTTCTTCGGAAAATTTTTCGCGGTCTACTGCAAGCGCCGCGCCTGCGGGGACAGCCACCCGATGAGCGATGCTGATGAGAAGCGAACGGCCCCTGCGCAATTCTTCCTTGAGCAGAAAAGGGGCGGTTCCCGGCTCGTCGCTTTTGAGCGAGTTGGAGCAGACTATCTCTCCGAGGTTGGCGGTGCGATGAGCCGCAGTCTCGCGCGCGGGGCGCATTTCGAAGAGCCGCACCCGGAGACCTCGCTCAGCGGCCTGCCAGGCGGCTTCCGAACCGGCCAGCCCTCCGCCGATGACCGTTATCATTTCGCCATTGCTCATAAGAAAATCGACTGCCCTGTGGTGCAGGGTTTCAACTCCTTGTTTTTGAGCAAGAGGTTTTTCGAAAAAGGGGAGAGGCTGCTTTTGCCTTTTGCCTTTTACCTTTTGCCTTGCAGCAGAGCCGCGCTGTGATTCTAGCATCCGTCCTGCGAGGCCACAAAGCAGCGCGCTTTGAGCTTGAATTCTCCGGCTCCGGCGTTATAGTCTTGCCCGGCAAATGGATGCTCAGATGAGACAATCGGTCGAAGAAGCCAACAAGGCTTTTTATCGCGCGCTCGATATGGGAAACATCGAGCGGATGGAAGAGGTCTGGTCGCACGAAGAAGCTGTGAGGTGCGTGCATCCGGGATGGGATTTGATCGTCGGGTGGCCGCGCGTGCGCGAAAGCTGGGCGAGGATATTCGAAGGCGGGCAGCGGATGAAGGTCTCGCCGAGTGATGCCTGGGTTCAGGCGTCGGGTGATTTTGCCTGGGTCACCTGCACGGAAAACATCACGGTGTTCAACGAAGAAAGCTTCGACACGGCTCAGACTGTGGCTACCAACCTGTTCATCAGGCGAGGGGGGCGCTGGCTTATGGTGCATCATCACTCTTCGCCCGTGCCTCAGATCGTGCCGGAGTCCGATCTGGAAACTATTCAGTGAATACAAAAATATGGAAAGAATTTCCATATTTTCATATCCAGCAGATCGCCAATGCCCATCGACGCTTCACGGATTTGAAATTAAGTTCAGTCATTTCCGATTTTAACTGTGCAAGGGATATACACCTGCCAATGGAATAGGGATTGCTCGAAACCACCTCGCTTCAGCCATCAACAAATCAAGCGGTTTTAATGGCAGACAGGGTTTAAGCGTCGGCCTCTTGCGGACGGCATCTTGGCTATGAACAGATTCAGGTCTTCCAGACAGGCACTCGCGAAAATCTCGAATTTCACACTATACGAAATCCGCATTCAATCAGTGTTTTTTTGATCCATTGAAAGCCGGGATGGGACGGCAAGAGTATTTTTCAACCGGTTTTTGAAATATGCACAACCTGAAAAGGAGGTTCCCGATGAACAAGTTTAAGAGGGGGCTGGTGGGAATAGTCTCGCTGGCCATGTTTGTGATGAGCCTTGCGCCGATGGGTCTGGCCGCGCAGCAGCCGACGGGCGGAATCGAAGGCGCAGTGACCGACCCGCAGGGCGCGGTAGTGTCGAAGGCGAAGATTTCCGCGCGCAATCTTGCCACCGGGCTTACACGCTCGGTCGATGCGGGCGAAGATGGACGCTACAGCATCCTTCAGCTTCCGCCGGGCCTTTATGAAGTGAAAGTGACAGGCGAAAGCTTCAAGACCACAGTGGTGAAAGAAGTCAAAGTCGATGTCGGCGTCAATGTGCCGCTCGATATCAAGATGGAAGTGGGAGGAGCTTCCGAAACCGTAACCGTCACCGGAGGCGGCGAGGCACAGATAGACCGCACCGACAACACGGTGGCTGGCGTCGTGGGCACTGTTCAGATAGACAACCTGCCGCTCAACGGTCGCAACTTCCTCGACCTGGCCCAGCTTCAG
>CAZPQE010000235.1:6060-10000 GCA_964588615.1 uncultured Clostridia bacterium | reverse complement strand
GAATCCCTCCAACGGAAGTTGGAGGATCGTTCAAATCCAACCTACGAAGGCTGGACTTGGGCTCCTCCCTCGATTTCCATCGCCGCTCTTGATTATTCCGCGCCTGCTGTCATAGGATGAGCCTGCCTGCGCGAGTATGTAAACCCGACCCTTAGCAGTGCTATTACTCATAATCTGTCAGCGTGAGCGCAGGCAACCGAATTCCTCCTGTTCCTCAGTTGCAGAGAGCTAACGAATCAAACCCTGTGATGTGAATGCGAGGTGATTTATGAACAGGTCGCTTGATGAAATCGATCTCGAAGAGGCAGAGAAAGACCTCAATGTCGTTCTGGAGCAGTACGTCAGAAACAGCGAACAGATAAGAGAGACCATAGACGAGGCTCAGAAGGTTCCGCTCGAACTCATACGCGCGAGGCTCAATCGTCAGGCGCGTAAGTTGGAAGCCCAAATTGCCGACATCAGAGCCAGGTTGCATCCTTCTCCGATCGAGGGCAAAGGCGAGGGCGAGTTGCTCTCGGCTCCCGCTGCCTTGGGGCCGGTAAAAAGATGGGCAGTGCTTGTCGGCATCAACCGCTACATGGATTTCGGGCCGCTTCGAGTCTGCGCCTCGGACGTGGAAGCCATCACAGACACGTTGCAGCAAAGCGGCTACGAAAACATTCGATCTCTGACCGATGGCGCGGAACGCAAACCGACGAGAAATGAAATCCTGATGGCGATGGAAACCACAGCCGAACTGACTGGCGCAAATGACCTGCTGCTCTTTTACTTCAGCGGACACGGAGATGTTGAAAACAACAAAGGCTATCTGATCGCGCAGGACACTTACCACAGGAACCTTGAGGAGACTGGCGTCGCGCTCTCCAAAGTGAAAGAGATGATGAAGAAAGCTGCGGCCAACAAGAAGGTGATAATAATCGATGCCTGCCATGCCGGAGCCGACCTCGACAGCAAGGGCGATAAGAGGATGACTGAGGATTTCATTCGGGAGGTTTATGAAAAGGCAAGAGGCTGGGCGGCGCTGGCTTCCTGCGAGCAGGGACAGTTGAGTTATCAATGGGGCGAGAAACAGCGAAGCGTCTTCACTCATTTTCTGTTGGAAGCTCTGGCGGGCGAAGCCGATTTTCACGACAAGAAAATCGTCTCGGTTCATGACACGCACCTCTACGTGCTGGATCGCGTCAAGGCATGGGCCGCCAACAACAACAAGAGGCAAACGCCCACACTCGAAGCTGAAGTCGCCGGAGACATCATTCTCGTCGACTTGAGGAAATGATGGTTTCGACAATCCGCGCCCAGGCAGTCACTCCAGGAAAACAAGATCGTTATGGCTAAAGAGATTGATGAGATTAAGGAGCTTGAGAAAGACTTGGATGTCTTAACAGAGCAGTACCTCGCAGCCCGTGAGGATATCAGGCTCGAAAGCAACGCGGCGGAAAGAGTTCTGAAGGAAAGAAAAACGGAATCGCTGAAAAACAGGATGGAGGAAACACGGGAAAAGCTCAAAGCACTTAAATGCAACTGGGAAAAACAACTTCACAGAATCGATTTCGACCTGGCGGAAGAGATCGCTTACCCTGTAATCAACCGACTCAAGAGGACCGATTCTGCCGCGCTCTTTCTCCTCCAGGACAGTGAATCTCTGATGGGGCGCTATTGCGTCACCCGACTCAGGGAACGACTCGAGGATGTCAGCAGCGACATCACAAATCGTCCCCTCGAATCGGAAGCCGTTGGAGGATGCATCGATGAAGCGGCGATACTGCGACACCTCGCAGGTTCAGACCAGGATGTGGATGTCAAGACCGCAATCACCCGCCTGTGCCGATCAGTGAACGGCGGAATCATTTTCATCAAGCTGAGTTTCAATGACAACCTCGAACACCGCCCGCTCCTGTTGCCCTGGTTGAAAGAACAGTTATGGCACAACCTGGTCGATCACCTCTGCAAGCTTCAGCGTCAGGGCACGCGCGTGAGAGTCGTTCTCATCATCAACCATCTTCAAAAGCTGAACACCGATTCGCTCGACCGGTCTCTGTTCTGTGACGGAGATGACTTCGATCAGCGCAGGATCGTCGAACTGCCTCTTGAAATGTGGAGCAAGGAAGTAGTCAAAGACTGGCTCATGGATCATTCCAAACTTCGCTTGACTGTGCCGGAGGCAGTCGCGCTTGCCGAAGAGATATGCGCCGACTGCCCGACAGGACTGCCTTATCATGTAGACACGAAATTGCGAAAGAAGCTCAATCAAATAATGCTCGACAAAAAGGAGCCTGATGAATGAACGCAAACCGAAAGTATGAGTTCGTCGGCGACGGGCGCGACCCTTTGAGGCGACACGCGGACGCGCCACAAACGCCGGAGCCTTACATCGCTTCGAAACAACTCGTTCGCGCCGTCAATCTCGCTATTCATCTTGAGCGACCTCTGCTGCTCGAAGGCGAAGCCGGATGCGGCAAGACCAGACTTGCGCGCGCGGTAGCCTGGGAACTGGGGCTGCCTTTTTATCCCTGGTATGTCAATTCGCGCACTCGCGTAGAAGAAGGTCTCTATTCCTTCGACGCCATCGGACGACTCTACGACGTTCATCTGTCGAAGGAGTTGGCTCAATCGGAAGGCAGAGCGTCGCGCAGAAATCCCGACAACCCGGATGAGTATCTGAGATATGGCCCGCTGGCCAGGGCCTTCAACGTCGGCGAAGACTGGACTGCCGTCGTGCTCATCGATGAGATCGATAAGGCGAACCTCGATTTTTCAAACGACCTGCTGACCACTCTCGACGACGAGTACAAGTTCACCATCCCGGAGACAGGCGCGACCATAAGGCCGGAGCGAAAGCCGATCATCTTCATCACCTCGAACCGCGAGAAAGGCGATCTGCCCGAACCCTTCCTGCGCCGCTGCATTTACTTCTTCGTCGATTTTCCCGGCGAGGATGGCCTCAAGAACATCGTCAGGAAACATTACAAGTGCAGAGACGAAGAAACTCCTTCGAGCAAACTCATCAATGCGGCCACCGCCCGATTCATCGCCGCCCGCAAAAAAGCGAGAGCCAAAAGACCCGGCACAAGCGAGTTTCTCGACTGGATGAAAGCCCTGCACCGGTTCGAGGCAAAGCCATACTCTCCGGGCAAACTCGTCGAAGACGGCGCATTGCCCTACCGCGAAGCCCTCTTCAAGAATAAGGAAGACTGGGAAGAGCGATGATGTCTGAAAGCGATCTGAAGGAATTGATAATCGCGGTCTTCGTCGAACTGCGTCGAATGAGTTCGGCGCTCGGAGTGCGTGATCTGCTCGACGCCCTGCGGCTTGCCGAAGGCGGCGCGGAGCTTTCGGATTTGCGAGACGATATCGATCTGCTCTGGTGTCGCACAGGAGCCGAGCATCAGCATTTCGCCCACTCGTGGCAGGAGCGACAATCGCAGAAGACGCCTCCTGCGACTACGGCAGAAGAGTCGCCGCCGACGATTGAAGACATAGGGCCGCGCGAGCAGGAGGAATTGTTGCCGGCAAACGAGCGGCGAGACACTCAACCGCAAATAGAGCCGTCGCCTGCGCCCGCAGTTTCAGCAGTCGCCGTCAAGCCTCCTTCGCGTCTCCCCCTGCGTTCCGGCCCTGCCGAGTTGAGCGGCTTCTGGCCCATCTCGCGCCGGGCTATTGAATACGGCTGGGAATACCTGCGCCGCCCTCGTCAGGACGGCCCAGCCACGATAATCGATGTTGAAGCGACAGTAGAGAAAGCCGCCCGCGAAGGGTACGTGCTGCGTCCGGTTTATCGTCAGGAGACGACAGATCACTCGCATCTGGTTTTGCTCGTAGACCGCAGAGGCTCGATGACTCCGTTTCACACTCTCGCCCGCTCTGTAGTCGAAACCGCCGAGCGCGCAAAGCTAGAAAGAAAGATCGGGCGGCTCGACGAGTACTACTTTCGCACCGAGGC
>CAZPQE010000235.1:0-6050 GCA_964588615.1 uncultured Clostridia bacterium | reverse complement strand
GCTGCGGGCAGCTTTCATATCGATCCTTTCCTCACCGAGCTTGACAGAATCGATGGAAGACCGGCGACGATCGATGAGTCGCTTCTCGATTGCAATCGAGACACGAGAATACTGATCCTGAGCGACGCGGGGGCTGCTCGCGGCAGGCGCGCGCTCGGTCGGATAGAAGCGACCGACGAGATGCTGTTTCACCTCCGGCGGAAGACGGAGTTCATAGCCTGGGTCAATCCCATGTCGGAAAAGCGATGGGGCGGGACATCGGCCTCGATCATCGCTCGATGCGTTCCGATGTTCGAGATGACCCGGCTGGGCTTTCACAACGCGATTCGCGCATTGCGGGGGCAGGGAAGAGGGGCAGAAAGGCAAAAGGCAAAAGGCAGCCGCGTCAGCGGCGACCTGATTGCAGGCGCGCGCTGATGATGTTTGAAAAAGTGATGCAACCGCGCGACCGATGTCATGACCTGTAAAGACAAGCTCCGAAGGAGCGAAATATGATAGCCCAGGGCGATGCCCTGGGAATGCAGGTCAGAAGATCGCCAAGCCCTGAAAGGGCAATGCCATTAAGTTAAGGGGGCGGCTTAAAGGTGTCAGTAGCCCGCGCGTCAGCAAGGGCTTGATTCTACTGGCCCTCCCTCACCATCGGGCTACTGACACACAGCTTAACTTAATGGCATTGCCCTGAAAGGGCGCAATAGCCGATGAATTATTTCGCCCTTTCAGGGCTTGCGATGGGCGGCGGCGATCATACCCAGGGCATCGCCCTGGGAATACAGGTCAGAAGATCGGCAAGCCCTGAAAGGGCGCAATAGCCGATGAATTATTTCGCCCTTTCAGGGCTTGCGATGGGCGGCGGCGATCATACCCAGGGCATCGCCCTGGGAATACAGGTCAGAAGATCGGCAAGCCCTGAAAGGGCGCAATAGCCGATGAATTATTTCGCCCTTTCAGGGCTTGCAATGGGCGGCGACGATCAAACCCAGGGCGATGCCCTGGGCTGTAGGATTGCGCCCCTTCGGGGCTGAGAGCGGTTGGATTATTTTCTCAAACACCTTATGTACACAGGGACGCGCTGTCGACCGGTTTATGGAAAATACGCCTTCACAAACAGACAGGCTCGAACGCGGCAAGGTTCTCGTCGATATGTTCATCTCGCGTTTCGACCCCGCATATCGCCTGCTTGCGCAGTACGCGGCCCTGCCTCTGGCGCTGACCCCTGAGTTGTTGAATTATCTGCACGGCAGATTCCTGCACATCGAGGTTCCCGACTTCGAAGCCGAAGCCGACCTTCTGCTTTCGGAAGACCTCTGCCGCCAGTCCGGGCGCGAGCAATACGTGATGGATCGGGATGCGCGAACCTTTCTGCTCGATGAAATGCAGCGTCAGCACGGCCCGCACCGAATGCAGGAGGTGGCAAGAGAACTGCTTGAATATGTCGGCTATCTGGCCAGAAGCGGGCGCGCGCTTCAGGAGTTGAGGGCGCAGGAGTGGGCGGCGATGGCTTATCTGGACGACCATCGAAAAGAAGCCGTCCGCGAGATAGCCGAGATGTTCAATCAATGTTTCCTCACTGGCGAGGGAGAAGGCCCGGATGTAAATCGCGCTGAAGTGGCGCGGCTCTCGCGCCTGGTGGTCGAAGAAATCGGCCCGCAGTTGATCGGGACTCATTACAGTCCGATAGTCGATTGGGCGCGAATGGCCGGACAGATTCTCGCGGCAAGCGGCGAGAAAGCGCAGGAGTTGATTCGAGAAGGTTCGAAGGAATTTCAAATCCCCGGCGTCGAAGTTAATTTGCCGCCGCTGAAAAAACTGATTCCGACGCTGCCCAGGAGAGCTTCAACTGAGATGGAAGCCTGGAGCGGGAAGGGCGACGATTATGCGAAGTTCGGCCAGTGGGAGAGCGCGGCGAAATGCTATGAACAGGGCCTTGAAATCGCCCGCGCATCCGAAGACAGAGCCACTGAAGCTCGATTGTGGAAACAACTCGCCAGCGTAGCATCCCGGCAGGGAGATACTGATTCCGCGATTCGATATTGCGAGTCCGCACTTGAAATCCAGCGCGATACCAGAGACCGGCGCGGAGAGAGCGAAACGCTCATCGCTCTGGGCAACATTTACCTGATGCGCGGAGAGCCGACTTTCACCATCGACTATTACCATGCGGCTCTCCCGATTCTTTCTGAGATCGGCGACCGGCAGGGCGAAGCAATGGCGCTCGGCGGTCTGGCGATGGCCTGCGAAAGATTGGGAGAGATTCATAAGGCTGTCGATTTTTACGAGCGATCTTTGATTATCTATCGTGAAACCGGCGACCGCGCCAGCCAGGCCAACGCGCTTATGCGATTGGGCCTTGCCGATTTGAATCTCGATGAACTGGATCGGGCAGTCGAGCGGTATGAGCAGGCATTGACGATCTTTCGAGAGATGAAAGATCGTCGCAGCGAGGCGGCTGCGCTCGATAATCTCGGCAATGTTCTTGCTGCGATGGCGCGCAACAGGGAAGCCCTACGGTGTTATGAGCAGGCGCTTGCGATTCACCGCGACGCAGGCGACGGCGAATCTGCAGCTTATGCAGCGTTGCTGCTGGAAAAGATGGCTTTGACCATAGCTCCTCTCGGAGAACGCAAGCAGGCCGTCGCGTGGGCCGAAGATGCGCTGAAGATTCATGAACAGTTCGCTTCACCGGTGGCTGAGAGAGTCAGAGAACAGATTGCGAAATGGCGGCAGGAATCTCAGCAACCCGCGACCGCCGGAATCACTATCTCGACCTTCGAGTTTGAAACAGTCTCGCTCGATGCAAGCGGCAGCGTCAAGGAACGCCGCAGGCTGCAAGGCCGCCAGTTCGTCGAAGAGATTGCGCCGGACGTGACGCTCGAAATGGTAGAAATACCGGGCGGGACATTTCTGATGGGATCGCCTGAGGGTGAAGAAGGCAGTTATGATGATGAGAAACCTCAGCACACGGTAACAGTGCAGCCTTTTTACATGGGCAAATATCAGGTGACGCAAAAGCAATGGCGGGCGGTTGCGAGTTTGCCGAAAGTCAGTCTCGATCTGGAAAATGATCCTTCTCATTTCAAAGGCGATGATTTGCCGGTGGAGCGGGTGTCGTGGGAAGAGGCGGTTGAGTTCTGCGCGAGGTTGTCACAGAAGACAGGCAGAGAATACCGTCTGCCTGACGAAGCCGAGTGGGAGTATGCCTGCCGCGCGGGGGCGACCACGCCATTTGCGTTTGGAGAAACCATCACACCGGACATCGTGAATTACGATGGCAATTATCCTTATGGAGCAGCGCCAAAGGGAGTCTATAGGGAGAAGACCGTGCGAGTCGGAAGCCTGGGAGTAGCAAATGGTTTCGGGCTGTACGATATGCATGGGAACGTATGGGAGTGGTGCCTGGATGAGTGGCATGCAAGCTATGACGGCGCACCGACGGATGGGAGCGCGTGGATGAGCAGCGGAGATGAGAGCTACCGGGTGTTGCGCGGCGGGTCGTGGTACGTCAATGGGAGGGGCTGCCGCGCCGCCTACCGCAACTATGGTAGGCCGGGCGACCGCGTCGTCAATTGGCTTTCGTGTTGTTGTAGTAGTGCGGACGAGGTGAGGTACACTCTTGCGCTTTGCACTTTTGCGAGCGAGCTTGGCGAGCGAGCCGATTTTTTTTATCTCTGTCATCGAAGGAGAGGCAGGAGGATCGCATCTCCAGCCCTCCCTCACGGTCGGGCTACTGACACGCCTTCCTGCTCCCCTGCTCCCCCGCGCCTCTGCTCCGCTTCAGTGCTTGATCTTCAGCCAAGCCGTCTGCGGATCGAAGTTCGGGCTGGTCTTCGAGGTGTGACACGAAGAGCAGAGCGATTTCATATCGCTGATGCGGCCATAGCCCTTCGCGGGTTTGACTATGTGCTCTGCTGCCGGGCCGTGACACTGCTCGCATTCGACATCTGCAAACAATGGGAGCTCGCCTTCTTTTTCAATCAGAGAGCCGTGACAGTCGAGACAACTCGTATCGAATTCATAAGGTTTGGATACGAGTCGATCAGCCGCGCGCGAGTGCTTGTTGTTCGACCACTGAATGAACTGAGCCATGTGGCACTCGGCGCAACGAGAAGCCGAAGCGAAACCCGTTTTCGATTGATTGCCTCCGGCTGTCATCTTGTTTCTCGCCGCGACGGCTGCCCAGCTTTCGAGCATCTTTTTGCCCTGCTCCCTTGCATCTCTTTCTGCGCGGGTGGTCGCAGCGGCGGCTTCAAGCCCCGCCTGATCGTTAGCTATCACTTCGTCGAGCAGTATGAAACGCGCGCGCGATGAAAACTTTCCCTGCGCGTCTCGATAGATGCGCAACTCGCCCAGCATTCTCGTCTCATAAGGCGTGAAGGCAATCATCGTCTGTCCGATTTTCAGGGGCGGCGTGAAAGGCTGATCCGGTCCGCGACTGTTGCCGGCAATCACCGCATCCAGTCCTGCGACTTCGCGGGCGAGACGGATCGCCACTTCTGTTTTGACGTGAGCCAGCGCGATGACCATATCCGCTTTCTTTCGAGCTTCGGGGATGACTGCGCGGGCAGCTTCGATGGGGTCGGCTATTCTGAATCCCGGAGGCGGAGCGGCGTCTGCGTCAGTCAAACCGACGAGTGCGACGCGAAACGGTTTGCCCTGTCGCGCGCTGATTTCGCGGACGATGAATTTCTGCGGCGCGATCATAGCGGACTGGCTCAGTATGTTCGCCGAGACCAGCCGTTTGAGGGCGGGTTGGGGATCGGCCTTTGCAAGCAGAGGAGCGATGAACGGGAGGTCGTTAGCCGAGAGGTTGAGCGCATCGACCGGGAACTGATCGAAGGCTTTGAGCACGCCGGCATTTTTGGCAATCGTGTCGCGGCGCAGTTCTCCGTGCGTGGCGCGCTCATCGCCCAGATAATAACCTGAATCGACGGTGAGCGTCGGAGTGGATGGGAGATTTTCTCTGAATGCTTTGAAGTAGCCGACGCGCCGCGCCAGCCCGCCTGCTCGCGGCTCTTTTCAGCCGCAGGGCTCAAGGCTGCCGTGCGTGTCTCCGCTGAAATGAACCACCAGAGCCGCGCCGTCATCGGCGCCGAGTCGTTCGGAGAGCGGAGTGGAGAAGCCGATTATTTCGACTTTTGGCCGCTCCTGCGCCCGCGTGACCAGCGCAAGCAAACAGGCAGAGACGACGGCCAGCATTGCGGCGAGTTTGATCGATTTCGTTGTTTTCATATTGAATCTCATCCGATGCGCGCGGTGCGCGCGAGGGAAACTCTATCGTGTCGGCGCGATTGGGCGCAAGAGACGCGGAACTGGGTTTGTCGTCTGTTGGTCGGCGTCACCTGTTCGGGAAGCGCGCTCATCTTCGAATCTGTGAGAGTCTGTCGAGGCGCAGACTTTCGAGTTCTGCTCTAAGCGGAAGCCAGTATTGCCGGTCGGCTTCGCGTTCGAGCTTTTCTTCCCGAAGAATCGCCTCTTCGATGATCGGTTCATTTCCCGGATGGACGAGTTTCAAAAGCGGACGCCTGCGAATTAACATTATTGGCACGCGACCCTGTCTATCGGCCAACTCGATGAGCAATTCCGGCGTGCGCAGTTCGAGAAACCATAAAACGTATCTGATCGGCGTTGGGATGATCGCGGTTGGCGAAGTAGTTGACCTCGACCAGCCGACGAAGCATCGGCCAGTCCTTGTCGCGCTGTGTCTTCTTCGCCTGAACGAGATCGGGAAGCGACATCAGATCGCACGTCAATCCATCTTCGAGAGTGATGGTTGTGCGCCGCCTCCAGAGCCTGGCGAACGAATCGACGCCGCGCATCTTCGTCATCACGTCGATTTGCATACCGGCGGCTTGCGCGTCCCGGCATCGGAAATGAACCGCGTGGCCTTTGCGAAGATATCTGGCCTCGAAGGGCGGCACAGCGATTACCTCCGCCCGCAGGTCTCTCAAAGCGCGGCTGAGTCTCAGAAAATTTTCTGCGCTGGAAAGTACGGCAAGGTCGGTATCGCGGCTAAACTCTGCTGCGCCGTAGAACACGCACGCCTGACCGCCCAT
>CAZPQE010000234.1:7550-10020 GCA_964588615.1 uncultured Clostridia bacterium | reverse complement strand
GGTCCGGTTATTACGCCCATTCAGTCTCTCTGCTCGCCCCACCCGTCGCATCGCGCCAGGCTAAAGAATTTCGCCCCTTCGGGGCTTGTGGTCTCGATCTTCGATAGGGTGAATCCAAATGCAAATAGCTCTAAACTCTGTAGCCTCCGGCTACGGTGATGGTTTCACCCGTCATATTGCGGCCTTCTTCTGAGGCGAGAAAAAGGGCCATCGCCGCTATGTCGTCTTCCTCGACCATCCGCTTGAGTGCGACTGGCGCGACGTATTCGGCTTCGACCTCCGAGACCGCGCGCCCCAGTTCGTCTGCGCGACGGCGTATGACCTCATCGATTCGCGGGCCTCGCACAGGGCCGGGAGCTATGGCGTTGACCGTGATATTGTAAGGGCCGACTTCGAGGGCCAGCGTGCGCGTCAGTCCTATCATTCCCCACTTGGAAACCGAATAGGCGCTGCGCAGCGCGTATCCGCCAAGGCCGGCGACCGAAGTTATATTGATGATGCGTCCGCTGCACCGTTGGATCATTCCCGGCAATGCATATTTAGCGCACAGGTACGCGCCAGTGAGATTTACCGCAAGAGTGCGATCCCAGTCCCGGCGCTCGACCTCGGTGACAGGAGCGGTCGGGCCTATGATGCCCGCGTTGTTTATAAGGATATCGATCTGCCCGAACTCACGCACCGTCGCTTCGACCATGCTCTTGACGCTCTCTTCATCCGAGACATCGGTGAGCGCCGCCATTGCGCGGCCCCCGCGCCGGCCAATCTCGCTGGCGGTCGAGTCGATGGTCTCCCGTGTAGGGCCTGCGATTACGACGGCGGACCCTTCTTCAGAAAAGCGCAGCGCGATCACCCGGCCTATGCCGTGTCCCGCGCCGGTCACAATCGAGACCTTTCCTTCCAGTTTCATTCTTTCCTCCGGTCATTGTTGCGGCGCGCATAATATACCTGATCCTGTTTTGATGTGACAGTCCAGGCCCGGCTCGTTGACTCGCCTTTTCCGTCGCCGCCCGGTAAAGATGAGCGCGGGTTGCGCCGATAGTAAGAAAGACAGCCCCGTCAGCGCAGGCATGGGAATAGGCGAAGGGTCTGAAGTGATTTCTTTATACGAGAAGGTCGGAGAGTTTGGGAGATATGTAGCAAATGGTGTAAGAGCGCGTCGAAGGCATCGATTGCTTCGATTGCAGGATGAGGGAAAAAGCGGATTTTTCCTGCGTACATATATGGAAAGGTTTTTTGAGATGATGCCAAACGGGGTCGCAAACGGATAAGGTCAGACGAGCGCCCGCACACAGCGTCGTAAAGGAAACCGGGTTACAGGAACCGGCATCATAGCTGCGGCGTTGATGAACGCAATGATCGCAGAGGTCGCTGAAAGCGAATAAGCGGTCGGACAGACGGTTGAAAGTTTGAGAGTAGAAGCTGAGTGAAGCTTCATAGCCCCTTGGAGGGGGTTGATTATGATGAGCAGAAAATTGGTGACATTGAACCCTGACGCGAGAAGCCAGCAGGCCGTCGAATTCGAAGCGGGTCTTCGCTCGCGAGTGGTCGGCCAGGATCGCGCCATCCGCAGCATCTCGGCGCTCTATCAGGTCTTTCAGGCAGGCATGACCAATGTCAGCCGTCCGCTTGGAACCCTGCTCTTTCTCGGCCCGACAGGCTCAGGCAAGACCCGCGTGGTCGAAGCCGCCGCTGAGGTTCTCTTCGGCAACCCGAACGCCGTGATCAAAATCGATTGCGCAGAGTTTCAGCACTCTCACGAAATCGCCAAGCTCATTGGCTCGCCTCCGGGCTATCTCGGCCACCGCGAGACCACGCCCCTGCTGACTCAGGAGAACCTCGAAAAGTATCGCACCTCGCGCGACCCGTTCTCGCTGGTGCTGTTCGATGAGATTGAAAAAGCGAGTGATGCGCTCTGGCAACTGCTGCTTGGAGTGCTCGACAAAGCGAGCCTGACGCTGGGCGACAATCGCAGAGTCGATTTTTCGCAGACGATGATATTTATGACCTCGAACCTGGGCGCCAAAGAGATGAGCGAGCTTATAACCGGCTCTCTGGGGTTCGCCCCGGCGCGCTCTTTGGGCATAGTCGAAAACGAACTGGATCAGAAAATTTATCGCACTGCGCTCGACGCGGCCCGGCGCAAGTTTTCTCCGGAGTTCATGAACCGCATAGACAAGGTGGTCGTATTCCGCAGCCTCAAGCACACGGAGCTTCGCCGGATTCTGGACATAGAGCTTGCGGCTGTTCAAAGCCGCATCGATGACAGCGCGGGCGAGAGGTTCACCTTCACGCTGACCGAAGAAGCGAAAGAGTTTTTGTTGAGCGAAGGAACCGAATATCGCTACGGCGCTCGACATCTGAAACGTGCCATCGAAAGATTCCTGGTCAATCCGCTTGCCAACCTCTCGGCCACCCGCCAGGTGAAGACTGGCGATAAGCTCATGATCGAAATCGACGGCGAGACTCGGAA
>CAZPQE010000234.1:0-7540 GCA_964588615.1 uncultured Clostridia bacterium | reverse complement strand
TTTACTCGAAGAAGCCGAAGCGATGGAAGCGCGTAATACCGGCAGCCTCAAGGCCGCGTGATGCTTGAAGGAAGAGGTGACTCAAACGGGGCCGGCGCGAAAATGCGCCGGCCCTTTCCTTTTACACGGCCACATGGCGCAAACGGCCCATGCGGGCAGGAATGCTATGTGATTTGCCAGAGGCCCCAGGGCGAAAGATTTCTCGCGCGGCTTCCAGGCGAGTTTATCATCAGGCGCTCGCTCCAGCCTCTTTCGGGTGTTGGTCATCTCCTGATCGAATTCGGGCAGCAACGCTTCGCTCAGTCCCATGCTCCTATTGAAAAATTTCGTCTGCTCGCTCGCAGTATGAGAAAAGACGATCGAAGAGTAGAGACAAAGCCATCGCCTGATCGATCACGATAACGCCATCGTCAGCCAGCGACTTCAAGCCCGCAATTCCTGTTGCTCACCTTCTTCGAATCATATAGGCTTGACAACCGCAGAGGCGGTTCTGGTATCTGCGCCTCTCGCCAACTCCCAGACGACAGCATTCGATTGCCCCCAACATCGAAGTAGCAGGCGTCTCAGATCGTCATGCCTGACCCGGCAAACACAGGTCTTTGATCAGGAGAGGAAAATATTTATGAAACGAACAGGGAAAATATTTATTCGCAAAGCGGGATTGATCCTTGCTCTGTCAGCCATGTCGATGTGGGTAGGTATGAGCCTGCCCGTCGGGCGAGCCTCGACGGCAAGCAATGGCGCACATCCGTCAGGCAGTCGAGCGACGTCTTCTCCGCTGGCAACCATAACCGTGACCAACACCAATGACGCCGGGGCTGGCTCGCTGAGACAAGCGATCATCGACGCGATGTCGGGCGATACGATTGATTTCAGCGTTACAGGCACGATTACCCTGACTACAGGAGAACTGCTCATCGATAAAGACCTGACCATCACCGGGCCGGGAGCGATGAGTCTGACCGTCAGCGGCAACAACGCGTCGCGCGTTTTCAATACAGTGAATGCAGTAACAGTGACGATCTCGGACCTGACAATCAGCAATGGAGCGAGCAGCGGCGGCGGCGGCATCCGCAACCTGGGTACGTTGACGATCACCAACTGCACTCTGTCTAACAACTCTGACAGCAACTTCGGCGGCGGCATCTTCAACAGCAACACGTTGACGATCAACAACAGCACTCTGTCTAACAACTCTGCCACTGGCGGCAGCGGCGGCGGCATCATCAACAGCGGCGGTTTTGTGACGATCATCAACAGCACTCTGTCTAACAACTCTGCAACCACCATCGGCGGCGGGATCCGCAACCTGGGTACGTTGACGATCATCAACAGCACTCTGTCTAACAACTCTGCAACCACAGGCGGCGGCATCTTCAACGACGGCAGCGGCACGGTGAACATCAAAAACTCGATCGTGGCCAACAGTCCATCGGGCGGCGACTGCGCTGGCACGGGGTCATTCAATGCATCGGGCGGAGCCAACTTCGCGACCGATAGCTCCTGTCCCGGATTCAATCAGGTTCCTTCGACAGGCATGGGAGGATTGAACCTCGGCCCGCTGCAAAATAACGGCGGCCCGACTCAAACCCACGCTCTGCTAACAGGCAGCGTCGCCGTAGATGCCGCGACCGATTGCACCGACTTCGACGACAATCCCATCTTCACCGATCAGCGCGGCACGACTCGACCAATTGACGGCGACGGAGACTTCGGCCCCCTGTGCGACGCAGGAGCTTACGAGGCTCCTCCCTGCACAAACGGAGTCGACAGCTTCCCGCCCCTCATCTCCTGTCCGTCCTCCATCACGGCCAACGCGCCAAAGCCCGGTTCTGCGACCGTAGTCACTTATCCGGCTCCAGTGGCAGAAGACAACTGCGCGCTGCAAAGCGTCGTCTGCACTCCGCCCTCGGGTTCGGCTTTCCCCGTCGGCTCGACGACCGTCACCTGCACCGCTACTGACACTTCGGGCAACATGGCTTCCTGTTCGTTCACCGTTTCCACATTCGATGTCTGCGCGCAGGATGACACCAATTCGAGAACCGTCCTGATTTGGAATTCGCTGACCGGCGACTACATCTTCTGCTGCGGAGGACTAATCTTCACAGGCCGGGGCCTGGCCGCAAGGCAGGGCAACGTATTCACCCTGACGCACAACGCATCGAATCGTCGTGTATCGGGCAGAGTGGATGCGAGTCTCAACAAAGGGGCGGCTTCGCTGCAATCGCCTGTCGGAGTAAACCGCTGTTCGATCACCGACCGCGACACCCGCAACAATTCATGCCTGTGTCCATGACGGCGACCGATTCGGGAGAGCGCGTTTCTTCAGCCATCGAACGCGCTCTCGATCTATTCATCCCACCGCAGCAAGTCCGAAGCGAGGTTGACGGCGAACTATCTCGACAAGCTCCGAGGTCTCGCGCGTGTTGCGACGCGCAGTCAGCAGATAATCGGCCTCTTTGCGCGAGGATTCCAACAGCGAATAATCCCGCACGATGTTTCCTATCCTGAAAGTCGGCACGCCCGATTGCCGCGTCCCCATCACTTCACCCGGCCCGCGTATCTCCAGATCCTTTTCCGCTATCCTGAATCCGTCGCTCGTCTCTTCCATAATCGCCAGTCGCTCCCGCGCCTCAGCCGTTCGTTTGTGACTCGCCATCAGTATGCAGTAAGACTGCTCGTCTCCGCGCCCCACGCGCCCGCGCAGTTGATGCAGTTGCGAAAGACCGAACCTCTCGGCGTGTTCTATTATCATCACGCTGGCGTTAGGCACATCGACGCCGACTTCGATCACCGTAGTCGCGACGAGCATGTGAATCGCGCCTCGTCGAAAATCTTCCATAACGGCGTCTTTTTCTTCCTGCTTCATCCGACCGTGAATCAGCCCTATGCGGAACTTGGGAAAAACCGCCGTCTGAAGATGCTCGGCCATCTGAGTCGCGTTCAAAAGATCGAGCTTTTCGGATTCTTCGACCAGCGGATAAACAAGATAAACCTGTCGGCCCTGACGTATGACGGAATCGAGAAAATGATAAACCTTTGTGCGCGCTTCCTCGCCTCGCACTTTCGTTATCACAGATTTTCTTCCCGGCGGCAGTTCATCGATTATCGATACATCGAGATCGCCGTAGACGGTCATCGCAAGCGAGCGCGGGATGGGAGTCGCCGTCATCACAAGCACGTCAGGATTGTAGCCGCGAGAGATCAACTCCGCCCGCTGCATCACGCCGAAGCGATGCTGCTCGTCGATGACCACGAAACCGAGCTTGTGAAATTTCACGCCCTCCTGAATCAGCGCGTGCGTGCCTATGACTAAATCGACTTCGCCTTCTCCTATCGCGCTGTGAATCTCCCGCTTGCGCGCCGCAGTCATCGATCCGGTGAGCAGTTCGACTCGATAAGGAGTTTTCGATGCTATGCGCTTGATGTTGCGCGCGTGCTGCTCGGCCAGTATTTCTGTAGGAACCATGATGGCCGATTGATACCCGTTTTCTATCGCGACTATCGCAGCCTGCACGGCGACTATCGTTTTTCCCGATCCGACATCGCCCTGAAGCAAGCGGTTCATAGGTTTCGGCCCCGACATATCGGCGACTATTTCTTTGAGCGCGCGCTTTTGCGCGTCGGTAGGTTTGAAAGGCAACACCTGACGCACTGCCTCGCGCACGCGGTCGTTTATCTCGATGACGGTTCCTTTCGGAGATTGCTCGCGCCCCTGTCTTCTCAAGCCGAGGGCGAGGCCGAGCCAGAAAAACTCCTCGAAGACCAGTCGGCGATGAGCCGGCGATAGCGCCTGATTGTAATTTTCGAGCGGCGCGTCCTCGGCGGGAAAATGAATCTGTCGAAGCGCGTCGGCGCGAGCGATCAGTTTATTCCTCGCGCGAATCTCCTGCGGTATGAGGTCAGCGACTTCGCTCCAGTCCATTCGCTCGACGACGTGGTGCATGATCGAGCGAAGCTGACGAGTGCGCACTTCGCCGAGTTTGCGATAAACGGGAACCCTGCGACTCATGTGAATCGGGTCGGAGTCTTCATCATCGGTCAGGAATTCGTAATCGGGATTTTCGACTTCGAAGAAACCTCTCCGCCCGCGCTTCCACTGGCCGTAGAGCAACACACGTCGCCCTCGCGGAAAAGAGTTTTGCAGATAAGGCTGATTCCACCAGTAAGCGCGTATCTGGCCCGTTTCGTCTACGGCTGAAAATTCGAAGATGCGAAGTTTGCCTCCCTTCACTGCGTAAGTTCCCGACACCCGCACTTCGACTTCGATAGTAGCGAACGATCCGTGTTCGAGATCGCGAATGCGCGCGAGGTTCGAGCGGTCTTCGTAGCGCATCGGCAGGTAATGCAGCAGGTCGTCTACGGTGGCGTGAAGCGGATTGCCGCTCGCTAAAGTGGCGGCTATGCCCTGCGCGAGTTTCTTGGCCACATTGACCGACAGGCGCTCGATCTCATGCAGGTGAAGTTCGTAGACTGGCGTCGTGAGTTTGATCAAAGCTGTCCTCGCGCGGGGTTTCTCGGTGAGATTCTAGGCGAGCTTTGCGACGTAGCACAAGCTGACAGTCCGCGTTGCAGATTGTACAATCACGGCCATGAAAAAATTTTTCTTCGCGCTTGCAACGATGTTCGCTCTAACGGTCTGCGCGATGGCGCAGACTCAAACTATGAGAGTCGATTATTACCACACGGGCAACTCTTCGCATGAATTATTCAGCCTTGATCGAGTCGTTATCGAACCTCTCGCCTGGTCGGGCAATCCGCAGCGGGCGATTGATGACACGAATCTCGGAAAGTATCTCTTCGAAGTCATTGATCGCAACACGAACAGGGTTTTGTACTCGCGCGGTTTCGCTTCGATCTACGGCGAATGGGAAACTACGGACGAACCTCGGAGTGTGTCTCGAACATTTCACGAATCGCTTCGCTTCCCTGCCCCGACTTCGCCTGTGCAGATCGTTTTGAAAAAACGCGACCGCGCAAACGCCTTTCGCGAAATCTGGTCATTCATACTTGACCCGAAAGATATCTTCATCGACCGGGCGACGCCTCCCGCGCCCGGCCCTCTCATCGAAATTCAAAAAAGCGGCGACCCTCAATCAAAAGTCGATCTGCTCATCCTCGGCGATGGCTACACCGCATCGGAGCGAAAGAAATTCGAAAGCGACGCGCGACGGTTGACTGACATTTTGTTCACCGTTTCACCGTTCAAAGAGCGCAGACGTGATTTCAACGTGTGGGGCCTCTGTCCTGCGGCTATCGAGTCGGGCGTTTCGCGCCCCTCGACGGGCATTCATCGCCGCTCGCCCGCAGGCGCGACCTACGACGCCTTCGGCTCGGAGCGATACATTCTGACATTCGACAATCGCTCGTTCAGAGACATCGCTTCTTTCGCGCCTTATGAATTCGTCGAGATACTGGTCAACGATAAAACTTATGGCGGAGGAGGGATATTCAACCTCTTCGCTACGGTCGCAGCCGACAACCTCTGGTCGCCTTATGTCTTCGTTCACGAATTCGGCCATCACTTCGCGGGACTCGCCGACGAGTATTACACCTCATCGGTCGCTTATGCTCCGGCTACGGAAAGAATCGAGCCGTGGGAACCGAACGCCACCGCGCTGCTCGATCCTGCCACGCTGAAATGGAAAGACCTCGTCGATTCCTCGACGCCTCTGCCGACGCCGTGGGAGAAGGAGGCATTCGAAAAATATTCGCTCGACGTTCAGAAACGCCGTCGACAGATTCGCGCCGAGCGAAAACCGGAATCGGAAATGGATGCGCTTTTCAAAGAACAGAAGGAGAGAGAAACGCGCTCGCTCGCTGCTGAAAAATACGCGGGCAAGGTCGGGGCATTCGAGGGGGCGATGTATGAAGCGAAGGGATATTTTCGACCGCAGGCCGACTGCATCATGTTCACGCGCGATGAGGTTCCTTTCTGCTCCGTCTGCCGCCGCGCGCTTGAGCGCGTGATCGATCTTTATGCGCGTTGAGCGAATTGCCGATTCAATGAAGGGTTCATTCGCGGGTGAAAGGACAGCAGATTTCTCGCATGAAAAAATACGGCATCGTCATCGATACAAGCGTATTGGTCTCCGCGCTCAAATCGAGACGCGGCGCATCGTTCAAAATCCTTTCATTGATACCGTCTGTCAAATTTGAATTTCATCTTTCGGTCCCTCTCGTGTTCGAATACGAATCAGCCTTGAAGCGGGCGAAACTCGGCATACAACTGGCCGGGGATGAAATCGATGAATTGCTCGACATCATCTGCTTTTTCGGAAGCAAACAAATCATCTGGTACTTGTGGAGACCGCTTTTGCAGGATGCGGGCGACGAGTTCGTTGCGGAACTGGCAATTACGTCGCAGGCCGATATAATAGTTACGCACAATGTGAGAGACTTCAAAGGGGTTGAAAAATTCGGCATCAGGGCGCTGACTCCAAAAGAGTTCTTGCAGGAAATCGGAGAAACAAAATGAGCGCGATCACGATCCGTTTACCCGACTCGCTTTATGAAAAGCTCAAGGAAGCCGCCGAGAAAGACCACAGCACGGTGGAGCTTTTCGCTGTTCTTGCGATAGCTGAAAAACTATCCAGCCTTATGACCTCAGAGTATCTGGAGGAAAGAGCGAAAAGGGCGAACCCTGAAAGATTCGCAGAGCTACTTTCAAAAGTGCCTGACACGGAGCCTGAAGAGCGCGACAGACTTTGAGCAGATAATACGCGCAAGGTGGGGGCCTTCGAAGGAGCGATGTATGAAGCGAAGGGATATTTTCGACCGCAGGCCGACTGCATCATGTTCACGCGCGATGAGGTTCCTTTCTGCTCCGTCTGCCGCCGCGCGCTTGAGCGCGTGATCGATCTTTACGCGCGTTGAAGGCTAAGGCCGCTCGTTTCCTCTCATCAGGCTCCTTCGCATCTGCGCGCGCGTCCAGGCCGCAGGGATCGCCCGATGATCGCTCCCGCTCAGGCGGACGGCCAGCGACCCGACGGTCGGAAACTGAAAAATATCGGTGAGCGCAAGATCGCTTCTGGTCTCTGCTCTTATTCGCTCGTGCAGTCGAAGCGCAAGCAGAGATGTCCCGCCCAGATCGAAGAAGTTATCCTGCAACCCCACCTGAGACAGGCCGAGCACTTCCTTCCATAATGGCAGAATAATGCGCTCCATCCGGCCTGCATCCTTCGCCGATGCCTCCTGTCTGCGGGGTTCCTGATCCCGGCCCGGCGCGATGAGCGATTGCGCAGGCACGCCGACTACGGTAGCTCCGGGCGGCACGTCCTCTATCACAGCCGACCCTGCGCCGATGGTGGCCCCGGCCCCGATTTTTATTTCGGGCAGGATAGTGGCATTCGCGCCGACGTAAACGCAATCACCGAGTTGAACGCGGGCATTGAGCACCGCATTGGCAGCCACCACGCAGCATCGCCCCACCCGGCATTCGTGTCCTATGACCGCCCCCATGAAAATCACCGACGCATCGCCTATGACGACCTCCGGGCCGTGAGTCGCGTTTTGTTTAACCGTTATGTCTTTGCCGAGC
>CAZPQE010000233.1:0-10072 GCA_964588615.1 uncultured Clostridia bacterium | reverse complement strand
CTCACGTAACTTCGCTGTCGGTTTCGCAAGCCCGGCGACCCGTATGACCTCCTGGCGGTTGAGAGCGCCGGTGTACCAGGCTATGTCGGTGCGGTCCAGTCCCGAACTGTGATGGAGAAGATCGCGGACTACGATCTTCGAGTCGGCTTCGGGGTCCTGAAGTTTGAAATAAGGCAGGTATTTTTTGGGCGAATCGTCGAGCGAGAGCTTGCCGTCATCGACGCTCATCTCGGCTATCATCGCTGTAAACGCCTTCGTGCATGAGCCTATGGCAAAAAGCGTATCGACGGTGACCGGCAGATTGCGCTCAACGTCCTTGAGTCCGAGACCCTTTGCGTAAATCACCCGGTCATCTTTGACTATGACGAGCGAGAGGCCGGGCACGCCGAGCGATTTGCGTTTGTCTTCGACCGCTTTCTCGATGGCCGACAGCTTTGCCGCAAGCTCCGAGTCGGGAGCCGGACTCTGAGTCCGCGCCCGCGCGGGGGGGATGATCGTGAAAGCAATGAGAGTCAGAGCGAGAAGAACACAGGGAAATCGTTTGCCGTGCATATTCGATCCTCCATCAAAAGTTGCATGTTGGAAACACCATCTGCATCATTTGTTGCGCAGTCACTTTGTACCATACGAAGCCCGGAAATTCGAGGTTCTGACTTCGTTGTTTGAAGGCCCAATGGACGGGAGCAGAGAGTGAAGTTTGACAGGCGCACTCTAATCCGGCAGAGCGAAGGCGATGTATGCATCGCCCGATTTGGTTCCCATCTTGCCCCCGCCTGCGGCGATGACTATGTACTGTTTGCCGTCGATTTCAAACGCGCTCGGTGTGGCATACCCGCCAGCAGGGAGTTGATACTCCCAGAGCAGGCGGCCAGTGTTTTTGTCGAATGCGCGAAACTTTTCATCGCTGGTCGCGGCGATGAAAACCAGTCCGCCAGCGGTCACTATCGGGCCGCCGTAGTTTTCCGTGCCTGTCTGAGGGATTCCTCGCCGGGTAAGCTCGGCGAACTCTCCGAGAGGCACTTGCCAATCGATCCGCCCGGTGTTGAGGTTTACAGCGTTGAGAGTTCCCCACGGGGGTTTGACAGCCGGGTAGCCTTCTTTGTCCAGAAAGCGGTTGTAGCCGGTGTGGGTATAGAGGTTCGTCTGCGATTTGGCCGCCGCCGCTTCGCCTTCTTTCGCTTCATCGAACAGGAAAGCGAGCAGGTCTTTCCTTTCGGACTCGGACAGAAAACCGTAGGAGGGCATGAAGCCTTTGCCTTTTTCGATGACCTGCTGCACGGTCGCCTTGTTCATTTTTTTCGACAGGTTGATGAGCGAGGGGGCAGATTGCGGAGAGCCGCGCCGGTCTATGCCGTGACAGGCGGCGCAATGCTGGCGATAAACTTTTTCCGCGCCCTGAGCCGGGACTTCGACCATCGTCAGTATCCAGGGCATCTCGTTGGCGTTGACATAGAGCCGCCCGCTTTCAGGATCGAAAGCCGAGCCTCCCCATTCGGCCCCGCCATCGAAGCCGGGAAAGATGATCGTCCCTTCTTTGCTGGGAGGCATGAAGGGCTGTCCCGGCTTTGCCTTCCTCAATCGCTCAAGCGCGTAGGCGCGCGCTTCGGGCGAGATGTCTGTAACATCGGCCTCAGTGAAAGTCTGGCGGGAGAAGGGAGGTGGCTTGATCGGGAAAGGCTGTGTGGGCCAGCTTTTTTCTCCTGCGAGATCGGAAGAGGGAACCCTGCGTTCTTGAATCGGAAAGAGCGGCCTCCCTGTCACGCGGTCGAAGACGAAGATGTGGCCGGACTTGGTGGCCTGCGCGACCGCATCGATTGAGCGACCCCTGCGACGAACGGTTATAAGAACAGGAGCCTGGGGCAGATCGCGGTCCCAGAGGTCGTGGTGAACGAATTGAAAATGCCATTTCCTTCGACCTGTGCGCGCGTCGAGCGCGAGCAGACAGTTGGCAAACAGGTTCGCCCCCTTTCGGTCTCCGCCCCAGAAATCGAATGCCGCCGAACCGGTAGGTATGAACACCAGGCCGCGTCGGACATCGATGCTCATCCCGGCCCAGGCGTTCGCGCCTCCGACCCTCTTCCAGGCATCCTCCGGCCAGGTATTGAAGCCGAACTCTCCCGGCCAGGGAATGGTGTGAAACGTCCAGCGGATTTTTCCCGTGCGCGCGTCGTAGGCGCGAATGTGGCCAGGCGCGGACGGTCCCGGCCCCTCTGAAACCCGCGTGCCCAGTATCAAGAGATCATTGAAGATCACGCCCGGCGTATTCGAAAGCACATAGAGACTCGATACGTCGCGGCCCAGCCCGTCTCGAAGATCGATGCTTCCGTTGTTGCCAAACGCAGTGATCGGCTCTCCGGTGCGGGCGTCGAGCGCGTAAAGCCTCTGACCGGCGCAGACGAAGATTCTGCGGTCGTTCTCATCCCCCCAGCAGACCACGCCGCGATTCACTCCCAGCGAGTGTTGCTGCGCTCCGGCTTTGAAAGGATCGAACGTCCATAGATGCTCTCCGGTGGCCGCTTTCAAGGCGAACACTTTCAACTGAGCGGATGTGGCATACAACACTCCATCGATGATGATGGGGTTGCATTGAATCTGTGAGCGGTCGTCTTCGCGCCGGTCGCCGGTGTGATAAACCCAGGCCGGTTTCAATCGATTGACGTTTGCGGCATTGATTTGCGCAAGCTCGGAATACTGAGTGCGCTCAGGATTCCCGCCGAAGGTCGGCCACTCGCGCGGGGAGGATTGCGCGCTCGTCACTTCACCGTCGAAGTGGCGAGAGAGAAGGAAGAGCGCGCAGCAGATGGAAATCAAAATGAGAGAGAAGCGTCTTCGCGCGTCCATCATAAGAATCTCAGAACTTCACCTGTTCGAGGTATTTCAAGGTTACGGGAATCTGGTCGTAAACGGCGGAGGATTCGTCTTCGATGAAGTACCACTTCACTCCAGCCTTCTTTGCGGCCCTGAGCGCGGCCACGAAATCTATCTGCCCGGTTCCCAGCGCCACGTCATCTTCCTGCGATCCCTGGCCCGAAAAATTTCCGACGACTCCCTTGCGCATATCCTTGAGGTGCATCGAGGTGATGCGTCCGGGGTACTTCACGAACATTTTCACGGGGTCTTGTCCTCCGTGAACCGCCCAGTAAATATCCATCTGGATGTCGACGAATTTCGGGTTGGTCTGCTCGATGAAGATATCGAAGAGCGTCCCTTTGTCGGCGGGCTGAAATTCGTAGCCGTGAATGTGGTAGAAAACTTTCAGCCCGGCGGCGGCAAGTTTCTCGCCTGCGCGGTTGAGGATCGCGGCGGCGTTCCTGATTTCATCAGCGGTCACGGTGTTGTTGACTTTGATCCAGGCGACGCCTACATAAGTCGCGCCCAGGATTTTTGCGTCGCTGATGACCTGATCTACGCGGTCGCGGAAATCGGCCAGCGAGACGTGCATGCTTAGAGCCTTCAACCCGGCCTTGTCCAGTTCGGCGCGGAATGCCTGCGGTGTGAGTCCGTAGGTTCCGGCCAGTTCGACATTGCGAAATCCGAGCGCGCGGACTTTGGCAAGAGTGCCGGGCACATCCCTGGCGAAGTCTTTGCGGAAGCTGTAAAGCTGCACTCCGAGCGGGCCTTTGAACGATTTGCCGACTCCGATTCCACTGGGCTGAGTTGCGACTGTGGGTTCGAGCAGGGTAGAGACGATCAAGAAACAGGCGCAGAGCGAAGCGAGCAAGGATGATTTCAACGACATAGTTCCTCCTGAATTCCAAGACGATAAAATGTGAGACTCAGGGGCGTATATTATGGAAGCAGGTTCCGAGGGTCAACCGCATCGGGCCAACTTTGTAACAGCGGCTCAACCGACTGAAGCGATGCTGTGTTGAGAATCTTGCGTTTTAGCTCTTGAACAACTTGTCGAAAGCCGAGCGCGGGTCTTTCTTTTCAGGTTCTGTCGTAGTGGTCTGTCGTTCGACGGTCTTTCGCGGCTCGAAGTGCTCGCATTCGTTGCGGGTGTCTTTTTTGGCAACGCGCGCGGCTATGGGCTTGCGGCACTGAAACCGCGCGCCGGGATCGAAGCTCACACAGTTCTTGCAAGAGTGGAGGTCGGCGTTGCACTTGGGACATTTGTCATCGAACTGTATGCCGCCGATATCGATATTGACCTGAGTGCCGCACAAGGCGCAGCGGGTCACCTCGCGGAACGGCATCATCTTGGGCGAGCGAACGTCAGAGCGAGGCGGAGTAGCCGGGCGCGGGCGTTGCTGCTCGCCGTCTGAGTCCTGATAGCCTCGCTGTTTATATTTCCTGTCCATACATCTCCTGATAGTGAGTCTGTGCAGAGAAGACTCGTTGGGTTGATTTCCGGTCAGCCTGTTTATGAGGCGAATCGATGCCTCTCAAGGGCATAAACTCTCAAACCATTCCTGGCATCGGGATTTCAAGTAGAAGAGACTTTTTCCTTATACATCAACTGGCGGCGGTATTCAATAGTGACGTTGCTTTTTCAGCCTGGGATGGGAGATAAATGAATCGAGGCGATTATTCGGAAAGGAGACGCGACGTGTTAAGCAAAGCTGTCAGATGCTTTTTTCTTGCGTTCATTCTTCTGCTCGCTTTTTCTCTGTCGGCGCGGGCGCAGGAGGCGATCACGCCTGAGAAGCGCACTCTGATAAAAGAACTTCTCACGCTGACTCAGGCCGACAGGATTGGCGAAGTGGTCGCAAACGAAATGCTCTCGCAGATCGAACGCGACAACGCCCAGATGATAGATCAGGCGATGGCCAACCTCAAAATGAGCAAGGAAGAAAAGGAGAAAACCATAAAAGAGGCATCCGAGAGATCGGCCTGGATGATAAAGAGGTTCCGGGAACTGCTGCCCGCGCGCGTCAACTTCACGGAGTTTCTCGAAAAGGCCGCCTACCCGATTTATGACAAGTATTTCACCGCAGATGAACTCCGCGACCTCAACGCCTTCTACAAGACGCCGACCGGACAGAAGTCCATCAAGGTGATGCCCGGACTCGTTCAGGAGTCGTTTCAAAAAGCCAATGAACTGCTCACTCCGAAAATTCTCGATCTTATCAACGAGATCACCAAAGAAACTAACGAGCGATTCAAGAAACCCTGACGAAAAATAATTATGGCGCATTGGTTGACTCTTCTTCTCTCACTCGCGCTTGTGGCAGGGTCTCTGCCCGTCGCCGCACAGTCCGCGCGAGACTATCTGGTTCCTGTCTTCACCCTTCACTCTTCACCCTTCACTCTTCACCCTGTCGCGCAGACAGAGCGGGATTATCTGGTTTATGTCGTCTGCGAATCGGCAGACAAGATCGCCGTCGTGCGCTTCGGCCCCGGAGGAGCGCGACTCGACCGCACGGTCGAGACCGGAGCTATGCCCACCGACATCGATGGCCCGCACGGGATAGTTTTTTCACCTGACCGACAGTTTTATTACGTCTCGCTCAGCCACGGAAGACCGTTCGGCGAAGTCTGGAAATACTCTTCTTCTGACGACAAAGTTATGGGTCGAGTCACGCTCGGCTATTTTCCGGCGACGATGGACGTGACCCCGGATGGAAACTTTTTGTACGTGGTGAATTTCAATCTTCACGGCGACATGGTTGCGTCGTCGGTTTCGATAGTGGCTACGGAAGTGATGATGGAAGTGGCCCGCGTGCCATCGTGCGTGATGCCGCATGGGTCGCGCATCAACCCGCAGAACGGCAGACAATACTCGGCCTGCATGATGCAGGATATGCTTGTAGAAATAGATACCAGCACTTTGAAGGCGTCGCGTCACTTCGCGCTCACACGCGGCAAAGAAGCGGGGATGATGGGATCGCCCGCCGCGCGCGGGATGTCGAATATGCAGGGCCACGACTCAGGCGGACACGGATCAGAGCCGCCCCGACCGGGAGACATTTCCTGCTCGCCGACCTGGGCTCAACCATCGAGCGACGGCTCATCGGTTTTCGCAGCCTGCAACAAGTCGGATGAGATAGTGGAAATCGATCTTGCGACCTGGAAAGTGAAACGTCGTTTGCCGGCGCGCGCAGGCGTTTATAATCTGGCGGTGACGAAAGACGGGCGATTGATAGCGACGAACAAGCGCGACCAATCGGTTTCGATTTACGATGTGAAAACGGGTCAGGAATTGGCGCGACTTCAGACGAAAAGAAAAGTGCCACACGGCGCGGTCGTGTCGAGCGATGATCGCTATGCATTCATATCGGTCGAAGGCATAGGCTCAGAGCCGGGGACGGTCGAAGTGATCGATCTAAAAACGCTCAAGACCGTAGCGACAGTCGATGTGCCAGAACAAGCGGCGGGGATAGATTTTTATCGCGCGGAGACGGCGCGGTAGACCTCTTTCCCCCTTGAAGGGCGCAAGCCTTCAACATCATCGCTTGGCCACAATCTGAATTCGCGCCTCCACTTCGTGAGCTTCGAAGTATCTGGCTGAAGAAGACGGCTTCGACATCATTCTCTGCATAAGCCCGTGTTGATCGACTACAGTCGCCGCGTCTCCTTCGAGAATGATGTAGAGCTTCCCGTTGACGGCCTTCGAGCGCGCAGAGGCAACCTTTGATGAAGCAGCCTTTCGCTTGGCTTTCTTCTCGGTTGACTTCTGCTCGGTTGAGGATGATTTCTGAGTTGAGGGTTCGATGATTTGAGTTCTTGACGGCATAGATGTCTTCTTCCTTGCGCCTTTCTTCTTCGAGAGTCTGGCAATTGCCGGCCTGCTTTTGTCCACGATGGCGTCGTTCTTTTTGGGAGCGGTTGAAAGAGGAATGAATTTCAATCCGCGAGCGAGCGTCTTTATTTGAATCGGTTTCTGCCCTCGCTCGCGCAGAAAATCGTTGATGTCTCTTTCGGCCTGCTCGGTCTTGTCGGCAAGTTCGCCTCTCAGATCATCGCAGCCGGTGTTGAAGCGACAGTTGGCATAACAGGCCAGCAGATTTTTCATGCAGCCGTATCGCTTGCATTCGGTGATGATTTGAGAAAGCGCCATCGGTTTTCAATATCGCCCCGGACCGGGAATTTAACCCGGTCCGGGGAAAGGCACGAAGAAACCCCGATTGCTCGTGCCATTATTTCCCGTCACGCGCTCACGCGCACATGTCTGAGGTGATCGATCAACTCGCTCGCTCTGGCGCGAGTGAGCTTTTCAGGCTCGGCGCGAAACAGAGCGTGCGATTCCAGTTGAGCGTCGAGCGATTTCGCCTTCGCTATGGCATAGATCGCAGCAAGCTGCTTTTCAGTCACCGGCTCATCTCTCGATTCCGATATGGCCCTGATCCTTCTCCGCGAGTCGCCCCGGCTGTAAAGCGAGCGGGCAAGCCCGAATTTCACTGCTGCCCGCTTGAGCGCGTCGGTCTCGGCCCGCTTGATTCCCTTTTCATCCTCCGCCGCCCCGACTCCGATTCCGCACCGGGTTACGCCTTTGATTGTTATCGCCGCTGTCACTGCAACAAGATCGTGGATTACGGTCACATCCCGCACTTCATAAGACCAGTCGGGGCATACCTGATCCAATCGCTCCGCCGCCGTCTGCCAGTCTATGTAATCGATCCAGTGCTCGCCTTCCGCATCCACCCAGCCTACCCGCTGACGTATCGCGCCTTCGGGCAACGGCTCGCTCAAATCCTTGAGTATCTTTTTGAATTCTTCCTCTCGAACCGCTAAAGAATTCATAAGCCACCTCCAAATCCTTTTGCGACCCACTCACCTTAGCACACAAGCAATGTTGTTGCAAGTATGAAACAGATTTTTTTCGTTGAATTTGAGGAGGGCTGTTCGAGCGTGTATGATCCGAGGGATGAAGGCAGAAGTTTTGCAGGGGGGCGAACTCACGGAAAAGATCGCTGGTCGAAATGTGCTCATCACCGGGGGGCTTGGTTTTATAGGCAGCAATCTGGCGCACCGGCTCGTAGAGATTGGCGCCGAGGTCACGCTCGTCGATTCTCTGATTCCAGAATACGGAGGAAATCCTTTCAATATTCGAGGGATCGAAGACCGGGTTACGGTCAACATAGCCGACGTGAGGGATGAGCACAGCATGGATTATCTGGTTCAGGGGCGCGATTACATTTTCAACCTCGCCGGCCAGGTCTCTCACCTCGATAGCATGGAAGACCCCTACACCGATCTTGAAATCAACGTGCGCTCGCAGATTTCAATTCTCGAAGCATGCCGCAAGAATAATCGCGATGTGAAAGTCGTCTTCACCTCGACGCGCCAGTTGTATGGCAAGCCTGAGTACCTGCCCGTGGATGAGCGCCATCCCGTTCATCCGGCCGACGCAAATGGCATCAACAAACTCTGCGGCGAGCTTTACCACATACTTTACAACAACGTCTACAACGTGCGTGCCGTCTCTCTCAGACTGACCAACACCTACGGCCCGCGACAGTTGATTAAACATTCCCGGCAGGGATTCATAGGCTGGTTCATTCGCCGCATAGTCGAGGGAACGGAGATTCAGCTTTTCGGTGACGGCTCTCAGATGCGGGACTTCAACTATGTCAATGACGTAGTCGATGCGCTGCTTGCGGCGGCGGTCTCGGAAAAATCAGACGGGCAGATTTACAACCTCGGCGGAGACGAGCCGGTCTCGCTCAAGGCCCTGGTCGAGCTTCTGATCGAACTCAATGGCAGCGGCAGTTTCCGGCTGGTTCCCTTCCCCCCTGAAAAGAAACGCATCGATATAGGCGACTTCTACGCCGACTACTCCAAGATAGCGCGCGAGATAGGATGGAAGCCTCGCACTGCCCTGAGGGAAGGGTTGCGGGCGACGCTGCATTACTACAAAGAGAACATCAACCGATATATCGAATAATGAAAGTTCCATTTGGCGATCTGCGACGACAGTATGAAGAGAATCGCGCAAGCATAGATGCGGCTGTCGGTCGTGTGCTTGAGCGGGGATGGTTCGTGCTGGGAGAGGAAGTAGAGCGGTTCGAGCGCGAATTCGCCGTCTGGCTCGGAGGGCGATTTGCCGTCGGAGTCGGGTCGGGGACAGAAGCGATTCACCTGGCTCTCGCGGCGGCGGGCGTGAGTGCGGGAGATGAAGTCATCACCGCGCCCAACACCTGCGTGCCCACGGTCGTGGGCATAACTGCCGCAAGCGCGCGGCCCGTTCTCGTCGATATCTGTGAGAGAAGTTTCAACCTCGACCCTGAGAAGCTCGAAGCCGCGATCACTCCCCGCACGAAATTCATACTGCCGGTTCATCTCTACGGCCAGAGCGCCGATATGAACCCGATACTTGAAATCGCCCGGAGGCGAAACATCTCAGTGATCGAAGACGCGGCTCAGGCTCACGGAGCGACTTACCGCGACAGGAAGCTCGGCACATTGGGACTTGCCGGGTGTTTCAGTTTCTATCCGAGCAAAAACCTCGGAGCCTACGGCGATGGCGGCGCGGTCGTCACCGACGATGAAGAGATCGCTGATCGCCTGCGCCAACTTCGCAACTATGGCGAGGAGCGTCGCTACTATCACACGACGAAAGGCGTCAACAGCCGCCTCGATGAAATACAGGCGGCGATACTTCGCGCCAAACTTCCTCACCTTGATCGCTGGAACGAGCGCCGCCGCCAGATCGCCGCGATCTATGATCGTGAGATTAGAAACCCGCTTGTGCATAAGCCTGTCGAGCTCGATTACGGTCGCTCGAATCATCATCTCTACGTTGTGAGGTGCAGTGACCGCAATGAGCTTCAGCGGCACATGATGGAAAGAGGAGTGACGACGCTGATTCATTATCCCGCCCCGATTCATTTGCAGGCGGCTTACTCTGATCTGGGGAAGGGCGCAGGAGTTTATCCGGTCGCGGAAAGATGCGCTGCCGAGGTTTTGTCTCTTCCGATGTTTGCGGAACTGACCGACGAAGAGGCACTCTACGTTTCAGAATGCGTCAACTCGTTTTCGTGAGAGCTTGCTCAACAGCCCCGCCGCCTTATAGAATTGCCGCTCTTTTACGAAAGTCTCTGCCCGAAGGATGTACAACAGGCTGGCAGCCTGTTGACGCCCTGAAAATATGAGAATTCAGACCATCAGCAGGCTGGCAGCCTGCTGTACC
>CAZPQE010000232.1:0-10074 GCA_964588615.1 uncultured Clostridia bacterium | reverse complement strand
CGAAGTGGTCATCGTCGATGAATTCACGGGCCGATTGATGCCGGGCCGACGCTGGAGCGACGGGCTTCATCAGGCGGTCGAATCGAAGGAAGGCGTCAAGATAGAAGCCGAAAACCAGACTCTTGCCACCATCACCCTTCAGAATTATTTCCGCATGTACGCCAAACTCGCAGGCATGACCGGAACCGCTGAGACGGAAGCCGCTGAGTTCGCCAACATCTACAAACTCGACGTGGCGGTCATACCCACCAATCGGGCCATGGTGCGCAAGGACAACTCCGACGTGATATATCGCACCGCCCGCGAAAAATGGGACGCGGTGGTCAACGAGATAGAAGGGCTTCATCAAAAAGGTCAGCCCGTGCTTGTCGGCACTATTTCAGTTGAAAACTCGGAGATGCTGGCCGCCCAACTCAAAAAGCGGCGCGTGCCTCACAACGTGCTCAACGCCAAGCCTGAGCATGCCGCGCGCGAGGCCGACACCGTGGCTCAGGCCGGGCGCAAGGGGCAAGTCACTATCGCCACCAACATGGCCGGTCGCGGAACGGACATACTGTTGGGCGGCAACCCTGAATTCCTCGCCCGTCAGTTCCTCAAGGAAAAAGAGATCAACCCGGACGACGCCACCCCCGAGCAGTGGGAGAAGGCGATGGAGCGCGCGCGCAAGATCACCCAGGCCGAACATGAAGAAGTGGTGCAGGCGGGCGGGCTTCACATTCTGGGAACCGAACGTCATGAATCGCGCCGCATAGACAATCAGCTTCGAGGACGTTCGGGCCGTCAGGGCGATCCCGGTTCGTCGCGGTTTTTCCTCTCGCTCGAAGATGACCTGATGCGAATATTCGGCGGCGAGCGCATCAAGGGCCTGATGCTCAGGCTCGGAATGGAAGAAGGAGTGCCGATAGAATCCAAACTGGTCTCGAAGCGAATCGAGGCGGCGCAGAAATCCGTAGAGGCGCACAACTTCTCGATAAGAAAACATCTGCTCGAATACGACGACGTGATGAACAAGCAGAGGGAAGCCGTCTACAGCCTGCGCCGCGAACTGCTGATGGGATTCGAGGGCGAGACTATCGAAGAACAGCACGACAATCAGCGCCAGTACATTCTAGGCATAGCTGAAAACATTCTGGACTCTCTGATCTCGCAGCACATGTCGAAAGACCTGCGGCCCGATCAGTGGGACATTACGGGCCTCAAGGAGCAGCTTCGACTGAACTTCAGCCTGGACGCCGACGCCGAAGACCTGGAGTTTGGCGATATGAACCCGGACGAAGCGCGCGATGCGGTGTGGGCGAAGCTCGAAGAAAAATACTCGCAGAAGGAAATCCAGATGGGGGCCGGATCGATGCGCGGCCTTGAGCGATACATCATGCTCAACATAGTCGATGGTCAGTGGAAGGATCACCTTCTGGCTCTCGATCATTTGAAAGAAGGCATAGGTCTGCGGGGCTATGGCCAGAAAGACCCGCTCGTCGAGTACAAGAGGGAATCGGGCGGATTGTTCGACGCGATGGTCGACCGCATCGATACGGACACGGTTCGATACCTGTTCAACTTTCAGGTGCAGGTGGCCGAACCCATCGAGCAGCAGTTGCTCGAACGCCGTCGTCGTCAGCATCGCGGTCGGATTGCGTTTACGAAGGCCAACGAGACGGCCTTTGCCGGAGGCGAAGAGGAAGCGCCAAAACCGGTGCGGCACAAGGGGCCGCGCATAGGCCGCAACGATCCCTGCCCGTGCGGATCGGGCAAGAAGTACAAGAAGTGCTGCGGCGCTTGATCTGAGAATTTGTTGAGCAAGTGCGCGAAGCCCGAAGCGATTCGAAGCTTCGGGCTATTGCATTTTCAGGATTGATAATCCGACCAATCGCGCCGAAATCCGACTTGCGGCTTCGCCGCTTCGATGTGCGGTGTGTCTTTGACACACCGGAACGGTCTTGCAAATTCGTTTGCGGCTGCGCCGCAGGAGGCTATGCCTCAATCGGTTTTAGCGAGTTAGCGGCGCAGCCTCAGCAGAAAGGGCTGCGCGCCCGAAAAGGCTCTGCCTTTTCGCACATCAAAGCGGCAAAGCCGCCGAATAGCGCTTCGACTTTTAGTCATTGCCACACGATCAGCATCACCCATTCCTGCTGGCCAAAAATTGAAGAGACAAACCGCCTTCTTTCATGCTACAAACGCTTTGCTTTCTCAGGTCGCCCAAAATCAAAGCGAGCATCAGGCTATGACTCAAGCGAATTACAAAGCTGATGTGATTGTGATCGGCGGCGGGCTTGCCGGTCTCGTCGCCGCAATCGAATTGCTCGATCAAAACAAAAGCATCCTGCTGATCGAACGAACGGGCGAAGAAAAATTCGGTGGCCTTGCGCGAGTCTCTTTCGGCGGCATCTTCATCACCGGCTCTCCTGAACAAAAACGCGCGGGTATAAACGACAGTGTTGACCTTGCTCTCCGCGACTGGATTCGATACGGAGAACTCGGCGAAAAAGATATCTGGCCGCGCCTGTGGGCCGAAGCTTATGTCAACAGCAGCCGCGACGAGGTAAGCCGGTGGCTCAGAGACCGAGGAGTCTCGTTCTTCCCCGTCGTCAACTGGACCGAGCGCGGTCTGAACGAGCCGGGAAATTCCGTCCCGCGATTTCATATCGTGTGGGGTACGGGTCAGGGACTCGTGCTTGCTCTGCTCTCTCATCTCCACTCGCATCCGCGACGCGAAAAGCTCAAGCTCTGTTTTCATCTTCGCGTCACTGCGCTCGATCAAACCGCGGGACGGTTTACCGGATGCGCGGGCATCAACGAAGAAACGGGCGAGGAATTTTTTGCCGCGGGCGAAGCGGTCATCATCGCTGCCGGGGGCATTGCGGGAAATCTCTCTATGGTGCGTCGGCACTGGTACGAGGATTGGGGCGACCCTCCTGAACTGTTGCTCAACGGCTCTCACCCGGAAGCCGACGGACACTTTCACGAAGTCGTGCGCAGTCTCGGCGGCAATATCACTCACCTCGACCGGATGTGGAATTATGCGGCAGGCGTTCATCACTGGAAGCCTCGCCATCCGCTTCACGGGCTTTCGCTCGTGCCTCCGAAATCCGCCCTCTGGGTCAATTACGAAGGCCGCCGCCTGGGGCCGCCCGCAATGGTCACGTCTTTCGACACCCGCTATCTGGTCGAAACGATTTGCCGTCAGAAGAAAAAATATTCGTGGCAGATTTTGAACTGGAAGATTGCAAAGAAAGAGCTTGCCGTCTCCGGCTCGGAGTTCAATCACGCCATTCGTGAAAAGAAGTTTTTGAAATTCGTCCTCGGAACCATCTTAGGCAATCCCGGACTCGTGCGCGAGTTCATCACCAACTGCGAGGATTTCGTCATAGCCGATTCCGTGCCTGAGCTTGTCGAACGGATGAATGCGCTCGCAGGCGCGCAGGATGTCAACTTGAAAATACTCGAAGAAGAAATCCGGCTCTATGACGCGCAGATAGAACGCGGGCCTGCGTTTCATAATGACGATCAGTTGCGACGCATAGCTCACGCGCGACAGTATCGCGGCGACCGTGTGAGGACGTGCAAATTCGCGAAGATAGACGACCCGCGCTCGCGCCCGCTGATCGCCATCCGCGAATTCATACTGACGAGAAAGAGCCTCGGCGGAATCCAGACCGATCTCGATTGTCGCGTGTTGAATAATGATGGCGATCCGATGCCGGGGCTTTACGCTGTTGGAGAAGCCGCAGGTTTCGGAGGAGGAGGCATTCACGGGCTTCGCTCTCTTGAAGGGACATTCCTCGGCGGCTGCATATTCACAGGCCGCCGGGCCGCTCAATCGATTGGAAAATAGTGGAGGATGATGATGAAAAAAACAGGCGCGTGGCTGGCCGTTTATGCACTTGAGCAACTGGGCATTCGATACACCTTCGGCATTCCGGGCGTTCACAACACCGAGCTTTACGACGAACTCGACAAGTCCGAGCGGATCACTCCCGTTCTGGTCACTCACGAAGGCTGCGCTTCGTTTATGGCCGATGCCGTCTCTCGCACCAGCGACTCTATCGGATGCCTGGCCATAGTTCCCGCCGCCGGGGTCACTCATGCGATGAGCGGAATAGGCGAAGCCTTCCTCGACGGCGTGCCTCTGCTCGTCCTGTCAGGCGGCGTGCGGAGGGATTCGGGCCGCAGCTTTCAGCTTCACGATATCGATCAGCAGAGATTGCTCGACTCCATCACCAAAGCCGCTTTCCTCGTCGACGGCCACGAAGATGTCATTCCGACGATCTTCAAGGCTTACGACATCGCCACGCAGGGCGAGCCTGGCCCGGCGTTCGTCGAGCTTTCGAGCAACGTGCAGCTATTCGCGGGCGAAGTGAGCGATCTTCCAAAATATCAGGGGAACTGGAAGGCTCCTGCTATCGATGGGCAAAAAATCAGCGCGGCAGTCGAGTTGATAAAATCATCCGCAAGGCCGGGGCTTTACCTTGGCTGGGGCGCAAGAGACGCCACTCCTCTGGCAGCGCAGATGGCCGAACTCATCGCCGCGCCCGTAGCGACCACGCTTCAGGGGTTAAGCGTCTTTCCCGCCCGCCACCCGCTGCACACCGGGATGGGGTTCGGAGCATCGAGCGTGCCAGCGGCACGAAAAGCATTCGAGGGCTGCGATCTGCTCATAGCCGTCGGAGTCCGCTTCGCCGAACTGGCAACGGGAAGTTACGGCATGGCGATTCCTGAAAACCTCATACACATCGATATCAACCCCGGAGTGTTCAACAAAAACTATCCGGCGCGGGTCGCAATCGAAGCCGACGCTGAGGACGCGCTCAAGGCTCTGCTCGACGCGCTCCGCCAAAGCGGCTTCAAACCGCGCGATGCGACTGCGCTCGAACGCCGAATCGAATCCGAGAAAGAAGCGTTCTTTGCTTCGTGGTCTGAAAACAAAAACCAGAAACTCGTCAACCCCGGCGTCTTTTTCCGCGAACTTCGCGCGCGCCTCGATGATGATTCATACCTCGTAGTCGATGACGGCAATCACACTTTTCTGGCGGTCGAACAGTTCCCGGTGTACCGCTCGAAGCATTTCATTTCGCCTACGGATTTCAACTCGATGGGCTATGCGGTTCCCGCTTCCATCGGAGTCAAACTCACACACCCTGACAAACAGGTCGTCGCCATAGTCGGCGACGGAGCTTTTCTGATGACCGGCCTGGAAATCGTCACTGCCGCAACTCACAACCTGGGAGTCGTCTTCTGCGTGTTCAACGACGGGGAGCTTGCGCAGATTTCGCAGTTCCAGCAGATTCCCCTCAATCGAAAAACCTGTACCGTGCTCGGTCAGGTGCGGCTCGAAGGCATAGCCTCAGCGACCGGCGCGGCGTACCTCGGAATGGAAAACGACTCGGACGTAGCAGACGCGCTCGATGAGGCGATGAGGATTTCCTCAGCAGGCCGGCCCGTGATAATTGATGTCAAGGTCGATTACTCGCGCAAGACGGAATTCACTCGCGGGGTGGTCAAGACGAATCTCTCACGGTTTCCGCTGGGCGAAAAGCTGCGGTTCATCGGGCGGGCGATCAAACGCCACGTTCTCGGTTAGACTCATTACCCGCTCAGGGCCTCAAAACCGGGCGCGAAAATTATACTGTTGATGCAAACCGGGGCAGGGTTTATAATGCAGGCGCGATAGGTTCATAGTAGTTGCGCCCTGAGCCATCGCTTCTGCCCCTCTCGACGCGCCTGTGTTTTGAACCGATTTGCTTCTTTTCAAAGATTGCCCCTGCGATCATCAGAAGTAACGACTCGACCTTATTTGAAGAGACCACCGACTATGTCACCGAGTATCGATCAACTCCTCACCATAGCCTGCAGCAAGGGCGCGTCCGATCTGCACATCAAGGCCGGGAGCTTTCCCTTCGTGCGCATCAACGGCGAACTTCAGCCCATGGTCGAAGCCCAGCGATTGGCAAGCGAAGACACTCTCAACATGGCGTTTTCGATAATGAACAACCGCCAGAAACAGCGGTTCGCCGAATGCTCAGAAATAGACATCGCCTACGGAGTGTCGGGGCTGGGGCGGTTTCGCTGCAACATATTTCAACAGCGCGGAACGGTCGGCATGGTGCTGAGAGTCATTCCGACTACGGTCAGAAGCATAGATGAACTGAGGCTGCCTTCAGTCATAGAAAAAGTTTCAGATGAGAATCGCGGCATGGTGCTGGTGACCGGAACCACCGGGTCAGGCAAATCGACGACGCTTGCCGCCATGATCGATTACATCAACCGCACCCGCACCGGCCATATAGTCACCATCGAAGACCCTATCGAATTCCTTCATCGCGACAAACGCTCTTATGTCAATCAGCGCGAAGTCGATGTCGATACGCGCAGCTTCTCGGAGGCTCTGCGCAGCGCGCTCCGCCAGGACCCGGACGTGATTCTGGTCGGCGAAATGCGCGACTTCGAAACCATAGAAACGGCTCTGACAGCCGCTGAGACCGGCCACCTCGTCCTTTCAACGCTTCACACTCTCGACGCCACCGAGACTATCAATCGCATAGTGTCGGTGTTTGCGCCGCACCAGCAGCGTGGCGTGAGGCTTCAACTGGCAAGCGTGCTCAAGGCGGTCATCTCGATGAGGCTCGTCCGGGCAGCCGAACCCATACAGGGCCGCGTTCCTGCGGTCGAAGCCATGGTCGTCACTCCCTACATACGCGATTGCATCGTTCACGCCGAGAAGACTCACCTCATCCGCGACGCCATCGCGCAGGGAACTTCTCAGTACGGAATGCAGACCTTCGATCAGTCGTTGTTTGATCTTTACTCACGCGGGCTGATAACTTATGAAGAGGCGATGGGCGGGGCTTCGAACCCCGATGAGTTCAAGTTGAGAGTTTCAGGCGTAAGATCGGTGACCGATCAGGCCCGCGAGGAGATGGAACGCTCGCGCAGGCGAACCGGGGCGCTCGATCCGTCGAAGCCTGAAACCAAACAGTTCGTCAATTGGCTGCTGGAAGGAACAGAGCAGACGAGATAGAAGAGCGACTGATGGCTTCGGCGCTGCGCCTGCTCTCTGCCCGCCCGCGAAGCGAAAGCCAGTTGCGCCAGCGGCTGCTTCAAAAGCCCTGGGCCGACCCGCAAACCGCAGACCGCTGCATAGCCCGGCTCAAGGAGATGGGCTATCTCGACGACCGGCGCTTTGCCGAAAACTACGCCGCCCACCGACTCCACATCAAGCCTGTGGGCCGCGCCCGACTCCGCCGCGAACTCGCGGGCAGGGAAGTCGAGCAGGAAATAATCGATCAGGCTCTCGATTCGGTATTTGAAGAATCGAACGAAGAAGAGTTAATAGACCGGGCCATCGCCAGAAGAATTCGGCTGCGCGGTCGCCCGGCGGATGCCGCCGATCAGAAAAAAATGTTCGCTTATCTTATGCGTCTCGGATTCGATTGCGATCTGATAGCCAGACGGCTGCGAGAGATGAGAAGAGAGGAGTAAGACGTAAAACGACCCAGGATCGCGTTTTACGTTTCAGCAAAGCCATGCGCCGTATGAACATCTACAAGGAATCGAGAAGCGCGCGCCGGGTGAGCTTCATAGGCGAGGTCGAATGCTCAGGCCAAAAAGTCGGCTGCTTTACCACGCGCATCACCGATCTGAGCGTGACCGGCGCGTTCATCGATTCGATGATGAGCTTCGCCACAGGCACTATTCTGCAGATGAGATTTCAGGTAGGCGAAACCCTCATCGAAACCCAGGCCGAAGTTCGATACGCGCTCCGTCAGTCAGGCATGGGAGTGCGCTTCATCGATCTGAGGCCGGAGTACAGGGAAGTGATCGAATGCCTGATCGAAGGCCGCCCACTGCCGGTCACTGGCGGGCTGGAGATGACGTTCGAAGAGTCAGACGCGGAGCAGACTGTGCTGGAGGGCAGTTTCGCCGCCTTCAGCTTTTTCGATGTGATTCACATGATTGGGGGCAATCGATTGAACGGCGCGTTGGTGATCAAATTGCCCGACGCCGTCGGAGACATTTATTTCCGTCAGGGCCAGATCGTCGGCGCAAAAAGCGGCGGCGCGACCGGCCTGACGGCGCTCAATCATTTCGTGGGAGCGCGCGAAGGCGCTTTCGAATTCAAACAGACGAGCCGCAGATACGACCGCACGATAGAAGCCGCCAACAACACCAGCCTCCTGCTCGATCTCGTCGCCGACCGAGAGCAGGAACGAGTGTGTTCCTGAAGGAAAAAGGAAAAAGTGCCCGCTGCGCTCGTCTGATAGTTGTAGCTGATGCTCATCAACGTGCCGTTCTTCGTCGCGCTCTGACTCGTCATCTGCAACCGGTCTGCTATATCCCCGTAGCTCTCGACTAACCGTTCTTCTGCTGTTTTTGCTTGGATAAGATCAAATGAACAAGCTCCCTCACAGTTACCTGTCCTTCAAGCCTTGAACCGAAAGCCCACAAGCATCCTTGTGGCAATTCAATTTGGAAGACATCTTGAACCTGATGCCAAAATTCCATATACCAGTGTGGCAGTAATTCTTTGAGACATGCATCCAGACGACCCGCGTTGCGAGGAATGCCGCCACGGACAATTATCAATCGCCGAATCTCGTTGAATATAAAACTACCTCGACAGATAGACTCAGGTCCGCGCCTTAGGAAAAAACCTTGCGTACAACTTCTGCTCCAAATATATCTAACAGTCTGCCCAATAGATCGCATTGCTTGAGCATCCTCATCCGGGATAGCAAATCCAAATTCCTCTTCCAAACGCATCACAAATTCCACATCGTCGAGCGAATCGGCCAAACCTGCCCGGAAAAAGTCTTCCCAACATGCATTCCAATGATAATTAATGCGAGCGTCTATCTCATCTCTAGCCAAATCTTCTACAAGCCTATAAATGTCTACAACAGTTTGTCCCATCGGATTCTTGGGTAAACGCGATTCTACTAAGATTGCTAAATCAAGCAATGACCCTGCTCCAATGATTTCCTGAGAATTCACAACTGGCCCGATCTCTTGGACTAAAACACTACATAATCTCTGACTCCAATCATCAATAGCCAATTGATCAACTAAGGGTGCATCCTTAGTAATCCTTGTATTGAATGATGTTTCAACGATAGCGTGTAAAATGTTCTGTACGCACTCGCTTTCCACTTTCACACCTCACAAATATGTTTACATTGTATTCTTTGACTCAATTTAGCCATAATTTAGGGATTCCTACGATTATTACAATCCTTGCATACTGCCGAGCAATATCCGGCAGTGCCAAGGGCGTGTCCTGCTTCAAATCCCAAAACACCCACTGATGCTCTTGTTAACACAACTCCCAGTTTTTGGCCGACTTTACTCAGGGTCGGGATATAACGGGCTAATCCAAGCGGCTTGAGAACATAATTCCCTAAGCCAGGTCTCCCTAGCGCTTTATGAGACCAGCTTGTCTGTTTTCGAGCGCCTTCTGTAACGAACCGCTTTCCACCAAAGAGTGCATTCAACCCTTGGTTAACCAGAGATGCGATTGTTGCAGTGGTAGTGACATCAGCAAGGAACTCACCAATCCCCGGATACCCGGAAAGCTGACCAAGCCCTCTCACCGTATTGTCAAGACGGTAAGCATTGAAACATTTTTCCATGCACTCCGAATAGCTGATGGAGCAATCTTTTTGGATTGAGTTCCTGGCACTCGACCAGGTTGCTATGCCTATTGCTCCCCCTACATCTAAAAGATAACCTGCAAACGCCTGTAGCTTGATAGGTTCTGTCGGGTCCGGCCAAGGATTATCAGGAGGGCAAGGGTATACGATGATCTTACCGTCTTTGTCTTTTTTAGTGCATATATCAAGCCCCAACGGATCAAAGAGATTAATAGGATCATTAACGACATAGGAATACCGATTCAAACTCTGTGGGTCAGCAATGCTTCCCGCCACCGGATCAGGCCGCATGAACCTCCCCGTGTTGGTCGAATACTGACGATTGACCGCGTAATACGTACCGCTCTCCGAGTCTCTCTCGTAATTCGTGAACCGGTGCTTCTCATTCTCTCCCGTCACTCCTCCGTCTTCTCCGAACGGCAAGTGATCC
>CAZPQE010000231.1:0-10108 GCA_964588615.1 uncultured Clostridia bacterium | reverse complement strand
TGACAAGAAAGTCCGTCCCGTCACACGCAACGTCACCGCGACGATTGAAAACAACGGATTCAACTACACCTTTCCGGCGCACTCGCTGACGATTTTGCGACTAAAATTGAAATAGAACAGACACGAAGGCTGACACCCTAACAAGGAGCCTGCCCAGATGAAGATGAAGCTAGTTTCGCTCTTGCTTGCCGTGGTGATGACGCCTGCCTCGCGGGCGTTGGCCGATCCCGACCCGAATTTCCACATCTACCTGTGCTTTGGGCAATCGAATATGGAAGGTGAAGGTTACCGTCAGATCGGAAAGCACTGCGCGGAGAAGATGCTTTCAACCCTGGGCTACAAGATCAACGAAACAAAATTGCAGGCCACTGGCGCCCTGTTTGCCAGCCCGGATTGGACCGAGCCTTTTCCGCCGTTCAGAATCGCGGGGAACCTCTACTACGTTGGCAGCAGAGGCCTCGCCAACTATCTGATCACTACGCCGCAGGGGCACATCCTGATTAATAGCGATCTTGAGGAGAACGTCCCGCTGATACGCGCGAGCGTGGAGAGGCTCGGATTCAAGTTCACTGACATCAGGGTCCTCCTCATCAGCCACGCGCACTGGGACCACAACGCCGCCAGCGCCACCATCAAAAAGCTGACTGGCGCGAAATATATGGTAATGGAAGCCGACGTGCCGGTCGTCGAATCGGGCGGCAAGACAGACTTTCAGTATGGAAACGTTCCAACTGCCCTCTACACGCCCACGAAGGTGGACCGCGTGGTGCATGATGGCGACGAGGTCAGGTTAGGGGGCGCCGTCCTGGTGGCCCATCTCACCCCCGGCCACACCAGAGGCTGCACCACGTGGACGATGAGGGTGCAGGAGGCCGGCAAGACTTACAACGTCGTGATCATCGGAAGCCCCAACGTGAATCCCGGCTACCGGCTCGTGGATAACCCCGACTACCCGCAGATTGCGGCGGATTACGAAAAGACGTTTCGCGCCTTGAAATCCTTGCCGTGCGATATCTTTCTCGGCGCGCATGGCAATTACTTCGATCTCGAAACGAAATACGCGCGGCTGAAAGAGGTCGGTCTTACCGCCTTCATCGACCCTGAAGGCTACAAGAAGTATGTGGCCGACAAAGAAGAAGCGTTCAAGGCCGAACTCGCAAAGCAAAAAGCCGCTCTACGGCAATGATCAATGGATGGATGGAGTGGGTAAACTCCATTCGGCAAGTAAACAAGGAGAAAGCAGATGAAACAATCTTGGGTCATTTTACTGGCGGGTCTATGGTGTGCGCTTTTGGCAGGTCTTTGTTGCGCACAAGAGGCGGGCGACTTTCAGCCCGCGACGACCAACGTGTGGGGAGCGGAGTATCCCCGCGTTGATAGTCAGGGGAGGGTTCAGCTTCGCGTGAAAGCTCCCGACGCTACGAAAGTCAGGGTGAATTTCTGGAGCGGCCCAAAAGCGGAGATGGTGAAACAGGCCGATGGATTCTGGACCTTCACCACGCCACCCCTTGTTGGCGGGCTGCATTACTACATTTTCGTAATCGATGGTGCGGAAGTAAGCGATCTCAACAGTCATGCCTTTTTTGGAGGCGGCAAGCACGCCAGTGCGGTTGAGGTTCCGGAGCCGGGATCAACTTATTATTCGATTCGAGATGTGCCTCACGGTCAGGTGCGTGAGGTTTGGTACTATTCGAAGGTGACTGGCACTTGGCGGCACGCGCTGGTCTATCTGCCGCCGAACTATGATGCGCAGACCAAATTGCGTTATCCCGTGCTCTACTTGCAGCATGGCGGCGGCGAGGATGAGACGGGATGGATTCGGCAGGGGCGCGCCAACTTCATTATGGATAACCTGCTCGCAGAGGGTAAATGCAAACCCATGGTCGTCGTGATGGCGTATGGGTACGCCCGGCGCGCAGGTCAGTCTGCGCCCGTTTTGACTGGCCCTCCCGCAGGTTCTTCCGAAAGAATGAAGGCGATGCAGGAAATGATGTCAACCTTCGAAGATGACGTCACTCAGGCCCTGATTCCCTACATCGACAAGACATTCAGGACGATTCCCGATCGCGATCACCGGGCGATGGCGGGCCTTTCAATGGGAGGAATGCAGACGTTTCAGATCACGCTGAATCATCTCGATCTCTTTTCTTACATCGGTGGATTCAGTGGGGCAGGCGGGATGCTCATGCTCGGGGACCGGAAGCTTGATCCCAAAACGGATTACAACGGGGTATTTGCCGATCCTGCTGCCTTCGCCAAGAAAGTGCACTTGCTCTGGCTGGGGGTCGGAACGGAAGAGCCAGAGAGAATGCGCGCAGGGCTTCAGAGGCTTCATACATCGTTATTGGAGTCAAAGATTCAGCATGTCTTCTACGAATCACCGGGCACAGACCACGAGTGGCAGACCTGGCGTCGCGATCTGAAAGACTTTGCCCCAAGACTCTTTCAAAAGGCCGCTCAATAAAAGGCCGCGGCATTGTGCCGAAAGACTAAAGCCGAAAGGATTCGCCTATCATGCATGCACGTCTTGTCAGTTTCGCTCTGCTCATTGTGATCCTGACCGCGACCTCCGTGGCCGCACAAAAGATTGACTTAACGGTCGACGTGTCCAAGTCCGGGGCCAAGATCGACCGCAATATCTTCGGCCAGTTCGCCGAGCACCTCGGCTACGGCGTTTATGAGGGCATTTGGGTCGGTCCAGATTCTCCTATCCCTAATACTCGCGGCATACGCAACGACGTCGTCGCCGCCCTAAAGGCGATCAAGGTCCCGAACGTCCGCTGGCCGGGCGGCTGCTTTGCCGACGAATATCACTGGCGCAAAGGCATCGGCCCTCAGCGACCGGCGACGCTCAATCCTAACTGGGGCGGCGTGATCGAGCCGAACACGTTCGGAACTCACGAGTTCATGGACTTCCTCAATCAGATTGGCGCTGAGGCGTTCCTCTCAGTCAATCTCGGCTCCGGTACTCCGCAAGAAGCGGCCGAATGGCTGGAGTACCTGACCACAGCGCAGCCGACGGCGCTGGCCAAAGAGCGCGCCGCCAACGGCCATCCCGCCCCTTACAAAATCGCCTACCTCGGCATCGGCAACGAGAGCTGGGACTGCGGCGGCAACATGACAGTCGACTACTACCTGAGCCAGCTCAAGATCTACAGCCGCTTCGTCCGAAACTTCAACCCCGCACAGCAGGACCAGCAGCAGATGCTCAAGATCGCCGTCGGCCCGGGCGGCGGCGAAGCGCGCTTTACGGACTGGACCGAAGCCGTTATGAAGGCATGGCAGAATCGCCAGTGGAGCTGGGATATGCAAGGACTCTCGCTGCACAACTACACGGTGGTGAACTGGGACAAGAAGTTCGCCTCCGTCGGATTCGGCGAGGCCGAATACGGTCAAATCCTCCGGGCCACGCTGGAGATGGAAGGCCTGATCAGTAAGCACTCGGCCATCATGGACAAGTATGACCCGCAAAAGAAGATCGCTCTCGTCGTTGATGAATGGGGATCCTGGTACGCCCCGCTCCTCGGCACCAATCCGGGTTTCCTGGTCCAGCAGAACAGCCTGCGTGACGCCATCCTGGCCGCGCTTAACCTCAACATCTTTGCCCGTCACGCCGACCGCGTACGCATGGCCAACATTGCTCAGATGATCAATGTCCTGCAAGCGATGATCATGACGGACAAAGAAAAGGTGGTGCTGACCCCGACCTACTACGTCTTTAAGATGTATGTGCCGTTCCAGGACGCCACGTTTGTGCCGGTCAAATTCCAGGCTGGCACTTACACGCATGGAGACATCACATTGCCGCGCGTGGATGCCCTCGCAGCTAAGGATGCGGCTGGCAAGCTATGGGTGGAGATCACCAATCTGGACCCCAATCAACCCGTCGAGGTCGAGGTCAGCCTGGCCGGTATCACGGCAAAATCGGCAGCCGGAGAAACCCTCACCGCGCCAAAGGTCGATAGCGTGAATAGCTTCGAGGCACCGAATGCGGTCGTGCCGAAGCCCATCTCAGCAAAGGTTCAAGGCGGTAAGCTGGCTCTGAAACTGGAACCCAAGTCAGTGACCGTGATCTCAGTCGAGCAATGACGCAAGAGTGCATGGGAAGAGGCAAAGAACATCAGAAGGAGATTTGACTGTGAGAACGCTTCTCTCCGACAAAGAATCATCTGCTAGAGTGCGCCTGGCCTAAGGCGGGCTTCTGCGGCACGAGTGCCGCTGCACAGCCTGACGGCGCACGGTCCGCTGCACCGCGCCGGGGATGATCTCTCACCGCGTCACGGCGGCGGCCCAACTCCTTTGCTTAATGCGCCAGAACACAAAGTCTTATGTGAACACATTGCCGCTCAACCAGACGCTACTTTGGCCCAGTTACAACAAGTGCTGGCCCAACAATGCTCCGTTTCTGTCAGTCAGTCGACCATCTGTCGCACCTTGCTAGAACTCGGCTTGCCTCGAAAAAAAAGTCTTTTCGCCAAAGAGCGCGACCCAAACAGAGGAAGCAGTTCCGCCGCTTAACCGACAAGCTGGATCCCGACGGCTCCGTCTTCGTTGATGAAATGTGTTCTAACCTGGCCATGACCCGGCTTTATGCGCGTGCCGCTCCCGGACTACGGGTCGAGGACGAAGTTCCCGCAGATCACAAAGAGAACATTTCTACAATAGGCGCGATGGGGTTGAGAGGGATGCGCACTGCCTTGAGCCTCCCAGTCCCCATCGATGGCGAAACGATGATTTACTTCGTCGAAGAAATGCTGGCCCCAACTCTGCAACCTGGCGACATCGTCTTTTTGATAACTGTCAGCTTCATAAAGCCGATGAGATTGAAGAAGCCACCCGCGCGAGGGGGGCGCGTGTAATTTTCGTGCCGCCGTATTCGCCGGACTTCAATCCAATAGAAAATTGCTGGTCAAAGGTCAAAAGCATATTGCGTTAGCTCAAACCGCGAACGCTCGAAGAACTTTTCGATGCACCGGAAAAAGGATTTTCTTCCATCACCAGAGAAGACATCCTGGGATGGTTTCGTCACTGCGGTTATCAGGGCGCACAAACATGAAAACCGCTATAAGCAATACTGCTCCTCATCAATTGATTCTCTGCCCCGGTTGTGGTCTACTGAGCGCAGCACGAACCAACCTTATCCCACCTAGATCCGTTTGCAAGGAGAAATGTCATGACTCGATTCCTTTCCTCTCCTTCCGCCGCCGCTATTCGAGGACTACAGTCAACCGTTCTGACTGCTCTCGTTTTGTTCGCGCTGTCGACAGCGACCCTCGGGCAGGGCTTTGCCAACCGAAGGATAGATATACATCCCAAATATCCTTCGCTGGTTCCTCTTCCGGGAAATCGTGTTTCGGTGGTCTTTTCAGCCGGAGCGCAGATCGCGCCCAATAATCTCCGTATGGCCGAGGACGGGTTGAAAAACCTGTTGAGCAGCAGCGATACCCAACTGAACTTCGATCACTCTTTGGCTCAGATCAAAATCAGATGCTCGATCATAAATATTTCCTACACGTGGAGAAACATCACCCTCACGCGCAGCGAGTACAAGGTCGTAGGCTCGCACACCGAATATGATCAGATGGCTGGAACGTCGAAAATGGTTGATGACTATGGGTATGTGACCGTCAATTACGATGCGATCGCGGTTCAGTGGGACATAGAGGCAGAGTATGAAGCCGTCGATTTGCGATCAGGGCTGGTGTTCGATTCGCTGCCCATTCAGATGAGCCACGCTTACCAGTATGAAGGATACACCCCGCCTGATCGGGAAACGGCGCACAACTGGCTGCTTGGGCTTGTCGTTCAGAGGATCGCCGGGCAGTTCACTTCGAGAGTCGCCGCCGTGTATGTGGAGCGTCCGGGCAGGAAAATGAAGGAGGCGAGCAAGCTCATCTTCAATCATCGCTGGGATCAGGCGCGTGCGCAGTTGGAAGCCATGCCCGCCCTGACCAATCACAGGGATGAATCGCTCCGGCTCTACAGCATCGGCCTCTGCTTCGAAGCCGTCGCATACGATTCCAACGACTGGAGGGAAGCGAAGAAATTTCTCGATCAGGCCGTAGAGTATTATTCTCGCGCAAGAGACCTGAGTCCCCAGACAAAAGAGTACTGGTGGGCGGTCGGGCGAACTTCGGATATGGCATTCAGATACAAAGTTCGCGAAGAGCAGATGAAACTTTTCGAAGAAACCAGAACGCGATTGATGGAAGGCCGGATCAACGCAGATGAGGCCGCTCAGAAAGTACAGGACAGACCCGCGCCCAAGCCTGGGCATCTGGCCGTATGGCGGGGAGCGGACGCGCTGACTAATTCGACCATCATCGAGTGGGTGAAAGCTGGCGTCCCGGAAAAGATTATTATCTCGACGCTCAGGGAGCCGGGACCGAACCGATTCGTTCTCTCACCCGCAGAGGTGTCGAAGCTCAGGCAATCGGGGGTGAGCGAAAAGATCATCAAGGCCATGAGATCGGCGGAGAGGTCGAGAGGCATGGGAAGAAAACCGGTATGGCTGACTGTCGTTCTTACCTTGCTGCCTTATGCGCCGCTGGTGTTTCGATAAATCTCGCTCGTCAGATTGCGAGGCGCTCTCTGATTCTGTACGATTCACTGCTCAAGTCCTGAAAAGGAGATTGCGCCTGCGGCTTTGAACAGGATACTTGCTATTATCTCACCGCGCTGGCGCAAGCCTGCGCCCTGCGAAGGCTGCGGGCAGGAGTTCGTCTGCGGCGCGACTCTGCTCGGCTGCTGGTGCTCAGACTTCAAACTGACTGGGGAAACCAGAGCAGGTCTTCGTCAGAGATTCAAGCGATGTCTCTGCCGCAACTGCCTTGAACAACTCGCTCAAGAAGACAGGCGACAGAACACTGATGTCGAAGACCGCTTTGATACAGGAGACACGAGATGAAGAAGAATGTCGCAATAGCAATGCTCGCTCTCTCGCTGATATTGCCAGGAGGAATCAGTATGGCTCAATACGACCGCAATGCGCGCTCGATCCATGGGAGCCGCTCGCCGGTAGTCGCCCGCAACGGGATGGTTGCAACAAGTCAGCCGCTTGCCACTGCCGCAGGATTGCGCATACTTCAACAGGGCGGAAACGCTATTGATGCCGCTATCGCCGCCGCAGCCACACTCAATGTCGTAGAGCCTCACATGACCGGAATAGGCGGCGACGCATTCGCTATCGTCTACTGGAGCAAGACCGGTGAGCTTCACGGGCTGAATGCAAGCGGTCGGTCTCCGGCGGCGATGACCATCGATTACCTGAAAAAGAAAGGACACAAATCGATGCCCTTGACGGGAGTCGATGCGATAACTGTCCCCGGAGCTTTCGACGGCTGGGTCTCTCTTCACGAAAAATTCGGCAAGCTGAAACTGGCTGATATTCTCGCTCCGGCTATCGAGTATGCCGAAAACGGATTCCCGGTGTCGGAGATAATCGCCAACCAATGGCAGATGGCCGGGCCTCCGCGTCTGGCCGAAGACGGGTGGGCCTCAAAGACGTTCCTTCCCGGCGGGCGCGCGCCTCAGCACGGAGAAATTTTTCAGAACAAAAACCTCGCCGCCACTCTGCGCAAACTTGCCGCAGGCGGGAGAGACGCTTTCTATCGCGGCGAGGTCGGAGAGAAGATCGTCCGCGCCATTCGAGACAAAGGCGGCGTGATGACGATGGAAGATTTGGCCGCTCACAAATCCGAATGGGTGCGCCCCATAAGCATCAACTACAAGGGATATGATGTCTATGAGCTTCCCCCCAACGGTCAGGGCATGGCCGCCCTTGAGATGCTCAACCTGCTCGAAGGCTTCGATCTCAAGAGCGCCGGGCATAACTCAGCCGACTATCTTCATCTGCTGGTAGAAGCTAAAAAATTAGCATTCGCCGACCGCCTGCGTTACATAGCCGATCCCGAATTCGCGCGGATTCCCGTCGAAAAACTGCTCTCCAAACCTTACGCTGCCGAGCGCAGAAAGCTGATCGACCCCAATCGCGCGCGGGACGAATACGAACCAGGCAACGCCGAACAGACCGATACGATTTATCTCACCGTCGTAGATAAAGACCACAATGCAGTCAGCTTCATCAACAGCATCTTCGATCTTTTCGGCTCAGGCGTAGTCGCCGGAGACACTGGCATCTGTCTGCACAATCGAGGCGCGGGGTTCACGTTCGATGCGTCTTCGTGGAATCGATTGGAGCCTCGCAAGCGGCCTCTGCACACCATCATTCCGGCGATGGTGATGAAAGACGGGCGACCGTTCTGGTCTTACGGAGTGATGGGCGGAGACAATCAGCCGCAGGCTCACGTTCAGGTTTTTTTGAATATGATCGAATTCGGAATGAATGTTCAGGAAGCTGGCGAGGCCGCGCGCTTTCGTCACACCGGCGGAAGATTGCAGGTCGAATCGGGCATCGATGCACAGGCTCGCCGGGGGCTGACGATCAAAGGCCACAACGTCGTCACCGTAATCGACACCTTCGGCGGCTATCAGGGCATCCTGATCGATCCGCGCACGGGCGCGTTGCTGGGCGGAAGCGACCCTCGAAAAGACGGCTGCGCGATGGGATGGTAAGAGGAAAGGAAAAAGTAAAAAGGCAAAGTAACTACTCAGCCTCTTTGTGAGACTTGAACTCTGTGAGGCTCGGCCGCTTTGATGTGCGGAGAGTCTAAGACTCTCCGGGAGGCTTGCCACTCTTTCTTCGCCGCTAGGCCGCACAGGAGGCTATGCCTCGGAACAACTCGGAGGCACAGCCTCCTTGCGGCCAGGCCGCAAGGAGGCAAGCAAACGACGCTGACCCAAAGGCATAGCCTGTCGGCACATCAAAGCGGCAGAGCCGCAATCACTGGCTGAGTAGTTACAAGGCAAAAACGAAAATCCGCTCCATGCTCTTTCATTTTGCCTTTCTGCTTTTGCCGTTGAGAGAGGTGAGAATAATGTCGCGGAAGATTTTAATGATTTTCCTGTCGCTGGCTCTTCTTCAGTCCGCTGTTGCGCAGGACATCCCCAAACCAACTCGAACTGCCGTCCCGACTCTCGAAAAGCACAGGGCAATCCTCAGTCAGTCAATCGCGCTCCACGACCGGGGCGATTACGACAATGCGATTCTGGGTTATGAAGAAATCCTCAAACAAAATCCAGACGACACGGTTGCCATCTATGAGATGGCCTATTCCTATTCTGCGAAGAAGGACTATCGCAAAAGCCTTGAGCTTGCCTATCGCGGCGCGCAGTACTCGTCAAAGCAGCTTGCCGCTTTTTATGTGATGATCGGCAGCAACCTCGATCTGCTCGGCCAGGCCGACAACGCAGTCAACGTCTACAAGGCCGGAATAAAACTCTTCCCTGAAAACAGCCTGATGCATTTCAACCTCGGCGTGACGCTGATAGGTCAGAACAATCCACTCGAAGCGAGAAAGAGTTTCAGGGAAGCAGTCGTATTCAATCCCGTTCATCCGGGGAGCCACCTGGCGCTGGGCGATTTGTATTTCAAAGGCAACTACCCGCTGCCTGCGCTGATGGCGATGAGTCGCTTTCTCGTGCTCGAACCGAAAACGCGCAGGTCGAGCGCGGCTCTTCAGGTGATACGCGACGTGCTGGGCAGAGCGGCTACCAGAGACCCGAACACAGGAACCGTCCGCGTAACGCTGGACGCTTCGGTGAAGAAAGACGAGGGCGATTTCGAAACCCTTATGACTGCGCTCGGACTGGTGGGAGCGAGCCGGTATCTCGAAGAGAACGAGAAGAAGACCGAGATGCAGATCATCGTCGATCAGATCACCACGCTGTTTGCGATCATGTCGGAAGGAGACGATAAGAAGCAGTCGGGCTTTGCGTGGAATTATTATCGTCCGTATTTCATCGAGATGAGCCGCCGCAAACTGGTCGAGCCTTTTTGTTACTACATCTATCAGAGCAGCCAGTCGGCGGAAGTGGCCCGCTGGCTCGATCAGAATGCCGAGAAAGTAAACGAATTCGTCGCCTGGTCTCAGAGCTACCGGTGGCCCCGCGTGAAGTAGAGTCCGCGCATTGGCGGGTTGCCATCCTTCACAGATGAAGCTACATTTTCCCCGGTCATTTCCAATCCCTTTTTGAAGCAGAGCGGTTG
>CAZPQE010000230.1:5230-10128 GCA_964588615.1 uncultured Clostridia bacterium | reverse complement strand
TGCTCGATGCCGGGCGTGTGGACGACTTCAGAGTAGAGGTCGAGCATCGCTTCGCGGTTGGGAAAATAAAAAGGCGTGTCGGTGTGAACCTGTCCCCAGATGAACATATCTTCGGTGGCCAGCGAAACCATATTGTTGCCTTCGCGCGCATTGGCCCGGACTGCGGCGAGTATTTTTTCTTTGGGCATATCGATCTGCGGGTTGAGGTCAGGCACGCAGAACTGACACCTTCTGCCGCAGCCTGTTGTCATCTCGACCACGCCGAAGGTGGTTCGCTTGTCTGGAAAAAGAATGGAGTCGCGGTCTACCGGGTGTTTGACTTCGATCTGTCGAGGCAGCGACTTGCCCGCTATGGCATCGCGGAAAAGTCGCATCGTATCTTCGGATTCACTGCGGCCTTCGACTACGCAATCGATGCTGAGTTCTTCGCAGGTGTCAGTTTGAAGTATCTGCCATCCGCCCGATCCTCCCACTATGACTTTGAAATTTTCCCGATGCGGACTGGATTTGATTGCGGCGAACATCTGGCGCGAGTAATGAGAGTTGATAGGCATGCGCGATGTGCCGAAGATCGAGGTGTAGACGCCTGCGGCAAAAGTTACGCCCAACGGATTGTGGGTCGAGACGGCGACTATGCGAGTGCGCGGGCCTATGAATTTGTGAAGGTCGTCGGGGTAACAGGCCACTATGTCCTGAGCGTCGTAGTAGCGAAGCAGCGAGGCTTCGACTAAACGGACTCCTGCGGGCATATATCGGGCCGATCCGTCTTCGTTGTATTCGACCTCGCGCCAGTGTGGATACTTGCGATTGAGCACGCCTTCCATCCAGACAGGCATCGAAGCCATTCCCATCTGAATGAAGAAGCCCGCGTGATCGATGGTTTCGGTAAGCGGCGCGGTGAGCACGATGAGTTTGCCGCCGTCTGCTGGAGACAGGTGATTGTTTCCGTTTGCTGCCTGCGGGGATGGAGCGATAGACATAGCAACCCTCCTTCAGAAAGTTGCGAACCTTGTTGGCGCGAAAATGCGCAGGCGGAATTTTATATGAAGTCGGCTGCGCAGGCCAGTTGGCCGCAGGAACGATGGCAAATCTCAGTAAGCCACTTTTGCCTTCTACCTTTTACCTTGTCTTCTACGGAACCCACTCGGCTATGAAGATGTTCGTATCGCCTTGCTTCTGGCTGTTGCGGTTCGAGGCGAACACTATCAGCTTTCCGTCGGGGCTGAACATCGGGAATCCGTCGAAGGTGTCGTTGAAGGTGATTCGCTCAAGCCCGGCGCCGTCGGTGTTGATCGCGTAGAGATCGAAGTTGCGCCCGCGCGGGTCGTCCATGTTCGATGAGAAGATTATCCGTTTGCCGTCGGGGAAAAAATAAGGCGCGAAGTTGGCCTTGCCGTTTCTGGTGATCTGGCGCTTGGCCGTTCCGTCGGCTTTCATCATCCATATTTCGAGAGTGGTGGGACGGATGAGGTTTTCTTTGAGCAGGGCTTTGTAGTCAGCGATGGCTTTTTCTTCCGCCGGGTGATGAGCGCGATAGACTATCCACTTGCTGTCGTAAGAAAAAAACGGCCCGCCATCGTAGCCCAGTTCCGTAGTGAGTCGTTTAACATTCCGTCCATCGATGTCCATCGTGTAGATATCGAGGTCGCCGCTTCTGAGCGAGGTGAAGACTATTTTCTTTCCGTTCGGGGCAATGGTGGCTTCGGCGTCATAGCCGGGCGTCTGGGTAAGCGGCTTGAGATCCGATCCGTCCGATGCGGCGCTGAAGATATCGAACCCCGGATAGACCGCCCACACATAGCCGCGCGAATAATCAGGGCGGGGCGGGCAGTCGGAACTCGCAAGGTGAGTCGAGGAATAAGCGATGCGCCTGCCGTTGGGAAAAAAGTAAGAGCAAGTCGTGCGGCCCTTGCCGGTGGAGAGCATTTTCAATCCCGACCCATCGATATTCATCTCGAATATCTGATCGCAGCCCACTCCCTCGCGCGTCGCTTGAAAGATCAGCTTCTTCCCGTCGGCTGAAAAATATGCTTCAGCGTTCTCGCCTCCGAAGGTAAGCTGTCGGATGTTGCGCAGGTGTTTTTCCTGCGGCAACTGAAGATTGTCGTCGATGGAGCGCGGTCTGGCGACCGGAAACACAGCAGAGCAGATTATTACTGAAATCGTAAGAACGAATCTCATCTTTTCTCTCCGGCAGTAGTGTCTGAAAAATCTCGAACCTCGACTTTGCCAGCAAACAGGCTCAGATGGCAAGTTTGGTTGAACCTCAGATGCTTTGCTCTCTCACAAGCTTTGCGGCAAGCATTATGGCTTCCGTCATACTCGATGCTTCGGCCACTCCGCGTCCGGCGATGTCGAAGGCCGTGCCGTGATCTACAGAAGTGCGAATGATCGGAAGCCCCAGAGTCACGTTGACCGCTTTGCCGAATGCGAGGCACTTGACGGCGATCAGTCCCTGATCGTGATAACAGGCAAGCACCGCATCGAACTCTCCGCGCCATGCTCGCATAAACAACGTGTCTGAGGGGAAAGGCCCGGCGACATCGATTCCGCGCCTCGCGCGGCACTCTTCGATAGCGGGCGCAATCTCGCGCTCTTCTTCCCGTCCGAAAAGCCCATGCTCACCGGCGTGCGGATTGAGTCCGGCTACGGCTATGCGGGGACGGACGAGGCCGAATCTTTTCAGTTCGCTGTCAAAGAGAGTGAGAGTGTCAGCCACGCGCTTGTGGGTGACAGCTTTGATCGCATCCATGAGGCTTGTGTGAACCGTGAGCAGCGCCACCCGAAGGTCGCCGGCAAAGAAGCTCATAAGCGAGTCGTCGACTCCGCACAAAGAGGCCAGCATATCGGTGTGGCCGGTGAAGGGAGACCCGGCCATCTTTATGGCTTCCTTGTTTATCGGCGCAGTGGCCATTGCATCGAGGCGACCATCGAGGCACAGCCGGGCGCAGGTTTCTATCCAACGGATAGAAGAGAGACCAGAGGCAGCCGAAAGTTTTCCCCACTCCGTCTCGCTGGTCATGTCTCCTGTATCGAGGAGGAGCGCCTGGTTTGAATCGATTATATCGGGGATTTGACGGACGACCGTAAAGTCGCAGGGCAGACTGAGGAGGGCAGCCTGTTGAAGAAGCGCGCGGGCATCGGCGATTATGACGGGCGCGCAGGCATCGCGCACTCCACACTCAGCAACGGACTTGAGAATGATTTCAGGCCCGATGCCTGCGGGGTCTCCTGCCGTGATTCCAACGCGCGGTTTATCGTGGCTGTTGTGCGCTCGCCTCACACAGTGTGTCAGGGATGGAGAATCAGACTTCTTCGGCTGTCTCCTCGATGTTGTCCTCTACCTGGTAGACCTCATCTCCCTGATCTCCTTCGTCTTCATCCTTGTACATGTACTTGACATTGTGCTTGAGCACCAGCAGGTTCGGCGCGTCCATGCGATGGAGCTTGATGCAGTTGCGGTCATACCACTCGATGGTTCCTCGAAGCACCTCGCCGTCCTGAAGAACAACGACCATTTGAGTTCGGTTGTCCATCTGCTTTTTATAGTAAAAGCTCTCGGCGTGGGTCTGCTCCGGGGGGACGCGCTTGCGGTTGGGGTCGTTGCCGGGACGGCGGTTCGAAGGGTCGCGGTCGGCCCTTTCGCGCACCTCAGCCAGGGTCGTTCTTATAAGCTTTCTGTTCACCTCACGTCCTCCACTTAGAGTTGTTTTCCAAACGGCAGTTGGGCGTTGCTTGCGCTCGATGTTCCAAGCCCGATTTGGTTACCGGAGCCAGACTAACCAAAGCTTCGCTGGCCCCTATAGACCGGATAGTGTTTCAGCGAAAGTTAACGCGGGTTATTATCCACCATTCGGAATGGCAAGATAGTATCTCAATCCAATGACAAAGGCAAGACCTAAAAAATCAGGCTCCAAAGGGTCAGGCGTGGAATCCTGATCCTTTTTCTCATTTCAGAATAATGATCCGTTCAAAGCCGCTGATGTCAAAAGGCGCTTACTCCTCACCCAGAGCGCCTTCTACCCAAATAGGGAGGAGCAGGTATGCAGCCGGAGGGCAACCTCATTTCAGACAGGCGGAAAGAAAACAGATTGAACATTCTGTTTCCTGCCATCGTCGCCTGGACCGACGGTGGCCAGGAGTTTCATGAACAGACGACCACCTTCTCAATCAGCAACAGCGGAGCAGGAATACTCGTCCGACGGATCATCCCGACAGGCCGCAGAGTCCGGGTCACACTCGATATGGGCGGACTCAGCGGCACGGCCTGGGCCGAAGTTCGCTGGGCGCAGGCCGTCGAAGGGCACTGCCGCATAGGAGTGAGCTTTGCGGTCAAATGATCACCTGCCTTCCTCAAACCACATGAATCCCAACGGCTGTTGATGTAAAATGCAGAGGCAGTTTTCGAGCAGGGGAGTTGTGGATGTAGAACAGGCTGCCGGCCTGTTGACGCCCTTGTAAGGATGAAAAGCGGTTCGTAGTCCGGTTTGAGCCGGAAGCTTACACTACTGCAACCTTCCGCCTGAAGGCGGGACTACGAGCTTTTTCGGAGGAACCCGTCATCAGCAACGTCGAAGGAAACCTTCAGGGACTCAAGTCGAGCCAGATTCAACGACTGGAAAAACTCTACAAGCGTCGCATCCCGCCGCGCGAGATCGTCACTCAGGAATTCGCCCGCCATCTGACCGAACTGTCGCGCGAAATAAACCGTCAGGTCGGCGCGCTGGTCAACCGCAATGGCTATGTCGAGCATGTCGTCGTGGGAAACGCCCGCTCGATAGTCTGGCCCGACCTCAAACGCTCCCGCATGGGCGCGGGCCGGTTCCGAGGCCTTCGCTGCCTGCACACTCACCTTGCAGGAGAAGAAATCACTCAGGATGATCTCACCGACCTGGCAC
>CAZPQE010000230.1:0-5220 GCA_964588615.1 uncultured Clostridia bacterium | reverse complement strand
ACCGTGCTGCAGATCGCCGGCGGGTTCGCGCTCATGGTCCCGGTGGTGCTGCTCAAGGTGCGCACGGACGCCGAGATCGTGGGGCAGGACCCGAAGACCGACCTGGCACTCCTGCGCCTGGACCTGATGGCCTCAATCGATGTGCGCGCCGACGGGCTTCCCGGCCTCGTGCGGGCAGCGCATCTGATGCCAATCGATGGGGCCGGGAGGGAGAGCTCGGGCGCGACGAGTGACTTTGAATCGAAGGAAGACTCAAAACCCATGTGGGTATTTCTTGAGCCTCGCCCGCCGAGCCAGTTGGACACCGATTTCCTCGACCTTATAGGCTCGCTCGAAGAAGAACTCGCGCGCGCCCGCCGTGTGCGAAACCCATCGGATGACAGAGACCGCGCCATACTGGTGTCGGTCACCACGATGAGCGCGGCTGCGGCCCAGGAATCTCTCGACGAGTTGCGCGAGCTTGCCCGCTCTGCCGGAGTGGTGGCGCTCGATTCCATAGTGCAGCGAAGGCCCAGACTCGACCCTCGCTCGCTGGTGGGCCGGGGCAAACTCGAAGAGATCATAATCCGCAGCCTTCAACTCGGAGTCGATGCCATCATATTCGATCAGAACCTCTCGCCCGCTCAGGTGCGCGCCATCAACGAAGCGACCGATCTAAAAATCATAGACCGCACGCAGTTGATACTCGACATCTTCGCCCAGCGCGCCCAGAGCCGCGAAGGAAAGATTCAGGTCGAGCTCGCCCAGTTGAAATACCTACTGCCGCGCCTTACAGGGTCGGGCACGGAGATGTCGCGGCTGATGGGCGGCATAGGCGGGCGCGGGCCGGGCGAGACGAAACTCGAAGTCGACCGCCGTCGCGTGCGCGACCGCATACATCACCTCGAAGGCCAGATCGAGCAGATTCGAACGAGCCGAAGAGTGCAACGGGCGCGACGCACTCGTCGCGCCCTGCCGATAATTTCCATCGTCGGGTACACCAACGCCGGAAAATCCACGCTGCTCAACGCGCTCACCCAGTCCGATGTGACGGCTGAAGACCGTATGTTCGCCACGCTCGACCCGACGAGTCGCCGCCTTCGCCTTCCGCGAGACCGCGAAGTGATAATCAACGACACCGTAGGATTCATACGCGACCTGCCGCCTGACCTGATCACCGCATTTCGAGCGACGCTCGAAGAGATGGAAGGATCGGATTTGCTCATCCACCTCGTCGATGCCTCCAGCGCGCAGTCGGACGGGCAGATAGCTTCGGTCGAAAAAATTCTCGAAGAACTCTCCCTCTCAGAGATTCCGCGCCTGGTGGTCTTCAACAAGATCGATCTGTTGAGCGCGGATGAAATCCTCAGCCTCGGCAACATCCCAAATGCGGTGATGGTCTCGGCCCTTGATCGCAACACTCTCACCGCGCTGGTCGAGCGCGTGGGCGAAACGCTCGTCGGAATCTTTGACAGAAAAACCTCTGAGCCAACAGCAGACGATTTTACAGCGCCCGCCGGTTTTGCAGTGTGAATCAGACTCAGGGGAAATCGATCAAGGTTGCCGCGAAAAATCATTCGCCTTCGATTATGGCCGGGTAGCAGTCGGGCGCTTCGCCGCTTCTGCTGATGCAGAGCCGGTATTTCTTTCTTTCCAGCTTTCGCAAATCCAGCAGGACTGAAAGCGTCCTGCCGTCGGGGCTGCGGCCTGTGGCGCTGGCCACCGACTTGCCGAAGGCGTCGAGTATGCGCACCCTGTACGCGCCTTTTATGTTTCCTTCGGGCAGAACACACAAAAGATTACTCAGCCTGGACTCAAGGCGGATTGCCGCCCTCCGCTCGTCATCTGCGTCGCCGCGCAGAATGGCGCGGTCATCGAGTGCGATCCTTATGGTCATGGCGCGCGATTTCGTCCCGGCGGTTTGAGTCACCGTCTCATCTTTTTTCGGCTGCGGAGTTTCACTGTCGGTCGAAGGCGGCATCTCAGGCTCTGACCCTCGTTTTTCAGCTTCTGTCCCGACGCCGTCTCTCATCCACAAACGCAAAGTCATACCGGCGGCAATGAGCAGGATGGCCACGAGCGCGCAGAAAATTATCTGGCTGCGCCCGCCGATCAGAGTCGGGTGACTGAATGCCGCTCTGATCTTTTTCGCCAGCGAGATCAGAAAACCGTTATCGCCCGACGAATCTTTCCCGAAATGCAAAACCTCTTTCAAAGCGGATTCCTTGATGAGCGTATAATCGGAGAGTTGTCGAAGGTGGTCGGCGAAATCCTGTGAACTCGTATCCGGGGATTTACACATAGCGAGCCTCACGATCATTTCAGCAGGCGCTCCCAGACGGCGGGCGAGTTGGCTCTCGTCGAGGTTTTTCTTTTTCTGATAACGAGCCAGAGCGTAAGCCATAAAGGCCGGATCGCTCTGCAGCCTTCGAGCGAACTGTTTCAATATTTCGAAATCGTCGCCGTTCATTTTCCCCTGGTCGGTCGGCGGATCGCGCGTCGCAGGGCCTTTTTCAACCGGTCCTTGTGACGTTTGACTATAGCCGCCTGTTCTCTCTGTGGTTGGTCTTCGATGCCGAGCGCCCTCGCATAAACCTCGGTTTCCCTCACGCCATACATCATCAGTTCGAGGAGTTCCCGGTCTCTTCCGTCAGCGGTTTTGGCCATAGCCCTGCGGACTATTGGCGATCCCTCGTCGAGTTTCCTGATCTCCTCTTCGATCAATAGCGTTTCAGGATCATCCCCTGCCACTGTCGCTCTCGGTTCGTATTCCGAAACAGGCAGGAAAAGTTCGACATCTTTTCTGCTGCTCTCCAATAAATTGAGCAGGTCTCCGCGCGCGTCCATGTATAGATATGCGATGAGGCTGGACCTTGCGGGATTGAACTTCTCAGGGTTGCGGAAATACTTGAGAAGGGTGTCTTCGGCGACCGTTTCCACAAGGTGCGGATCGGGAAGATTGAAAAACCTCTTCGAGAGCGCCCTGCGCAGTTCAGGGAGGAAAGCCTCGGCTATTTCGGCAGTCACACGCGCATCTTCCCCGCCGATCAATCGCCGATGCAGTTCTTTTCCAAGTTCTTCGAGGCCATCGCCTGGGATCAATGTTCTACCCTCAGTTTGGAACCCTCTACTCTTCATGACGGAAAAAGCAAACGTTTCATTGCAAACAATCGATAGAAAGTATGAACCCGGCAGAACGCACCCCGCCGACTTCGCCTGGCCTCAAAGAGACCGGTCTCCCGCGCTCAGTGACGCCGCCGGGTTTTCATCGTATAATCGCCTTCGCTCAACAGAACCAATCGAAGAAAGGATGTCTCTATGAAAACCCTGAGATCGTCTCGATGGATGCTCGTTTCTTTACTGATAATCGCTTTTTCCTCTTTCGCTCCGGCTCAGGAGAAGACCCTTACCCCTGAACTCATACTCACACTCCGCAACATAACCGATGTTCAGCTTTCGCCAGACGGGAAGAACATCGCGTTTCAGATAAGCCGCCCGCGCCGCGACGATGAAGGGCCGGGCGCTGCCATAAGCGAAATATGGATGATGCCTTCCAGCGGAGGACAGCCCGCGCGATTCACTTTCAACGATCGCTCGGATCGCTCGCCTCAGTGGTCGCCCGACGGGAAATATCTCGCCTTCATATCGCAGCGAGGTCAGTCGGCTCTCTCGCAGGTCTACGTCATCGCGCTGGCGGGCGGCGAAGCGATGGCAGTGACGAAATCCGAAACCTGGGTCGCCGCCTTCAAGTGGTCGCCCGATTCCGCAAGCATCGCCTACACGACGACCGACGCCAAAACCAAAGAAGAAATCCAGGCTGAACGCGAAGGCCGCGACTGGACAGTCGCTGACCACAACTACAAACACACTCGCCTCCACATCATCGACCTCAAAACAAAAGAGAGCCGACTGGTCACTTCTCAGGCGATGACCTTGCAGGATTTCGACTTCTCGCCCGACGGTCGTCAGTTCGTCATTTCAGCTACAGACACACCTTCGGTAGACGACGCATTCATGCGCTCGCGCCTTATGGTGATTTCTTCGCAGGGAGGGGAAGCGCGACTTCTCGCTCGCACCGAAGGCAAGCTGACCTCTCCTCGATGGTCGCCCGACGGGAAATGGATCGCGTGGCTGGGGGCCACAGCTTTCAAAGACCCGTTTGCCGGAAGCCTGTTCGTGGTCTCCGCTGAGGGAGGCTCGCCTGAAAATCTGCTCAACGGCTACCAGGGTACTGCCGACTGGCTCTCATGGCAGCCTGGAAAACCCGCGACCGTTCTCCTTCGCGGCATCGAGCGGCAGGCCAATGTTTTGTATTCGATATCGCTTGCCGATAAAAAGCGCCAGACTATTTCAGCGCAGGCCGTTTTCGCAACCGGGCCGAGTTTCAGCAGCGATGGTCGCTGGATGGCCGTTGCGATCAACTCTCCCTCGCATCCCAACGAGATATTTTTCGGCGAAGCTGCCAACAAGCCGTTAAAGAGGCTGACCGCGTTCAACCCGCAGCTTGAGGGGGTCGCCCTCGGCGAGCAGGAAGTCATCCGGTGGAAAAGCGTCGATGGCTGGGAGATAGAAGGGGTGATCATCAAGCCCGTCGGGTTCAAACGAGGCACGCGCTATCCGCTGGTGATGCAGCCTCACGGCGGGCCTGAAGGGGCCGACCTCAACGGCTGGTACGGCTATGCGTCGCGCTGGGGACAGATGCTCGCCGCGCGCGGATTCGTGGTCTTCTATCCCAACTATCGCGGAAGCATCGGGCGCGGAGTCGATTTCTCAATGGCCGATCACCGCGATCTGATGGGCAAAGAATTCGAAGACATGACGACAGGCATCGATCATCTCGTCCGTGAAGGCATAGTCGATGCGAACCGGGTGGGAGTGGGCGGCGGCAGCTACGGCGGATACACTTCGGCGTGGGCTGCGACTTACGGGAGCGAGAAGTTCAAAGCCTCCGTAGCGTGGATGGGAATTTCGAACTGGTACTCGATGACCGGAACGTCGGATATCTTTCTGGAAAACTCCTCGGTTCACTGGAACGCGATCATGTACGACAACTATGAACTCTATCTTGAGCGGTCTCCGATCCGTCACATCAAAAAAGCCAACACGCCGACCCTGATAATTCATGGCGCAGCAGACCCGCGTGTCCCCATCGGCCAGTCGCAGGAGCTTTACACCGCTCTCAAATGGAAAGGCGTCCCGGTGGAGTTCGTCACCTATCCGCGCGAGGGGCACGGGGTGGCC
>CAZPQE010000229.1:0-10156 GCA_964588615.1 uncultured Clostridia bacterium | reverse complement strand
GAGAAATGTCCTGGCGAGCGCAGCCGCGCCCGCCACATGCGGAGCGGCCAGGCTCGTCCCCGACGACCAGGTGTAGAGTCGCTGGCCAGGAGGTTGAAAGATGGGCGTTCCCGGACACAACCCGCCCGCGTTAAAGAGCGCGGCCTGAGACGCCGCGCCGTAGATGTGCGTGCCGGGCGCGGTGATGTCGGGCTTGGCGCGATCGTCCGCCGTAGGCCCCCCCGAAGAGTACCTGAGAATATCCATCGCGCTGTTTGCGCCGTCAGGGCCTATGCCGCCTTCGCCATCGAGGTTGCACGAATCGAGGCCTTCGGGCCGATAGTTTTCGCTTGCGGCGACGGTGATTACATTTTTGGCTGTGCCCGGAGAGCTTATCTTTCCGCCCGCGCCGTCATTGCCCGCCGAAAACACGAACAGCATTTCCTGATTGCCCGCCGCGAGCGGTTGAGCGTCGCGCGAGAGCGCGTCGTATTCCTGCGCGCTCACGTCATAGCTGTTGCTGCCGTTGCCCCAACTGTTGTTCGACACGCGAGCGCCGCGACCATATGCCGCAGAGGCGGCGGCGGTGAAGGTGAATTGAAAAGGGAGCCTGCCGAGGTTGTTGAATATCCGCGACGCCCCCAGCCTCGCCGCAGGATAAACTCCGAGTCCGTAGCGATAGCCCATCGCATCCGCGCGGTCGCTGCCGCCAAGCCCGCAGGCGGTGGCGGCCACTATCGTGCCGTGTCCCTTGCGGTCTTCGGATGAATCCTCGTTGTGATAGCTGATGTTGTAAGCGACGCGGCTGCCGCCTTCTGAATCACGGAAATCAGGATGGATGAGCGAAGCCAGAGTCGAGCCGCGATCAAGCCCCGTGTCCGTAAAATCGATCACGAAGTCGGGAGTCGTCATCAATCCTTTCGAGACAAGCCAATCAAGATAGCCCGGCCCGACAGGCTCGCCCCCGCTCTGAGCGAGGTTGGAAGCTACTATCTGCGCGCTGCGCTCGTCGTGCAGGCGAAAGCGCGGAGCAGGAGAGATGAAAAGCGATTCTTCGAAACCGGCTATCTCCATCACGCTTTCAACAGACAGTCTGGCCGACACGACCAGGAAGTTGAGGAACCGACGCGGCGACGGCGAAACGATCTGAGCAAGCTCGTTTATGCGTTTGATTGCCGCAAGGGATTCGGGCGCGTCTATGAGTTCTACCTCGACATCGACCATCGCAGAGGCAAGCAACTGCTGGTCAAGCTGAGGATCGATTTTTTGCAGCCAGTGAAAACGACCCATCCATTCTATGGGCTGACGGTCGTCGGAGGCGCGGCGGTCGAGCGCGGCTGTGCGAGCGATCTGATGAGACGTGCCGCGAATGATGTAAGCGTTGTTTGGGATGTATCCGACTATCTCCGCCCCCGCAGCTTTCAACTCATCGATCCACGCTCGGCGGACGGCTCCTCGAAACTGGATTATGCGCAGTTGCTTGTGAGTCGAAACCGCCGCGCTGGTCTGTTTGTCAGATGAAGCGAGCAGGTCGTCGGCAGAGGTGTCGAGGTCGCTGTTTGCGCGAGTGTCGAACGGGCCTCGTTTGAAAAGTATCAGGTTCGGATTGTAGGAAGGCGGATGATGGCTGTCGGAGTTTGTGGCAACGACAGAGCGGTCTGTCAGCCCGGCGCAAAGCATGATCGATAGGCCGAGCGCCGCCAGCAGGGATTTCGTCTTCTGCAAATGAGTTCGCATCATAGCCATAAAGGGAGAGGGGACGATTTCGGGTTCCAGCGCCGAAGGAAGCGATTATATCCGCGCCGCTGGCGGTTTGCCAGACTTTAGCTCAGGGCTTTGCCAGGCCGTGACGATAGAAGTAGAGGGCGAGTTCGAAGCGGTCAGACAGATCGAGTTTGTTGAAGATGGAAGTGAGATGATTGCGCACGGTGGCTTCGCTGATCGAGAGCCGGTCGGCGATATCCCGGTTCTTGAGTCCTTCGCACACCAGATCGATTATTTCGCGCTCGCGCATTGTGAGCGCGGCTATTTTTTCAGCATCGGGGTCGTAGCGGCTTCCCTGGGCATCGGCGACCAGGCCGGACAGTATAGTCGGGTCGAGCCAGACCTGCCCGGTATGCACGCGTTGTATGGCTTCGATGAGTACCTGCACACATTTTTCCTTGAACACCAGCCCCATCGCCCCCAGTCTGACTGCGCGTTGATGCTGTTCCGGGTCGACGACGCCGGTCAGCACCAGTATCCGCGCGCCGCCACCCACGCCCAGAAGGTCATGAATGAAAGACAGGCTGCTTTCTCCTCCGAGGTCGAGATCGAGGAGTATGACATCAGGGCGCTCCCGCTCGACTAAAGAGAAGGCTTCCGCCCGATTCCCCGCTTCGCCGACCACCACCATCCCAGGGTGGCTTTCGATGAGCATGCGCAGACCGGCGCGAAGGATCGTGTGATCGTCTACGACTGCAACTCGGACTGGCTTGTCTGCTGACATTATTTCTTCCCAATAAACGCTGGATCAGTTATGAAGGCATTTTACTCAAGAGCCGACTGATCGCTTGACAACCTTCAGGATATCCGTCTATTGATTTTCCCGCTCAGGCTTCGCATAGAGTATATTCAGGCGGGTCAGGAATTCAACTGCGCTGCGACTGTGTCTCCGATGGCATCCTGGCGACGGCAGTCACAGACCCTAAAATTAGTAGTGACATACTGTATATAGAAGCTTTAGAATAGCAGCGCCTTCGACCATGCCCCTATCTCTGTATAATCGAAAAGGAACCGGCTCGCCAGAAAGCCGTATGCTTATGAAAGTCAGAAGAGTCCTTTCCATATCTTTAGCGTTTCTATTAGCGGTCGCTCATCTGGCGATTCCATACGGGCCTTTTTATGAAGGGCGCGCGCTGGCTTCCCCTCCTCAGCATTATTCGAAAATATCCGCCGACCTCCAGAATCAGATCGACGCCCGTCCCAACGATACTCTCGCAATAATACTTCAACCGCGCGCCAGCCTGAGCGGAGACCTGCTGTCAGCAGTCGGGCGGTCGGGCGGAAATCTGAAGAGAAGCTTTGGAAACATAAACGCCGCCGTCATAGAAATCCCCGCACGCGCAATCCGGGGACTGGCCTCGCGCCCCGATGTCGATTATGTGTCCTGCGATAGAAGCACTCAGGTGATGGGACACATCGAGACGACTACCGGCGCAGACCAGGCGCGCTATTATGGCGCGTCGTCCGTCGTCGATGGATCAGGCATCGGCATAGCGATTCTCGATTCGGGAGTCGACTCTTCGCATCATGCTTTTCGCTCCAACAACTCGACATCGAGAGTGACGGTCAGCGTGGACTTCACCGGAGAAGGTCGCACCGACGACCCCTACGGGCATGGCACTCATGTGGCGGCGATGGCCGCAGGAAACGATCACATATCGCAGGGCGCTTACACGGGCATCGCTCCCCGATCCAGCATAATCAACCTCCGGGTGCTCGACTCTCAGGGTCGCGGCCTGGTATCGAACACCATCGCAGGCATCGATTGGTGCATCGCCAACAAACAGGCATACAACATCAAAGTGCTCAATCTGAGTCTGGGCGCGGCGGCAGTCGATTCTTACATCTATGATCCGCTATGCCTCGCGGTGCGACGCGCAGTCGAGGCGGGTATGGTGGTTTGCGTCGCAGCCGGAAACCTGGGAAAGGACTCCAGCGGCAACAAGGTCTATGGCGCGATACACTCTCCAGGCATAGAGCCTTCGGCAATCACAGTAGGCGCGGCCAACACCTTCGGAACCGACGCGCGCTCCGACGACGGGGTGACTACCTATAGCTCTCGCGGGCCTACCAGAGGCTACTACACGGACAGCAGCGGTGTGAGGCATTACGACAATCTGATCAAGCCTGATCTGGTCGCTCCGGGCAACAAGCTCATATCGGCCCAGTCGGACGACAATCTTCTGGTCACTGAAACTCCGACGCTCGATGCCAGCACGAATTCAAATGCGCGCCACGCGATGATGTACCTGAGCGGAACCTCTATGGCCACTCCCGCCGTCGCAGGAGCCGCCGCTCTGCTGTTGCAGAGGAATCCGGCGCTGACTCCCAATCTGGTCAAGGCCGCGCTCGAATACACCGCGCAGCCTCTTGCGGGATTCAACAACTTCGAGCAGGGCGCAGGCTGTCTCAACGTGGAAGGGGCGGTGAGGCTGGCCTCTCTCATACGCCAGGATTTGACGGGCCTGCCGGTCGGAGCGACCCTGCTTGTCGGTCCGGCTCCGCCGCCGACGACCACAGTGGCCGGAGAGGCTTTCGCCTGGGGCGGAGTGCTCATACAGAAATGGAACTTCATCACCGGAAGCAATCTCATAACCCGCTACCAGGGAATCTATGGTTCGGGCGTTATGCTCTCTGACGGCGTGATGCTTTCCGATGGCGTGATGCTTTCCGATGGCGTGATGCTTTCCGACGGCGTGATGCTTTCCGATGGCGTGATGCTTTCCGACGGAACTACCTTCATAAACGGCATCCTCATTTTTCAGGGAGTGATGCTGTCTGACGGCGTGATGCTATCTGACGGCGTGATGCTGTCTGACGGCGTGATGCTCTCAGACAGCTATCTGCTCTCGCTAATGTCGCCTTCTGCTCTAAACGCCCTTTCTCAATCCGTCTTGCGAGAGGGCGATAACACCTCGTTTATGACTGCTGTGCAGGATGGGTCGGAGCCTTGATTAAACAGGCTGTCTCGCAGACAAGCACAAGAGAGGATATATCGGTTCAGTTCGATCCAGCCCTGAAAAAGGTCGGAGAAGCGGACCAGCCGCAGCGTCTCGACGCTCAGGTCGAGCCGTCTCTCAACAGACTCCGCGCACTCAGCGTTTTTGTCACTGCAGGAGGAGCCGTCGTAGTGGCGGCGGCGGCCATAAGGCAGTTTTCGGTCGCCGACTACACCTGGCTGACGATGGTCGCTCTGGCGATCTTCGTCGCTCCGATGGGAACCATACACATTCCCGGAGTGAAGGCGCGGGTCACGCTCGGCGACACGATCACCTTTGCCTGCGCCGCCATCTTCGGGCCTGATGCGGCGGTCATCGCCGCTGTTGCCGACGGCCTTGTCACCTCGCTGAGGATGACCTCCAATCCGCGCAAGGTGCTCTACAACATCGCCATGTGTTCGCTCTCGATGGGCGGGGCCGCGCTTGCCACACGCTCTCTGTCTCCTTCCTTCGGATCAGTCAGCGCCAGCGCCTCGATAGCCGAGATGACAACGGCGCTGGGATTTTTCACCCTGTCTTATTTCCTGCTCTCCACTTCTCTGGTGGCATCTTATGTGGCGCTGTCAAGCGAGGCGCCGGTGCTGAAAGTGTGGCGGGAAAATTTCCTGTGGACTTCGGTCAGCTATGCTGCAAGCGGAGTCTCTGCGCTGGGCGTCTACATTCTGGTCGGACGCCTGAGCTACTACAGTTTCCTTATCCCGGTGGGGTTGATGGCCTTCGTGAGCCTTTTTTATCGGGCATACTTTCAAAAAGTAGAAAGCGAAAAACAGCGGGCCGATTTCATCGAAGAGCAGTTGAGGCAATCTCAGAAGATGGAAGCCCTCGGAAGGCTGGCCGGCGGAGTCGCCCATGACTTCAACAACCTGCTCACCGCCATACTGATCTACAGCGAGCTCTTTTTGCAAAAGCTCGACGAGACCGATCCGCTGCGCAAACACATCGAAGAGATAAACAAGGCCGGAATGCGCGCCTCTTCGCTGACCCGTCAACTGCTGGCCTTCAGCCGCAAGCAGATACTTCAACCTAAGGTTATAAACCTCAACTCGATAGTCGAAGAAATGAAGGACATGCTCAAGCGGCTGATCGGCGAAGACATCGATCTTATTACCTTGCTCGATCCTCAGCTTGGGACCATCAAGGCCGATCCCGGACAGATAGAACAGGTCATAATGAACCTGGCCATCAACTCCCGCGACGCGATGCCCCAGGGCGGCAAACTCATAATCGAAACTGAAAATGTGTCGCCCAACAGCGATGCCGGCCTGCCAGTCAAACTGCGCGGCCAGACCTGCTCCCACATCGCGCTGAAGGTGTCCGACACCGGATGCGGCATGGACAAAGAAACTCTGTCGCGCATATTCGAGCCTTTCTTCACCACCAAAGAAGAAGGGAAAGGCACAGGGCTGGGGCTGTCGACTGTCTATGGCATCGTCAACCAGAGCAACGGCGACATTCAGGTCGAAAGCGAGCCGGGCAGGGGAACGACTTTCAGCATTTATCTCCCGCAGGCAGTCGAGCCGCGCGCCTCTGTGGAAACCAGGAGCAGCGCCGAAGACAAACAACGAGCGTCGGAAACGATTTTGCTGGTGGAAAACGAAGAGATCGTGAGAGTCCTCATTCAGAGCATCCTCAAAAGCCAGGGCTACAAGGTGCTGGAGGCTGCCAATGGAAAAGAGGCTGTGAGAATCTGCAACCAGTATGAAGGCGTTATCGATCTGCTGTTGACCGACGTAGTGATGCCTCAGATGAGCGGGCGTCAACTGGCCGAGGCTCTGGTCGAATCGCGCCCCGATATGAAATCGCTCTTCATATCGGGCCACACTGAAGACGCGGTTGTGCGGTATGGCGTGCTGGTGAGCGGAGTCAACTTCCTTCAGAAACCGTTCGTGCCCGAAGCCCTCATACGCAAAGTGCGCGAAGTGCTGCGCAGCAAAAGATGACCTTTTCACAGAGATGATTCTTTCCAGTCGAAACCTCATCCCGCGATACAGGAAATTCCAGATAGGACTAAAGTCCTACGCGATTTAGGATTTGAGTCCTAAATCACACATTCTCCAAAGCGTATGCTTCTGTAACATCAACTCGATCCGAAAGATTATCGAAGTTTTCTCCCGCAATTCTCGCTTCTCATTTCTCAGCCTGCGGGCTTCATCAATCGGCGTGGAGAAGAAGCGCAGCCGGTCATGGAGAGAACCCGTCGGCGCGCAAATCGAAGCGAGGTAAAAGCGTGAAATACGGCAGATCATTCCCCGACTGAAGACCTGTATCTCGATCAACGATGCTATCTTCTGCTGATGAATGTTGCGCCAAAGCCGAACAATACCCGGCCCGCAGGATTTGGCAGACCGGGGCAGTGAAAGACCATACAACCTTATTCACATTGTCTTTGCATAGTGGAACGCTTCTTGCCTCGCTGCTGTCGGAGAATAAAGTCATGGTGAGAAGGAAGAGCATGAAAAGAGTTTTTGCGATCATCCTTTCAGGCGCGATGCTGCTTGCGGCGACGGCAATGGCCGCAGGGCAGGGAAAAAGCGGCGACAAGCAAAAGAATAAAGAAGAAAAGAAACTTGAAAAGGAAGCTCGCAAACTCGCCTCCAAAGCCGAAGACGCTGAAAAGCAACTCGGGCGCAACGCGGTCTTCTGCATACTGGCCGCGCATACCGACATTGGAACTGCGCAGGAATTGAAAGACAAATTCGAGAGTCTTGAGAATTTCCCGTTCGGGCAGTTCGTGGCCGCTGTGCTTCTGGCTGATCGCGCCGAGCTTGCGCTCGACAACATACTGAGCGAACTTGCGCAGGGCAAATCGCTCGGTCAGATCGCCAAAGCAGCGGGCGCGAGCATGGGCGAACTTCGCCGGGGGTTCGGCGAGTTTCGAAGCGAACTGGCCCGTTCGATCACTAATCCGCCAACCAGAGATTGCTTTCAGTCGGCTTTCTGAGATTTTGCCGGGAGACTTATGCACAGCAACTTTTCCAGAGCGCGCAGCGGCGAAAAAGGACTATCGATGGTCGAGATAGCGATAGTGGTGCTGGTTATAGCCATCGTTCTGGCTTTCGCCATCCCTGTCGCAAGCAACTCGATAATGGCCTACAACCTCCGCAGCGCAGCCGATCACATGGCCGAGCGGATAGCCGCAGTGCGCGCGCTGGCGATGGCCAAGAACCGAAACATCACTTTCTCGTTCAACGACTCCTCCGGATTGTACGGATTCGACTTCACCGGGGCCGAGGGCGACGGGGTTCCTGACCAGACCGATCCAGATGACCCGACGGTGAGCTACTACTGGGAGTCGCTGCCCAACGGCGTGAAGGGAACTTTTCCAGGCAACGCCCCGATCAAGGTCACTTTCAATTCGCGGGGGGAGATGCCAATAGGAAAGACTGAACAGACCATAGTGTTGAGCGCCGGCAGCCGCACGATAACCGTGCGAGTAAACCTGCGAGGCAGGATTACAGTGGAATGAACCGAGGAGCAGCCATGTTCAAACAAACGACAGACGACCAGCATTCAAAGACGATCAATCCTGAGAGTGGGTTCTCGATGGTCGAGATGCTCATCGCGGCGGTGGTGATTCTGGTGGGGCTTGTCGCCATAGCCGGAATATCGATTCACGTGTCTCGCGCCAATCGAACATCGAACACCATCAACGTGCTGGCTTCAGCCGCGCAGGATCAGGTCGACCGCATGCGCACGGCAGTGTGGAATACCTCGACCGAAGACCCGACTCTGTCGGTCGGAGGGTCAGTAGAACTTTCAGGGGGATACGAATACGCTTCCTCTACGAGCGACACGTCTAGCGGCGGGTCGCAAACGATGAGCGCACAAACAAGTAGCGCCACAACCAGCAGCTCAACGACCAGCGCCTCAACTTCCCAGACTCCTGAGAGAATCTACCACTACACGCTCGATCCAAATAACCCGCACCGTGCTGCCGTCTCGAACACTCCCGCCGGAAACCTGAGAATTCTGTGGCAGGTGCGGCAGGGAGAGACGCCCGACCTCCGCTACGTGACCATAAGAGTCGTGCAGGAGAATGCGCCTCCCGGCCTGGACGACGGGTTCACGGTGACAACGATAGTGAGCAGGAACTAAGCCATGAACACAGGATCAAAAGAGAGCGGCTTCTCATTGATGGAACTGACCGTTTCGCTGATGGTGCTGACGGTGATAATGGGCGTAGCCTTCGCCATACTCAACCGCTTCCAGCAGAGTTATCGCTACGAGGAAGCTTATGCCGATGCCCAGCGCAACGCCCGGTTCGCCATGGCTCGGCTCAATGAGATCATAAGAAGCTCGGGCACCAACCCGACCTCGACGACGACCGTCAACCCGACCAACTTCGCCGTCCTGCTTGCGCCGACTACGACTTCGGGCAGCACCGTCTCCTCGTCGTCTCTGCAACTGAGGAGCGATCTGGACGGCGACACGCAGAACGCGACCACGATCTCTTCGAATTCGGATGTGATAGTCACCAGCGAGAACGTGACCCTGCGTCTGGATGCTGTCAATCGCCGCATCGTCATGGATGACAATACCGCTTCTCCGGTGACCAGCATCCCGATTGCGGAAAATATTCTGAGCCTCAGATTCACCGACCCCAACGGTTCGACCTACACCAACAAGGCCATTCAGGTGGAACTGATCGCCGTTCCCAACGGAATACAAAAAGACGATCCGCGATACCGCGAGGTCAGCTACACGGCGATGATAAGGCTCAGGAATCGATGAGCGCGATATTTTGAGGTGAGGCTATGAAAGGCGAATCAACCAACAATGAACGCGGAGCCGCTCTGGTAGTGGCGCTGCTCACGCTGGCATTGATGCTTGCGATGGCTATGGGCATCTCTCTGACGGCCATCTCCGAACTCGGGGTCAGCCGCACTTACGAGACTCAAACCGTCGCGCTTCAGGCGGCTGAGGCGGGACTCAATCACGCAGCAAGCCTGGTGTCCAACTACACGGGATCGGATTTCTCTTCCCTGCTGGCGCTCCGCCCGACTCCGCTCAGCACGGATTACTTCACCGGCAACAACCCGTTCATCGCTGACAACGCGAGCAAGTTCGCTGCAGGCTCGGCCATGATCACGGACGAGACCAAGTATGGCTATCAGGTTCGAGACGGGGTGACTGGAGCCTTAGTGCCTGAGACCTATTACCATGTGAGCCTCATCGATGACGAGCCGAGCGCGTCGGCGGCATCGCCGCGAGTGCCGAATTTCAATCCGGGAGTCAGCTACAAAGAGGTGGTGGCCCCCAACGCCGCCGATCCATCGATAGACAAAAACAACCGCCTGGTCGTTTACTCGACCGGGACTTACGCCAATGCATCGGTCACTCTCGAAGGATGGATCGCCTTTCTCCCCTTCCCGGCGATGATCGCCGAAAAGAACCTCGAAGTGTCCGGCAACAGC
>CAZPQE010000228.1:0-10189 GCA_964588615.1 uncultured Clostridia bacterium | reverse complement strand
GAGCACCGCTTCGACCGGATCGACGCTGAGAGGATCGATTACCTCTGCGCCCAGCCGGGAAGCCAGTTCGCGTTTCTTCGCGTTAGGCTCGCTCACTAGAATCCTTTCGTCGTAGTCCAGCACGTTTCGCAGGTACCCGGTGAAGAGCAATCCTGCCGGGCCTGCTCCGCAGATCAATATCGTTTTCACTCTTCGCTCGTCGTCAACGGAGTTGATCGCATAACGAGATTGCGCGCGGGCGACCATCTGCGACGAATGGATTATGCAGCCCAGAGGCTCGGTCAGCGCGGCCTCTGCTGAATCGAGACCGGACGAGATTCGAATCGCATTGACAGCCGGGACGGCGATGTACTGAGCGAGCCCGCCCGCGAGGCCCGTGATTCCATGCTCGCGGTAAAATTCGCATTGATGAGAATCGCCGCTGGCGCAGTATTCGCACGCTTTTTCGCGTCGCGCGCTGAAGCAATTCAAACCCTGATCGATTACGATGCGATCACCAGGCTCTAAATCCCTCACCTCGCTGCCCGTCTCCTGGACGACGGCGACTATTTCGTGTCCGAGGATTTGAGGATGCGCCGAAAGCGGTATTTGCGCGCCCGAAGAATCGGTGTTGTAGTTCGCATCTCCGGCGAAGATGTGAAGGTCAGTTCCGCAGATGCCCACTGCCGCAACGCGCGCCAACAGGTCGTGAGGCCCGGCCTGCGGGCGGGGAACGTCGCGCAATTCCATCTGCGCGACATCGCACAAAACGCATGCGCGCATGGTCTGAGGCGACTGGTTCATTTCATCCTCCAAAAATGTAGAGCAGGCAGGCGGCCTGCCGGCTCTCAAACTTTCACACTTCCGCGTCAATCATCGATGTCGCTGGTATCGAGCCTGCCTTCATCTCGCAGCCTGATGAACAGTTCAATGGTCTGACGCACGCCGACCGCGAGAGGCGTAGAGCGCAGATTGCCGAGTGCGGAGCGAATGGCGCTGTCGTTCATCGAAGAGGCCACAGGGATGGGCGGCCCTCCGAATGTGATGAGGCCGCGCGACGGCGCAGGCAGATGCTCGTTGATTGTTCGAACCATTTCGCCGGTCTCGATTGCGTCGCCATGCAGATTGAAGAGGTGCGCCCCCTGGGGCGCGCGGTCTGCGCAGGCGATGAAAGCGTCGGCGGCGTCGGCGACATACAGAAAATCGGTCGAGCCGCCGAAGCGTATGTGGAAAGGGCGGCCAAGCACTGCGGCTTTCATCGCTTTGGTCGGATCGCTCGTCAGCCCTGTGTCGCGCCCGACTCCGTAGACGGTCAGCGGGCGCAGCCCCACGCTCGACAATCCGTAGTCGAGGAAATAGACTCGCGCGCTTCCCTCGTTGGCGCGTTTGAAAACCCCGTAGTGAGTCGAGGGCTGGCAGTCGGCGGATTCATCGAGCGGTGAGTCGTCTTCGGTGAGTCCGAAAACGGCAGCCGAACTGGCATAGACCACCCGCTCGACATCGAGCGCGCGCGCGGCCTCGAACACGTTGAGCGTGCCGACGACATTGACCATAGCGCCCGCGACAGGATCGGCCTTGCAGGTGGGAACCTGCAACCCCGCCAGATGAATCACCCTCCTTGCGCCGGTGCGCTCCATGGCCGCGAGCACGGCGTTCGAGTCGGTAATATCTCCCACGCAGAAACGCGCGCGCTCGATATCGGAAGCGTCCATGATGGCTCTCAACCTGCGCGAGTCGTCGCTGCGGTCGAACACGACCGGGACATCGCCGCGTTCGACGAGCATCTTGACCGCCCATGAGCCTATGCAGCCCTGCGCGCCGGTTATGAAGTAAGTTTCACCCATTGAACCTCGCAAGCGTTGAAGATTGACACAACAGGCGGATGATGACAACCGGAAGACAAACTCATTTGATTGTGCGGGACTTTGCGGCAAGCGCCGCTTCATTGGGAAAGGAAGTCGACGGCAGCAGTATTTCCTGCGGCGGCAACTGGCCTCGACTCAGCGCGCGGGCCATCGCTTCAACCGCAGTTCCGCCCGTCGAGGGAAGAACTATGGTGGCGACCAGACGGTTTTCTTTCACCATCTGCTGGCCCACGTTGAGCAGCCCGTCGTAGCCTGTCACAGGGATGCCGGCTATCTCAGGAAGCCGCTGAGACTCGGAGACTGATTGCAGAGCCTTGCATGCGCCCATAGCCATTTCATCGTTCTGGCAAACGACCAGATCGAGTTTCCATTTGCCTGATGTCGCAATGCGCAGCCAACTGCCCATTATTCTTTCCGTGTCGCTGGCCGTCCAGTTGCCGTCGAGCACGTGGACATCGATGCTCGACCCGCTGATCGTTTCGCGGAAGCCCGCCAGCCGCTCGCGCGCCGAAGAAGTTTCGGCATTCCCCTGAACATAGATCAGGTCTCCGCCCGCAGGCAGCAGAATGCGCGCCTGACGGCCTTGTATCCTGCCTATCTCGCGCTGATCGGGGCTGACATAAGAAATCGGGCAGGCGGGAAACTGCTTGCGCAACTCCTCAAGATAACTGGTTCGCCGTCCGAGAAAAAACCACCCTATCCCTTTGCTTGCCGCTTCCTGAGCGAGGCGATTTAGCGAATCATCCCGGATCGGCATCACTATGATTGCGCTCATCGGCTCCTGAGCATGCAAGGAATCGTAGATTTGTTTTACCTGCGTGGATGACCTATTGTCTGCGAAATGAACCTGGATGTTCATCCCCGCTCGTTTTGCAGCGGCCTGAGCGTCAGATGAGACCATCTGGTAATACTCGTTCTGTGAGTTTGGCAAATAGAGACCTGTTACCATCTCCCCTCCTCGTTGTTCCCGCGCTAGTCGGCGCGACCTGGGGCAGATTATTTCGTCTGGTCTCTATTGTATCGCACTGCGCAAGACTCACAGCCGCACTGCGCGCCCCTCGCTCGATGATTGATAAATCGCCTCGACCACCTTAACGCTGCGTCGTCCCTCGCGCCCGTCGCATCGCGGGATGGAGCCGGTCTCGATGGCTTTCAGAAAATCCTCGAATATCCTTTTATGCCCTCGCGTATCGGAGACGACGGGCGAGACGGCGGCGGCATTGCTGTCGTGTTCTTTCAGGTTTTTGAGATCTTCTATCGGTGAGCGCAAATCTGCCGAGATGATGCGGTCGTGCTCAATGGTGATCGTGCCTTCGGCTCCGGTCAACTCCAGACAGCGAGGATAACCGGGATAAGCTGCGGTGGTGGCTTCGAGCGTGCCGATTGCTCCGCTCTCGAATTCCATCGTTGCCACAAGCGTGTCTTCCACTTCGATCCGGTGAAGCGCGGTGATTCCCTTTGCGTATACGCGCGACACATCGCCCATAAGCCACAGCATCAGATCGACAGTGTGAATGCCCTGATTGATAAGCGCGCCGCCTCCGTCCAGAGCCGTTGTGCCGCGCCATCGCGAGTTACTGTAATACTCCGCTCCACGATGCCACTTCACTCGCGCTGATACCAGAAAAGGTTTGCTGAGACGGCCCGCTTCGATCATCTCTTTGAGCTTGCAGAGATCGGTCGCCATTCGATCCTGAAAAAATACTCCGAGCTTGACGCCCGCTTTCTCGCATTCGCTGATGAGCGCGTCGGCCCGCTCTGTTGAGATGTCGATAGGTTTTTCCACGAGCGCGTGAAGATTGTGACGGGCCGCCGCTATTCCGTGCTCGGCGTGCAAACCTGACGGACTGCCGATGGCGACAACCTCCATCGGACGGTGTTTGAGAAACATATCCAGATCGTCAAAGGCTGCGCATTCGTAACGCTCGGCCAACTGCGCTGCTCTCTTTCTGTTTTGCCCGTAAACGGCTGCGATCTTCACTCCTTCTATCTCGGATGCCACGCGCGCGTGCGTCTCGCTTATGTTGCCTGCGCCGATGATTCCGACCCGAATGGTCATACCTGTTCCTCTCAAATCGCTGTCAGTCGTTTGACAACTTACTTGAAGTGTGGCAAGAACGGAAGCGCAAATCGTGATTCGTTTTGTCGCTATCGAATGATTGCATCACGCAGCGGCGATACCGGACTTGAGGATAAACCTGAAATGAAAAAAATAGCCTGTCTTCTGCTGGCTGTATCGGCAGCCTTCCTGTTGATGAGTTGTGGAGGATCGAAATCGGGGTCGAAAAAATACTCGATAGCCGTCATCCCCAAAGGAACCACTCACGAATTCTGGAAGAGCATCCACGCGGGCGCGATCAAAGCTTCCCGCGAGCTTTCAACTCCGACTCTTGAAATTTCGGTTACATGGAAAGGGCCGCTGCGCGAAGACGATAGAGAGCAGCAGATTCAGGTAGTCGAGGGCTTCCTGAGCCAGTCAGTCAACGGCATAGTGCTGGCCCCGCTCGATGACCGCGCGCTCGTCCGCCCCGTAGAAGAAGCCCGGCGCGCAGGCATCCCTTCGGTCATAATCGATTCAGGGCTGCAATCGGAAAACATAGTCAGCTTCGTCGCTACCGACAATTTCAAAGGCGGCGAACTTGCCGCCGACCGACTCGGCGCACTGCTTGGCGGCAAAGGCAAGGCGTTGCTGCTTCGCTATCAGGAAGGCTCGGCCAGCACGCAGGCGCGCGAAGACGGTTTTCTCTCAAAGCTCAAATCAGCTTATCCGGGCATCGAAGTCATCTCGTCAGATCAGTACGCAGGCCCCACCAGAGACACTGCCAAGCGCGCATCAGAAAATTTGCTCAACCGCTACGGCAACGATATTCAGGGCATCTTCACCCCCAACGAATCTTCGACGGCAGGGATGCTGCTCGCCCTTGAGGACATAGACAAAGCGGGCAAGGTGATTCTTGTGGGCTTCGATATGACCCAGACTTTCGCCGACGCGCTTCGCAGCAAACAGTTGCATGGCGTGGTCGTGCAGAACCCTTTCCAGATGGGCTATCTCGGAGTCAGGACGATGGTCGATCATCTTTCGGGCAAGCCGGTCGAAAAGCGAGTCGACACGGGCGTGACGATGGTGACAGCCGAAAACCTCGATGATCCAAAATTGCAAACCCTTCTGCATCCTCCTGTGGATGAGTATCTGAAATAGTCGCTGATGCTGAGACTCCTGGATGTAAGCAAACATTTCGGCCCGACGGTGGCGCTGGCGGGCGTCAATCTGGAATTGCGAAAGGGCGAAGTTCACGCCCTCATCGGCGAAAACGGCGCGGGCAAAAGCACCCTGATGAATATCATAGCCGGTGCGCTCCGTCCCGACCGGGGGAGTATGGAAATCGATGGCCGCGCTTATGCTCCTTCATCTCCGATGGATGCGCGAAGCAATCGGATCGCGCTCATTCATCAGGAATTGCAACTGTGCCCGCACCTGACGGTGGCTGAAAACATTATGATGGGCATCGAGCCTCATCGGGCCGGGTGGATCGACCGCGACCGGCTCAGGCGAAAATCGCTCGAAGCCCTCGAAGCCTTTCAACATCCTGAGATTCGCCCCGACACGAGCGTCCGCCAGTTGCCGATAGCCGCTCGACAGGTCGTCGAAATCTGCCGAGCTATGGCTGCGCAGGCAAACATCATTCTGATGGACGAACCGACCAGCAGCCTTCAGCGCGCCGATGTCGAACGCTTGTTCAAAGTCATCCGGCGACTGCGCGATGAGCGGATGAGCGTAATCTACATCAGCCATTTTCTCGAAGAGGTGCGCGAGATCGCCGATAGCTGTACGGTGCTCAGAGACGGGCGCAGCGTCGCCGCCGGAGCTATCTCTTCCTTTACCGACAGGGAACTCATCTCGCACATGGTCGGGCGACCAATCGATAAACTTTTTCCTGAACGACGACACGCGCCCGCGGGCGAAACGATTCTCGAAGTGCGCGATCTCATCGCCCCTCCTGATGTGCGTCACGCGAGTTTCGAGCTTCGACGCGGAGAGATTCTCGGCATCGCGGGCCTGATGGGATCGGGGCGGACTCAGATGGCGCGCGCTCTGTTCGGTCTCGAAAAGATCGAGTCGGGAAAAATACTTTTGCGAAACCGCCCCGTCGATGCGCGAAGCGCAACGCCGCTTGCCCGAATCCGTCAGGGCATAGGCTACCTGAGCGAAGACCGCAAAGGCGAGGGACTTGCGCTGGCGCTCTCGATAGCCGATAACGTCACCCTCACGCGCATGTCTTCGTGTTCGCGCGCCGGGTGGATCAACCTCTCCCGACAGCGGCGACAGGCAATGGATTGGATAAAGCGGTTGCGCATCAAGGCTGGCGCGCCTGCTCAACCGACGCGGACTCTTTCGGGCGGCAATCAGCAGAAAGTGGCTATCTCGCGCCTGCTGCATCAGGATGTCGATGTGCTGCTGCTCGATGAACCCGCGCGAGGAATCGACATAGCGGCCAAAGCGCAGATTTATGAAATCATCGCCGAGTGTACCGCTCAGAACAAAGCCGTCCTTCTGATCAGTTCCGATCTCACGGAGTTGTTCGGACTCTCTGACCGGCTTGCGGTTATGAGCCGGGGCAGGCTCTCGGACGCGCGCCCTATCGATCAATGGACTCCTGAAACCGTATTGCAGGCCGCCATCGGCATTCAAGCGTGAAGGGATGAAAACGGAACACCAAAAAATCGCAGACCCGGAAGTGAGAGGCGAAGATGTCGCTTCGCCTTCAGCAAGAGATCGTTCGCCTTTGAAAAACTGGCTCAGTCGATTGGGGCCTGTCATCGGCCTCATCGCGGTGGTGTTGATCTTTGCGTCGCTTACGGACTCTCCCGCAGGCTACCTCTCGATTCGCAATCTGCGCATAGTGCTTTCGCAGACCGTCATTGTGGCTCTGGGGGCGACAGGGATGACGGTGATAATAATCGCCGGAGGAATCGATTTGTCGGTAGGCTCGACTATCGCGCTAACGGGAGTGGTCACCGCGCTTGGCATACAGGGTGGATGGCCGCCTGCGGCCGCCGTGCTTGCAGGCATCGCGGTCGGCGGACTTGTCGGACTCATCAACGGGCTTGCGATAACTGGCCTGCGAGTGGTTCCTTTCATCGCCACGCTCGGCATGCTCGGAGTGGCGCGCGGGGGGGCCAAGTGGCTTGCCGATCAACAGACCGTCAATGTGCCTGACACGTGGGTGAACAATCTGGCTGTGACTTTTCCCGATCCGGCTTGGCTCATCTTCGCTCCCGGAATCTGGATTTCGATCTTTCTGGCGGCAGCGATGGCCGCAGTGTTGATAAACACAGTTTTTGGCCGCCACGTTTTCGCCGTCGGCTCGAACGAAGCGGCGGCGCGCGCCTGCGGAGTTCCGATAAACCGGCTCAAGCTTTTCATATACTCACTGGCGGGATTGTTTTTCGGGCTGGCCGGAGTGATGCAGATGTCGCGGCTCCGCCAAGGCGACCCGACCGTAGCCATCGGAACAGAGCTTGACGTCATTGCGGCGGTGGTCATCGGCGGAGCCAGCCTCAACGGCGGCGAAGGCAGCATACTCGGCTCGATGATCGGAGCCTTGACGATGGCTTTCCTTCGCAACGGATGCCAGCAGATGGGATGGCCCAATTACATTCAGGAGATAATCATCGGGGCCATAATCGTCGTGGCCGTAGCAGCGGATCGATTCCGCATCGCCCGTATTTGACGCAAAGTCGCGAAAGGGTGAAGAGGAGCAGGGGAGTGTAAGGCGAACTGGCTGAAAACTGACCACCGACCACCGACCACTGTTTTTTGAGGAGCCGAAGATGTACAACAGGCTGCCAGCCTGTTGACACCCTGAAAGGATGAAAATTTGAAGAACCAGCAGGCTGGCAGCCTGCTGCACCTTTTCTGAGGAGGATTTTTTCATGAGACGATCAGTTGCCTGCTGTTTTTTTCTGCTGATGCTTGTTGCTTCGGCATCAGCGCAATCGCCTGCGCAGGAATCTCAGGAATGCATAGACGCAAAAGCGAGGCTTGCGCGGCTTGAGCCTCGGCTTTCGGACTGGCCCGCGCTTGCGCGTTACCGCGAGGCGAACGCTGCGCTTCAGCCGCCTGCCGCAAATGAAAAGCGCGTGGTTTTCATGGGCGATTCGATTACCGATGGCTGGAAACTGGCCAGCTACTTTCCCGCGAAGCCTTACGTCAATCGCGGCATCAGCGGGCAGACCACACCTCAGATGCTCGTTCGCTTTCGACCCGATGTGATTGCATTGAAACCCCAGGTCGTCGTCATCCTCGCAGGCACGAATGACATCTCCGGCAATACCGGACCGACGACTCTCGAAGCCATCGAAGACAATCTGACTTCGATGATCGAGCTTGCGCGAGCAAACGGCATCCGCGTCGTCGTGGCTTCATTGCTTCCTGTGAGCGACTACGGAAAAAACAGAGAAGGGAAGCCCATCACTCAAACCCTCCGCCGCCCGCCTGAGAAAATCAAAGCTCTCAACGAGTGGATAAAAAAATACGCGGCTCAAAACGATCTGACTTATCTCGATTACTTCTCGGCTACGGTCGATGAGAAAGGTTTCCTGAAAGCGGAACTGAGCGATGACGGCCTGCACCCGAACGACAAGGGCTACGCGGTGATGCAGCCCTTAGTCGAACGGGCCATAGCCGCAGCTTTGAAGCAGAAGAGTCAACGTGTGAAGCGATGATGAAAGACTGAAAACTGAAAACTGTCTTTCGGAGGAAATGATGACGAAGAGGAAAAGCCAGGAGGAATTGCGCAGCCATCGCTGGTTGAGCGCGACCGATGTGCGATCATTCGGCCATCGCTCGCGCACCAAGCAGATGGGCTATTCGATGGACGAGTTCACAGGCAGGCCGGTCATCGCCATCATCAACACGTGGAGCGATCTGGCTTCCTGTCACAGCCATTTCCGCCAGCGCGCCGAAGAGGTCAAACGCGGCGTGTGGCAGGCCGGCGGCTTCCCCGTAGAGTTGCCCGCGATGCCGGTCAACGAAACTTACATGAAACCAAGCCCGATGATGTATCGGAACTTCCTCGCCATGGAGACCGAAGAACTGCTCCGCTGTCAGCCCATTGACGGCGCAGTGCTGATGGGAGGGTGCGACAAGACTACGCCCGGATTGCTGATGGGCGCAATCACTATGAATCTGCCTGCGATTTACCTTCCGGCAGGGCCGATGCTGCGCGGCAACTGGAACGGGCAGCACTTGGGAAGCGGAACCGATATGTGGAAATACTGGGCTGAAAAATGCGCGGGCAACATCACCGAGGAGCAATGGTCTGAGTTGGAAGACAGCATAGCGCGCTCGCCCGGCCATTGCATGACGATGGGGACAGCTTCGACGATGACCGCCATGGCCGAATCGCTCGGACTGACGCTTCCGGGCGCATCTTCGATCCCGGCTGTCGATTCACGCCACGCGCGCATGGCCTCAGCCTGTGGACGGCGCATAGTCGAAATGGTCTGGGATGACTTCAAACCGCGCGACATCCTCACCCTGGCGTCATTCGAAAACGCGATCACCGCCGATATGGCCATCGGAGGCTCGACCAACGCCATCATCCATCTGGTGGCTCTGGCAGGTCGGGCAGGCATAAAACTTGAGTTGAAGAAGTTCGATGAAATCTCTCACCGCACGCCGATGATCGCAAACCTCCGCCCGTCGGGAGAGTACCTGATGGAGGATTTTTATTACGCGGGCGGACTCCGCGCGCTGCTCAAAGAGATAAGCGATCTGCTACACCTCGATTGCCTGACCGTTTCGGGTCGCACGCTTGGCCAGAACATCGAGTCGGCGCGCATCATCAACCCGGAGGTCATTCGCTTGTGCGCAGACCCGGTTTCAGCCAGAGGAGGCACGGCAATCCTCTACGGAAATCTCGCGCCCGACGGAGCGGTGATAAAACCGACCGCCGCAGAACCTCGATTGCTTCAACACACGGGCCGGGCGGTGGTCTTCAAAGACTACAATGACATGGCCGCGCGGATTGACGATGAAGATTTGATCGTAGACGAGACTTCGGTGCTGGTGTTGCAGAACGCCGGGCCGATAGGCGGCCCAGGAATGCCGGAGTGGGGAATGCTGCCGATTCCGCAGAAACTCCTCAAAAAAGGCGTGCGCGACATGGTTCGAATCTCCGACGCGCGGATGAGTGGCACATCCTACGGAGCATGCGTTCTGCACGTCGCGCCTGAATCTTTCATCGGCGGGCCTCTTGCGCTTGTGCGCGACGGCGATCTGATAGAACTCGATGTAGACGGACGCCGGTTGAACTTGCAGGTGAGCGATGAGGAGATGGCCC
>CAZPQE010000227.1:5275-10197 GCA_964588615.1 uncultured Clostridia bacterium | reverse complement strand
CCCGGCGATGCGCCTCGCTTCCCAGGTCCGACTTCATGCGCGCCTTCCACAGCGACTCCCAATCATGGCTGACGATGACTGTTTCATATCCCAAGCTCTGAAAACAGGGCAACAGATCATAGGCGCGTTTGATTCCCGAAGGATCGAGACGACCCCTTGCGACCACGAAGAGAAGCTTCCTGGCTGTGCTCACTGCTGGCTTCCAAGATCGAAAATCGCGTATTCGGGAGTTTCTTTCAGCGATGGGTAAAGAGTGCGGACATGCTGGCTGAGGTCGCGCTGTTGAGGGAAAGCCTCCGGGTCGTATTTTACAAAGAGCCGCGCGCCCCTGGATCGGAATTCTTCGAGGCGCGAGATCGGGTCTTTGTCGAGCGGAGATATCCACCATCCCCGACGGTCGGCCCAATAATTCACCATGAGATTCTGAGTGACTATCACATCATCCGGACCGGCTATGTCAGATGCCGCCCTTGCAGCCTCCTGAATGCGCGACATCTCAGGCGGAATGCGATAAGCGTGCTGCGCGGCGTACTCCATCGTGGTCACGATGACTGCAACGGCGACGAGAGACTGCAACACCCATCCCCGCGTCATAAGTGGTTCGGTGAAAGCGGGTATCGCTGAGAAAGCGCGCGCTGCGAAAACTGATCCGACCGCTATCGCAGGCACATGGTAATAGAGGTGGGTCATGGCGTGATAATTGAAAAAGAGCATGTACAGGATGACCGCGCCAAGCCACACATGAAAAACCATACGGCGACGATCACCCACTCTCATCAGAATTCCGAGCAAAAAGAGCGCAAACCCTATTGAGCCTAAGACAACACTGCGCCAGGTGACATAGAGGCGATCATAAAACTCGCGGCTCGCAAGCAATGACGGCTGGAACCAGTTCTCAAGCGTCCAGTTTCCTCCAATCTCGGCCCTCATCGTCGATCCGACCCTCGCCGCATGCCAATACCACAGATACACGGCAATCATCACAGCCCCGACCACTGCCCACAGGGCCCTGCGTTTGAGTCGCTCTTTTCTCAGCGCAAGCAAATAAGCCATTGGCAATGCAATGTGAATGATCGGCAGTTTCACAAGCAGCGCAAGGCCCCCCAATATCCCGGCGCAGACGACGAGCGACTTTCGATCTTCTTCCACCCAGCGGTCAAAGAAGTAAAACGAGCCGAGCGCGAGCATTGTCATCATGGCTTCGGGCTGAAAGCTCCGGCTCGCAAGTATGCCGAGCCGCGACAGGTGAAAGAAGAACAGCGCGGCAAGCGCCGTCTCCGGGTTGAAAAACCTCTTTGCAATCGCGTAGAGAAAAAATCCCGCGACCATCCAGCAGAGAATCGACGTCACTCGACCGAGGCTTTCGTCAACGCCTCCGGTCACACCATAAAGCAGCGCCACTACCGCATTGTAGAGAGGAAACTCAAGTATGAAGGGCCTCGGCTCCGGCCCCAAAAAACCCACCTGCGGATAGAAAACGTTGTGGCTCGCTCGATAGAGGTTGCGGGTGATCTCGGCTGTCTGTATCTGCCTCGGGGCATGGAAGTCCATGATCGGAAGATCGATCTTGTAGAACCTCACCGAACAGGCAAACAGCACGATGGCGGAAAGACATATCAATCGTCTGCCGGGAAATTCAGCCGGGGGTTTCATCAGCGCGTTTCCTGGGCCTGAGAAGAGCGGGGAGCCGAATCGACTTTCTTCCTGCGAAGGTATGTGGTGGCAAATGCATAGAAGTACCATTGGAGGTAAGCGGGCAGCCACTTGAGGACGCGGAAACGGCTCTTGCCTGCGGTCCTTTCAAACCACACCGAGGGAACTTCTCCGACTCTCCACCCCAGGCGGTGACATTTAACGAGCAACTCGATGCTGTAGGTGAAGCCTTCCGTCGACTCGATACTTATTTCGTCAAGCACGCGCCGCGAAAACAGCCGAAAGCCATTGCTTGGATCATGAACCGGGAGTCGCGCCAGGTGATAAAGAGTGAAGGCGGCCAGACGCACCAGCACGGCCTTCAACCAGGGACAGCCTTCCATTCTCCCGCCTTTCAAGAAACGGCTGGCTGCGACGATTTCACATCCTTTCTCGAAGCTGCGGAACATCTCATCAATGATCCCGGCGTTGAAGGTATCGTCAGCGGGGAATACTACAACGGCAGGCGCATCGCTGTAGCCAAACCCCGACATTATGGCTGAGTGAGCGCCACGCCCGTTGTTTTTGACGAGCGCGATCTCTATAAGGCCTCGTCGCTCATAGTCCCGCAGGGCGTCGAGCGTGTTGTCTTCATCGTGGTCGTAACAGATAAGAACGCGAAACGAAACTTTGACTTGTTCGCGAAGACAATCCAGCACCCGGACTATGTTTTCGCCTTCGTTGTAAACCGGTATTGCAATGTCAAGTCTGCGCATTTATTGAATCACCTCAGGCTCAGGAAGCGGAACGATGAATTTGCCCTTGAAGCCGAGCCCCCGCAGCCTGGGCACCAGTTCGTCGGCTATATGCCACGACAGAAGCAACACATAATCAGGAGGATCAGCAAAGAGTCGATTCTGAGCGACTACGGGAATGACCGTTCCGGGGATGTATTTGCCGATCTTTCGGGAACCTTCGATTTCGAGGACGCAATCGATGATGCCGTCATCGAGTCCGACATAATTTACCAGTGTGCTTGCGCGCGAGGGAGCGCCCAAGGCATAGATGCGATGGCCTTGTTTCTTTATATCGGCAAGCAGGTCGTAGAGGTCGAGTTTGGACAGCGCCACGCGGCGTTTGAATTCCTCAAGTTTTTCAATCCCTATTCCGAATTTTTCTTCTTCAGAAAGCACGGCGGCCACCGATGGCCGAGCCGGAAATGCGCCTTCTCTGACAGCGTAGACTCGGATCGAGCCTCCGTGGGTCGGGATTCGCCTCGCATGTATCACTTCAAGCCCGTGAAGGCGCAGCAGATGGCTGAGGCTTGTTAGGGAGTAGTACCGCAGATGCTCGTGATAAATGGTGTCGTACTGAAGGGATTCTATCAGGCTCACAAGATAATGAGACTCAGAGATGAAAACGCCCCGCTCCTCGATCAGACTGACGATGGCATCGACTATATCGTGAATGGTTTCCATATGGGCAAAGACGTTGGTTGCGGTGATGACGCGGGCCTTTCCGTGCTCAGACTCGATGCGGTGGGCTGTCTGGCGGGAGAAGAATTCCATCACCGTCATTATTCCGCGCTCGCGGGCGAGCTTGGCTGCCCCGGTCGGCTCTACCCCCAGCACGCGATGGCCGCCGTTTTGAAAATTGGCAAGCAACGTCCCGTCGTTCGCGCCAATATCGATGATGAGATCATTCGCGCTAAGGTCGATGACAGTGCGGCATTCGTCGTAGAGATCGGCAAAATTCTCGCGCAGTATCTTCGTCGTACCGCTGGTATAGGGGTAATCTGGCGGAAAGAGTATGTTCGGATCGACCGTGAGGCCAAGCTGCACGAGCGAGCATTTCGGACAGAAGAGCAACTCAGCTGGATAAGCGGGTTGCTCGTGAGGGCGCTGGCCGACAGGTCGCATCTGGTTCACCGGCGGCAGGAAGCCGAGGAACAACACCGAACGGAGGTCGGTGTTGTCACAAACCTGGCATCTGGTTATCACCAGGCTTGAGCCTGTTCCGGCAGCAAGTTTCGAATCGCTTTGCATGATCCCTCTCTATCTGGTCGCGCGGGCGGCGGCGTTTTCCACATACCATTTTGCCACGACGGGCAATCCGTCGCGGAAAGCGATCCTGGGGCAGTATCCGAGCGCGGCCAGTTTCGATATATCGGGGCAGCGACGCGCCGTGCCGCCGCGCGCCGCTTCGCCGGGGGCAATTTCAATCTGCCTGCCGAAATACTCGCCCACTATGCGCGCCACCTGCTCTATGGCAAGCTCTTCGGTTGTGCCTATATGATAAATCTCTCCGTGCCGCCCCTGCTCGACAACCGCCATCAGCCCGTCGATGAAATCATCAATAAAGACAAAGGCCCGCGTCTCTTTTCCTGTTCCCTGAATCGGAAAGAGGATGGGGCCAGTCGAATCGCGGCACATCTCATCCATTCGAAGGATGAACTGCGGAACCACATGCTCGGCTCCCATATCAGGCCCGTAGACATTGTGGGGCCTGAATATCAGCACGCGCTCGAAGTGCTTCCTGCCGTAGTTGAGCGCCATGACTTCGCTGATGATCTTGCCTGCCGCATAAGAGTATCGCGGGTTGGCTGGATCGGGAATCGAAAGCGGCGCGGTTTCGTCGGTCGGAATCACGGGAGGCGATTGATAGACCTCGGAGCTTGAAGCGAGTATCAACTCACCGCAGTTCTCTTTCATGCATGCATCGATGACATTGATAATCCCCCTGACGCCTACATCAAGGACAAGGTCGGGCATCGTGTAGAAGAATCCGGTTCCGTTGACGAAAGCGAGATGGCATACCGAGTCGATCCCTTTCACGGCGCGGATGACCGCCTCCGGGTCGCGTATGTCGGCCTGAAGGTATTCTATATCTCCTGCGAGGTCGGCAAGCCTCTCAAGTGATCCTCTCGACTGATTGTCTAACACCCGCACGCGGCAGCCCTCTCTCACCAGACGACGTACCAGCGCCGCGCCAATGAACCCCGCGCCCCCTGTGACAAGATAATGTTTCGCGCTCATTTGTAATTTCGCTGTCGCCGTTCAGAACGGCTTCCTGACCACACATCCTGTCTCGGATGATTTTCGCGCAGCATCAAGCAGGCACTGCACCCGCAGGCCGGTCTTGAAATCCGGGCTGGCCGGCCTGCCATCGATTGCCCAATCGACAAACCGTCTGATGAGCCGCGCCACCGGAGCGACGCGCCCGTCCGCACATCCCTCCCAGGAGCGGTTCACTGTCACTTCCTCAAGGCGGTTCGATTCTCTGGATCCCAT
>CAZPQE010000227.1:0-5265 GCA_964588615.1 uncultured Clostridia bacterium | reverse complement strand
GAAAGCATGCGTGCTGATCGAAAGCGAGGCAGCCGCACCTGCGTCCAATTCCAGGCACATTACGGCAAGGCTGTCTGCCGGGCGGCGATCGTCAGGCGCTCGAAATGTCCGGGTTAAAACCCCGGAGACGGGACCGACGAGCCAGTCGAGATAAAATAAAGCATGGGATGCGAGCGAATTGAGCGCGCCCCCTCCTCGCTCGACATCGGTCTTCCAGTTTTCCAGTCCAAGCTTGTTGGCATAAGTCTCGACGTTCCACGACACCGCCGCGTGCCGGAGACGGCCTATGCCGCCCGATGAAAGTATGTCTCTGGCTTTCTGCCATTCATCGATTTCGCAGAACTCGAAATCGATGACATTGGCGCGCGCGGCGCGCGCGGCTGCCTCAGTCATATACACCGCGGCGGCTTTCGTCGAGGCAAGCGGCTTTTCGGCAAACACGTGCTTGCCCATTTCGAGGGCGGCTATCGCTATCTCAGATTGAATGACAGGAGGAACTGCTATCGAGACTGCATCGATCTCTTCGCTCCTGATCATCCTCCGCCAGTCGCCATAGCTCTGTCCGATGTTGAGTCGTGAAGAGATGGCGGCAGCGCGATCCTGGCTGCTCGCGCACAGGGCGACGACTTCGCATCTGCGGTCGGCGCGAAAAGCGGGTACATGCACCTGCTGGCCGAATCCAATCCCGATCACCCCCACACGCAAACGGCCCACTGTCAACCTCCCTACTCGATATCTGCGACTTTCGGTTCAATGAAATTCCACACGTCCACGATCGTTTTCCCTTTCAGGTCGAGATGTTTGTAAGCCCTGTGAGGCACGCACACAATCAATATGTCGCTTTCAGCGATCACCTCTTCGAGCGGAAGCAGTTCCACATCGCGGGCGACGTAAGGGTCGGTCGTCAGCACTCTTTTAGCGCGGAAGTCGAGCACCTTTTTCAGCTTGTAAGACAGCGAAGCGCGCGGGTCGTCGCTTTCGGACTTGAATGCCATCCCCAGCAGTCCTACAGTCATCTCTTCGAGGGCGTAGCCTTTGAGGATGTTGTCGACGATGAACAGCGGCAGGGCCTCGTTGATGAGCATCGCCGAATGTCCCAGAGTGAACGAGTTGTCGCTGAAAGCGGCCAGTTGCATGGTGTCTTTGAGCAGGCACGGCCCGGCGGTGAACCCGGCGCCGGGCAGGTCGCTCAGTCGCGGATAATTCTTCTTCATGCCTTCAAGCACGCGATGGTAATCCACGCCTGCGGCTGTGGCTATCATGTAAAACTGATTTGTGGCGGCAAACTGGATATAGCGATAGGCATTCGAGAAGAGCTTCGCGAACTCGGCTTCTGTCGGCGAAAGCCGCACGATATCGGGAGCGATGACGCCAAACAGACGGGCCGCTGCTTCTTCGGCTTCGGGAGTCGTGCCGCTGACGATCTGCGAAAGGGATTGCAGCTCCTCGATGGCGTTGCCCTGGACGATTCGTTCAGGACAATAGGAGAGCAGTATGCGTTTGCCTCTCGATTCGAGATATCTTCCGACCCACTTGGTGACTCCCGGATAGACAGTCGATCGGAGGACGATCAACTGACCGTCCGAAAGACATGGCAGCAGTTCATCGATGCAGTTTCGTATCACTCTCAGCGTGGGATTGAGGAACTCGTCTATCGGAGTCCCGATGGTGATGACAATCGAGTCCGCGTCCCTGAGCGTCGAGGCGTCATCGGTCAGCGTGATGAGTTTGCGGTCGATCAGGTTTTTGAGCATCGGTTCAGCGCCATGCTCCATAAAAGGCATCCTGCCTTCCGCAATCTGAGAGAGCGCCCGGCGGTCGAGGTCGCATATCAGGACGCGCTTCCCCTTGTTTGCGAAGACCATCGAGAGCGGAAGCCCGACGTGTCCTGCGCCTCCCACGATGGCTATGTCATAGGGAGTGTGAGTGGATTTTGATTCGCTCATGTTCTTCTTGTTGGCTCGATTCCGTTGACAAGGACTTCGCCTTCAATTGCAACGCGGCTTTGTCGCTGCCACCTGCGTTTGTCTTTCCACAGCCACAGGTAGCCTATGATGGTTTTCATTATTTTCATTTTGCTCTTGCCCCTGCGGCGCGAGGTGTCGAGCACCATCGGCACTTCCGAGATGGTCAATCCGATATACATCATCTTCATCAGCATCTCGATCATGCTCTCGAACCCGCGCCGCTCGATGATGCCGCCCCCGTAGCGCGACTGCAATTCCTTCAGCGCCCTGCCGGTGTAAAGACGGTAAAAAGAACTCATCGTCATGATCCCGTGAATGCCCAGGGCTTCTTTCACAAAAGCGTTCGCAATATGGCTCAGAAACACGCGCCAGGGCGAGGTGTTGAGTATGCCTCCGCCGTATAAATAGGGGCTTGCCAGGATCACATCATAACCCTCGCGTGTGCGTGTAAGCATCTGCCTCAGTAGATCGTGGCGCGAAGTGTTGTCGCCTTCCATAGTCACTGCGCAGTCGCCAGGCTGCAATCGCGTTTCCAGATATTCGAAAGCGGTTGCGAAGGCGCGCCCCGGCCCCTGATTGACCGCGTGGGACAGAAGGACGAAATCGAGACCCTCGGAGAGTTTCCGCGCCCTCTCTCCCGTTCCATCGCTGCTGCCGTCATCGACGAGGATGATTTGCAGGCGGTACTCTTCAAATTCTTTTTCGAGACTGCGAAAGGCCCCTGTCAGGCGCTCCAGGTTCTCAGCTTCGTTGAGCGCGGGAACGATGAGGTAAAGATGCGGCTGGTCGTTCATAAAAAATCAGAGCACAGGATCAGGCGTTTCTATCCCCTGTCGGCGGCGGCGCACAACCTGCCATTGGATAGTCCGGCGCAGTCCGTCTTCGAGCGAGATCCGGGGTTCGAATCCAAGCAGTTCTCTCGCCCTGGTTATGTCGGGGATGCGGCGCATCACATCTTCGTACCTGCCGAAAGCAGAGTAAGGGATGAAGCGAATCTTTGCAGGCTCGTCTCCGCGAACCAGTCGCCAGACCATCCGGGCCAGTTGCTCTATGGTCACTTCCTCGGTATTGCCGAGATTGAATACCAGGTTTCTGGCTTCAGGCTTTTCGACGCATCGAATGATTCCCTCGACGTGATCCGACACATAAGTGAAGGAGCGCGTCTGCTGTCCGTCGCCGTGAAGTTCGCACTCCTGGTCGTCGAGCGCGCTGTTGATGAAGACTGACTGAGGCCCGCCCCACCAGGTTAAATTCTGGTTCGGCCCGTAGCCGCCGAAAAAGCGCATTATCACGACATCGAGCCCGTAACGCTCATGAAAGGCGAAGAGCAACTGCTCTTCGAACATCTTCGAGATCGCGTAGGCCCACCGCTTCACCTCCGGGTTGCCTATGACCAGATCGGATGTTTCGGTGAAAGGGACTCGCGGATTTTTGCCATAGACATCCGAAGTTGAAGCTGCGACGAGTTTGGCTTTGCATTCGAGGGCAGCGCGGGCGACGTTTTCCGAGCCATGCCCGTTGACCCATAGAGTGTCGAGCGCATCGCTGTAGCGGGGGATTTTATAAGCAGCCAGGTGAACTATAACGTCGCATCCGCCGGCTGCGGCAGACAGCGCCTCCCGATCCTGAATATCGATGTAGTGCATGGCAAAGGACGGGTTCTCGATGAAGTCGGCCATGTTGAGCGGATCGCCCTGAGACATATTGTCTACGCCGACGACTTCATAACCGCTGCGCAAGAGTTCCTGCGCGAGATTCGAGCCGATGAATCCGGCCACACCAGTCACCATGATTTTTCCCTTGCTCATCCGTCAGCGCCTTTTTCCTTTGAATTCCCGACCATCAGGATGCCGATCACGACTGCCAGAAGCAAAATGCTGTAGAGCGCCGCAAAGAGTTTGTCTGACGCCCATCGCCCTGAAGCCATGCTTGCGGCCTCAGCCGCGCTCCCCTCGAAAGAAACATAAGTTCGAAAGTCCAGCGAGCCTTCGACCTTCTGGTGATTTTCGTATCGCTCTCTCTGTTGCGAGCGGTCATAGAGGCTTGTCCTCATGCAGTGGCGTGCGCGAATGCCTGAGTCTTCTTCCCCTGTCGGCTCAAGATAGAAATAGTAACCTCTGCCCTTCGAATCCTTTATCGGAGGGAAATGAAAATGTAACCATCCCCGACCGGAAATCTTGGCATCCTGTGCGCGAGCCACCGCTATATCTCCGGCGTCGGGGCTTTCGCGCAAGTGAAGGGTGAGACTCGCCGTTTTCGGCCCCTGGTCTTTAAAGAGCCTCACATCGATTCGGCTGAGATTCGCAAAATGCGACAAGAACGACTGCCCGGCAGCGCGCGATTGGATTGAATCAGTCAGATCATCGCACTGTCGCCACACGGCGTTATCAAGCATCTCTTGCGCCTGCGCGACAGAAGCGACAAGGACGATTAAAAGCGATGCAGCGAAATTAAACCGCAGCCTCGGCATTGCTTTCACCTCTGACGGCCTCGAAGAGTCTTGTCACCGACGCGGCTATAATCAGCCATGAGGAAAATCTGAAAACCATCCGCGCGAGATTTTCAGCGTAAGTAAGAAACTGCGCCACTCTCGGATGCGAAAGCGCCGGGTCTGAAAGAGTGTAGAAGTCCGGCAGACTCGCAAAAAATGTCGGATGCAGAGGAGTGAAAAGCCCTGCAAGCACCGACGCGTCCTTGAGCACGTAGAAAGCCAGCGCCATCACCTGAGCGGCAACAACCAGAGTCATCTCTTTTCTTTCGGCAAGCCACAGCACCAGAAACGGTGTGACGTAGACGAAGTAATGAAATAATATCGGCACTACTGAAAACACCGAGAGAAGCAGGATCAGGAAATAATCTGAAAGATGAAAGCCGTCATGCTTTTTCGACAGAAAGAAGTGAGCGAGGACGATCAGGTTGACCAGCAAAAACGGAAACAGGTCGAGCCGCAACCGCACTGCCGATTCAAACAGCGCAAAGAAGAGTATGGTGTAAACAGCCATCGGCCATCGGGAAGCCAGGCGACGGGCCGCAAAAAAGAGCGCGAGTCCGATGGCGGCGGCTGCGGCTGTCCATATCAGATTCACAGGCGAGAATGCCGAGGCCCGGTCGTTGAGTATCGGCGGAAAGATGGAATAGAGGACGAAGCCTTCCGATGAAATGTAGAGCGGAATCAACAGCAGCAGGTAAGGGGCTGCGCCGATAAGAGCCATCTTCACCCGATCAGCGATCCTTTCGCCTGAAGTCAGCAGCAAAACAGGAAACAGCGCCGCCGGTATATTCTTGAAAGCGGTCGCAA
>CAZPQE010000226.1:0-10213 GCA_964588615.1 uncultured Clostridia bacterium | reverse complement strand
GCGCGCTGAAGAAAGACGGTTATCGCGGCATACTGAGCCTCGAAACCCACTGGCGCGGGGCTGGCACGCCTGAAGAATCCACGCGCCGGAGCATGGCCGGAATGAAAGACCTTCTGCGGCGGGCAGGAGTGTGATGTCGGGCGGTCTGCCAGATTGCCCGCTTTCTGAGAGTGCGAAAATCGAGGAAACGACAAGCTGGCAGCTTGTCGGACTCTTTCGGAGGAAATCATGGAATCACGTCGAAGTTTCATCAAGACCGCAGTCGCAGGCGGCGCGGGGCTGGCGATCAGTTCACGCGCGTCGAGCTACGCGAGGATTCTGGGAGCCAACGACCGCGCGAGAGTGGCTTTCGTCGGAGTCGGAGACCGGATGAGAGACTCGCTCATTCCGGCATTCCTGAGTCTGTCAGGCGAGTTGAATTTCGAGCCTGTGGCCGTCTGTGATATTTGGAACAAACGAAGAGACGAAGGAGCCGACTTCGTCGCCCGGCAGTCCGACAAATTCAAAGCCCCGATGGGATCCGAGCAGATAGCCAAAGCCCGCAACACCGATGAGCTTTATTCGATGAAGAACATCGATGCGGTCATCATAGCGACGGCGGATTTTCAGCATGCCGTTCACTGCAACGAAGCCGTGCGCGCGGGCAAGGATGTCTATGTCGAAAAGCCTTTCGCCAATATCATGACGGACGCTCGCGCGGCCCTGAAGCTGGTGACGGCTTCCAAACAGATAGTCCAGGTCGGCACGCAGCGGCGTTCGACGCCCAGCTACATGCGGGCCAACGAGTTCATCCGGTCGGGCAAGTTCGGCGACATCGTGATGGCCGACATGACCTGGAACGTAAACCAGCCCGGTCGCTGGCGAAGGCCCGGTCTCGTCCCGCTGCTCAAAGAGGAAGACACCGACTGGAAGCGATTTCTCATCAATCGAAAATTCGAGCCGTTCGACGCGAGGAAGCATCTGGAATTCCGGCTCTTCTGGCCGTATTCGTCAGGCATACCCGATCAATGGATGGTTCACCAGATCGATACCGTTCACTGGTTCACCGGCTACGACTATCCGACGAGCGTGGTGGCCAACGGCGGCATTTATCTCTGGCGCGACGGGCGAAAGAACTTCGACACGATGACTGCGGTCTTCGATTACGGCGATGCGGCAAAAGGCGGAAAGGGATTTCAGGTGGTCTACACATCGCGCCAGACCAACAGCGAGGGAGGAGTGAAGGAGATTTATTACTCCAACGGCGGCAGCCTCAACCTCGACACCAACAAGGTCGGCCCGCAGGGCGGACTACAGATGGAATATGCAAAGCCCATGGGCAAGGAGCCGTTTTTGTTGCCTGAGATGTCGCTCATAGACCGGGAGGCTGTGAGGGCGGAGACTTCGGCCAACACCGGAGTCGACGCTTCGACGCTTGCGCACATGCGAAACTGGATGGAGTGCGTGCGCTCGCGCAAGACTCCCAACGCCGACATACGCGCGGCCTACAATCATTCGGTCGCCCTATGCATGACGATTGCCGCGCTGCACACCGGAAAGCGTGTCACATTCGATAATACCAGACAGGAAGACGTGATCGGCTGAGGGGACGAAACGATGCGCAGACTGATGATGATGGCGTTAGCGGCTGTCGTCGTAATGGGAGCGATGACAGCCGCAACGCAGACCAGACGCTCGATGCGCGGAGTGCAAATCATTCCGAGCCAAGCGCCTCACCGCATCGATATTTTCGTTGACAGCAAACTCTTCACTTCATACATCTGGCCGGAGACTATCAAAAAACCTGTGCTCTACCCTCTGCGAACCGCAAAAGGCGCGGAGGTCGCGCGCGGCTATCCGCTCTATCCGCGCGCGGGCGAACGAGTCGATCACCCGCATCAGGTGGGATTGTGGTTCAACTACGGGGATGTCAACGGGCTGGATTTCTGGAACAACTCGGATGCCATCAGGCCCGATCAGAAAAACAAATATGGCTCGATACGTCAGAGCCGGATCAAGCGCGCTGAGAGCGGGCGTGATCGCGGCGCGCTGGAAGTGGAGATGGAATGGGTGGGGCCGGACGGCAAAGTCATACTGCGCGAAGACACGACATTCATCTTTTCTGCCGGGCTGCTTCATCGCGCCATAGACAGGATAACTACGCTCACTGCCGTCGAGCGCGTCGTGTTTGCTGACAACAAGGAAGGCTTGCTGGGGCTGCGTGTGGCTCGTCAGTTGGAGCAGCCGTCGGACAAAGCCGAAGTATTCACGGACGCTTCGGGCAAAGCCACTTCAGTGCCCAGGCTCGATAACACGGGAGTGACGGGGCGGTATCTGAGCAGCGAGGGGAAGGCGGGCGATGAAGTATGGGGAACGCGCGGGCGGTGGGTCATGCTGCGAGGCGCGATAGGCCAGGAGAAAGTGACGGTTGCCTTGCTTGATCATCCTCAAAATCCGGGCTATCCGACTTACTGGCACGCACGCGGGTATGGATTGTTTGCGGCCAACCCGCTCGGCCAGAAAGTCTTCAGCAACGGGCGAGAGGAATTGAAGCTCACGCTTGAGGCCAAACAGTCGGCGACTTTCAGGCATCGCATATTGATTCTGTCAGAAGAGGCGACAGCCGATCAGATGGAGGCGCAGCACCGGCGCTTCGTCGCTGAAGTGAAATGACTGAAGTGAAATGAAATGTCCGGTTCGCAACGCCGAGAGCCTCGTCTGCCACGACTTCCGCCTGAAGGCGGGACTACGAACTTCATATTTGCAAGAGGCCTCACAGCTCACCATTCATCGAGCGAGCGTCATTATCGGCCTTCGAGGTATCGAGCAATGAAAGCAGGGTTGTTGACGGCCATTTTCATGGTCGCCTTCCTGCTCATCCGGTTCCCCGCCCTTTCGCAATCCGTTCAGCAGGAGCAGGCCATAAAACTCGGCACCGAGCTTGTCGTGCTCGACGCCGAGGTCATCAACCGAAAGACCGGGCAGGCTACGGTGTGGCCTGGTGTGTTCGGGTTTCTGCGCTCTGCCCGGTTTGCCGATCGAGTCATCGATAGTTTTTGGGGGAACGAATTCACCCGGCGAAAAAAATCAAAAAAAACTATTGCCTGACAGCAGAAGTTGTTTATACTGAGGTTGCCTCACATTGAAAAGCATCTGTCGCGGATGTCCCCAAGAAGTTTTCGGATCCTCACATCAAGGGCTTGCGCCCTGCGTTTTTGATAATACAGTCGCAATCATCCCGTCAGTAAAAACAACCACCTTCAGAGCGGGAAAGGTGGAGTGATTCACGTCCGAGACGTGCAGTATTTCCTCACAAAAAGCTCGCGTCAGAAATAAGGACTCAGCAGTGAGTAGTCCGTTACCCGTCTGATTGCCCTACCCATAAAAGGTATTTACATTTTCGGAGGCAGGATAAATGAATAGAAGTTTTGCGATACGTGTGTCCCTCATACTGTTCGCTTCCATATTACTCTCCCCACTTTTTGGAGTTCGCCAGAACGCCAGCACACTTCTCGATCTGGAACCCTCTTATGAATCTTCGCTGCCCTCACCGTGGTCGAGCGCAGACATAGGATCAGTAGCGTCATCAGGCTCCGTTGAGGTTTCGAATGAAACCTATTCGATAACCTCCAGCGGCAAGAATATCTGGGGCAAGGCCGATTCGCTTCATTATGTATATCAAACTCTCAGCGGAGACGGGGAGATTCAGGCGCGCGTCGCTTCCCTTCAAAACCCTTCTTCCGGGGCTCTGGCGGGAGTGATGATCCGAGAGAGCCTGGTGGCCGGTTCGAAACATGCGTCATCGCTCTTTTCATCAGCCAGCGGGGTTACATTCCGTTATCGCGCATCAACCAAAGCGAAAACCAAAGCCACAACCACTAATGCGCAATCATCCTACTGGGTCAGGCTCGTCCGCGAAGGCAATACCATCACCTCGCTGAGGTCTGATGACGGAGAGAACTGGACTGCCATAAAGATTCAAACCCTGAGCATGGGCAGCGAAATCATGGTCGGCCTTGCCGTATCGGGCAACAACAATCAGTCGCCTTCGACAGGCGTATTCGAGGCCATCAAGATAATCAAGTATGGAGATATATCTTCAGTATCGTTCAACCCGCAGAGCGTCACTGGCGGATCGACCTGTCAGGGAACGGTTTCGCTCTCCGGGCCAGCGCCATACAACGGGGCTACGGTTTCGCTCAACAGCAGCAATTCGACGCTGGCTCCGGTTCCTTCCAAAGTCCTGATTCCCTCTGGAGCCCGGAGCGCGAACTTCAACGTAAGCACGGGCGCGGTTGCTGCCAATACATCTGTCTCGGTCACCGGCTCTTATAAAGGAATTTTCAAGACCGGCTCTATAAACCTTTCACCGCCGACGACGACGGCCCCGACGCTTACGTCTGTCCTGCTCGATCCATCTTCAGTGACGGGAGGAAGCGCGTCTCAGGGAATGGTGGTTCTGAGCGGCGCGGCTCCGTCGGGCGGTTCAACAGTCTCGCTCTCAAGCAGCAACACGTCGGCAGCCACCGTGCCTGCCAGCGTCACTGTTGCGGCGGGTTCTTCATCGGCCAGTTTTACAGTCAACACCAGCGCGGTTTCTTCCACGACCAGCGCCAACATAACGGCTTCGATGAGCGGCGTGAGCCAGTCTGCGACTCTCACGGTGCAGGCTCCGCCGCCGCCAACTGTGACCATCTCGCTGCTGACTCTCAGTCCGACCAGCCTCGTCGGCGGCAGTTCTTCACAGGGAACGGTCTATATTTCTTCAGCCGCGCCATCAGGCGGCTCGTCGGTGTCGCTCTCAAGCAGCAACACGTCAGTGGCCAACGTTCCTGCAAGCGTGACTGTTGCGGCGGGAGCGACTTCGGCTACTTTCACTGTCACCACGAAATCGGTCACTACATCCACTTCCGTGAACATAACCGGTTCGCTCGGCGGAGTGAGCCGCTCGGCGTCATTGAATGTTACGTCTGCATCGGCTCCCACGCTTTCCTCGATTTCCGTCAACCCGGCTTCTGTCATGGGAGGGAGCGCGTCTCAGGGTTCGGTCACACTGAGCGCGGCAGCCCCATCAGGAGGCGCGGTCGTTCCGCTCTCAAGCAGCAACCCGTCAGTGACGACGTTGCCTGCAAGCGTGACGGTCAATGCGGGAGCGACTACCGCGACTTTCTCTGTCGGCACTCAGGCGGTCTCGGCTACGACTGCTGTAAACATTTCCGGCTCTTCGGGCGGAGTGACCCGTTCGGCTTCATTGACCGTGCAGGCTCCGGCTCCGACGCTCACATCGGTCAGCCTCAATCCGACTTCAGTGCTGGGAGGAAGCGCGTCTCAGGGGACTGTGACTTTGAGCGCGGCTGCTCCCTCGGGCGGCGCAACGGTGACGCTCGCGAGCAGCAACACGTCAGTTGCCAGCGTGCCTGCGAGCGTGACAGTCGGCGCGGGAGCGACTTCGGCCACCTTCTCGGTGACGACTCAATCGGTATCGAGTTCGACTTCGGTCAATATTTCCGGTTCTTATGGCGGGGCGAGCCGGTCGGCTTCGCTCACGGTGACGGCTCCGGCCCCTACGGTATCTTCTCTCACTCTCAATCCGACGAGCGTCACCGGGCCAGCCACATCTCAGGCAACAGTAACTCTGAGCGGCGCGGCTCCGTCGGGCGGTTCAACAGTCTCGCTCTCAAGCAGCAACACGTCGGCAGCCACCGTGCCTGCCAGCGTCACTGTTGCGGCGGGTTCTTCATCGGCCAGTTTTACAGTCAACACCAGCGCGGTTTCTTCCACGACCAGCGCCAACATAACGGCTTCGATGAGCGGCGTGAGTCGGTCTGCAACTCTGACGGTGCAGGCCCCTCCCCCTCCGAGTCCGACTCTGTCGACGCTATCTCTCAATGCGACGAGCGTGGTCGGCGGCGGGACGGTTCAGGCGACAGTGACCATTTCTTCAGCCGCGCCATCGGGCGGTTCAGTGGTTTCGCTCGCGAGCAGCAACACGTCAGTGGCCAACGTTCCTGCAAGCGTGACTGTTGCGGCAGGAGCGACTTCAGCTTCTTTCACTGTCACCACTCAATCGGTGACGACTTCGACTTCTGTGAACATAACCGGTTCGCTTGGCGGAGTGAGCCGTTCAGGGTCGTTGACTGTCAATCCGCCACCGCTTCCCACGCTGACGGCTGTCACACTCAATCCCACTTCCGTTGCGGGCGGCTCGACTTCTCAGGGATCGGTGACGCTTTCCGGCCCGGCTCCTTCGGGCGGCGCAGTGGTCACTCTTTCAAGCACCGACACGTCTGCTGCGACAACGCCTGCGAGCGTGACGGTAGCGGCGGGTTCGACTGGCGCAAACTTCACTGCGAGCACTCAGGCCGTCTCGACGACCAAAACAGTGACGATTTCTGGATCATACAACGGAGCCACGATGGGCGCAGGGCTGACGGTGCAGGCCCCGCCTCCGCCTCCTCCTCCGAGCGGTGGCTTCTATGTTGCGCCCAACGGCTCTGCGTCAGGAAACGGCAGCATCACCAATCCGTGGGATTTGCAAACCGCGCTCAAGCAGCCTGCGTCGGTCACTGCTGGCGCGACGATCTACTTGAGAGGCGGATTGTACAAAGGCAAGTTCACGAGCAATCTGACCGGCGTCGCGGGCAATCCCATAACCGTGCGCTCCTATCCCGGCGAGTGGGCGATCATCGAAGGGTTTATGTACACGACCCTGGCTGCCGCAATGACTTCCACTCAAACCACCATCACTCTCACCGACGCCAAAGGCTTCTTCAACGGCGGAGTGGTCATCGTCGGCAACGAGCACATACGCCTCACTACACAGTCAGGCAACACCTTCAACTGCATTCGGGGATGGGACGGAAGCACTCCTGCGGCTCACAACCCTGGAGATCAAACCCTCCTCGGAGGCAACACCCTTGAAGTCCTCGGATCAGACACCATCTACCGAGACTTCGAGGTCATGAACTCCGATCCACTCAGAGTGGTCAATTACCTCAGTCCTCAGAGCGCGCCCAACCTCAGAGGCGAAGGCGTCAACGTCCATGCTCCGAGAACCAAACTCATCAACCTCGTCCTTCACGACAACCAGGAAGGAGTAGGGTTCTGGAAGGGAGCAGTAGATTCAGAAGTCTACGGCTGCATAATCTACAACAACGGCTATCAGGATCCGAACCGGGGACACGGACACGGACTCTACATACACAACGAGACCGGGATCAAGCGAATAATCGATGTGATCTCGTTCAACAACTTCGCCACCGGGATGAAGGCTTACGGACAGACCGGGCCTGTTGTAGGAGTGCATTTTGAGGGGATAGCGAGTTTCAACAACGGATCTCCGGCAGCACATAGCAGGAACCCGTCGGGGTATTCAGCCAATTATCGAATATCGAACCTGTATGTGGGAGCCGACCTGCAGGTTCCGCGAGACATAACGATAGTAGACAACTACTTGTATCACTCACCGGGGACACAAGTAGGGCTATCGAATCTGGGGCTTGGGTACACGACGAGCGGAGGGACGAACCTGCGAGTGGAGAACAACTATGTGGCAGGAGGGCATCAGGCAACGGATGTAAAGGGATGGGCGAGCGCCGTTGTGCGAGGGAATGTTTTTTATGCTGAGGTTCTTGCGTCGGTGAAGACGGCGACGAGTTGGAGCTACGATTGGAACAGCAACGAGTACTACGACGGATCGTCGGCAGGTCAGACGGTGTATCCATTCACTTTCAATCAGACTGCGAATCGCTTGGGTGGAGGACGATTGCAATACGACGATGTGGGAACGAGCCTCGGAAAAGGATGGAAGCAGTGGACTGGGTTCGACGCCAACAGCCGATACAGCGCGGGTCGCCCTACGGGAGTGAGAGTGTTCGTAAGGCCGAATCAGTACGAAGCGGGCCGCGCTCATATCATCGTCTACAACTGGAGTCTGCAAAAATCGGTCACTGTCGATGTCAGAGGGGTGCTCAGGCCCGGAGATAACTTCGAAATTCGAAACGCTCAGAACTATTTTCAACCGCCCGTGTTTTCGGGAGTCTTCGATGGAGAACCGATTCGGATATCGATGGAGGGGTCGGATGTCGCGCGACCCGTAGGACTCGATTTCGATCTTCCTTCCACATCTCCCGAATTCAACGTGTTCATTCTCATCAAACGATGAACGTGATTCAAGGTCTTTCGACCGACCTTGCCTTTCCAGCGTCACACATTTCAGTTGGGGGTAAACTATGAGTTCCGTAATTGCCAGAAAAAGCCAAATCAGTGTGCCTTTCTTCAAGCCCGTCCTGGGCGAGCCGGAGATAGATGAAGTCGTCGACACTCTGCGATCGGGCTGGCTGACGACCGGGCCGAAGGTCAAACAGTTCGAAGCCCTGTTTGCCGAAGCAGTGAATGCCACGCAGGCAATCGCAGTCAACTCCTGCACGGCGGCATTGCATCTGGCCGTCGAGGCCCTCGGATTGAAGCCCAATCAGGCTGTGCTGGTTCCCACCCTGACATTTGCTGCCACCGCCGAAGTGATTCGCTATCAGGGAGCCGTTCCGATCCTCGTCGATTGCGACCCCGACACTCTCAATATCGATCTCAGCGATGCCTCGCGCAAACTGGAGGCTCTGCGGTCGGGCCGACTGCTTGAGTCCGTAAGCCGGGACATTCCGGTGGTCGGCATAATCCCGGTTCACGTCGGCGGCTTGATGGTCGATATCGATGCCGTGCAGAGGTTCGCAAAAGAGAACAGCCTGTGGGTGATTGAAGACGCTGCGCACGCTTTCCCCGCCGCCTGGCGGCGAGGACCCGATCATCGCTGGCAGCGATGCGGCGAAAACACTTCGACCGTGACCTGCTTCTCGTTTTATGCCAACAAGACGATAACCACAGGCGAAGGCGGGATGGCTGTCACCTCTGACGCGGAGATAGCCGGGCGCATGAGAATGATGTCTCTGCACGGCCTGTCGCACGACGCCTGGGGCCGTTACTCAGGCGGAGGATGGGATTACCGGATAGTCGCTCCCGGTTTCAAATACAACCTCACCGATATCGCCGCCGCCATAGGCATTCATCAGCTTGCGCGGGCCGAGGCCATGAGACGGGAGCGCGAAACCATCGCCGGCGAGTATCTGGAAAACTTCGCCGGAATAGAACAGATAGAAATGCCTCCGACCGATGACGACCGGATTCATTCCTGGCATCTGTTCCCGATCAAACTCAACCTCGACCGGTTGACCATAGATCGAAGCCGGTTCATCGAAGAACTCAAGCAGAGCGGAATCGGCTGTTCAGTGCATTGGAGACCTCTGCACATGCACCCCTACTACAGCGAGTTCTGCGGCTGGCGGGAGGAGGATTTCCCCGTCGCCACCCGCCAGTGGCAGAGGCTCGTCAGTCTGCCCCTATTCCCCGGAATGAACTATGACCACATCGATCATGTGATTCGCACGGTGAGGGAGGTGTGCAGTCGCTATGGTTGCTGAGTCGTTGAAAGAAGGATATCCCGCCGTCAGGCCGGGGATAAGCCGCCTGATAGAAGCTCTGATAGCTCTTTTGGGGCTGATAGCTTCGTCCCCGATTCTTGCCGCATGCGCCCTGGCTATTCGATTGAATTCTCGCGGGCCTGTTTTCTTTCGACAGCTTCGCATGGGGCGGCGCGGAAAACCATTCCTGATGTACAAACTGCGCACCATGCGCGCGTCTCAGCCGGGCATCAACGTGACGGCAAGCGACGACGACCGCATAACGATGGTCGGTCGAATACTGAGAAAAACCAAACTCGATGAACTGCCCGAACTGTGGAACGTGGTCAGGGGAGATATGTCTCTGGTGGGCCCTCGACCTGAAGTTCCCCGGTACGTGGATATGAACAAACCTGCCTGGCAGGTAGTGCTCGCGGTGAGACCCGGACTGACCGACCCGATGACTCTCAGGCTTCGCAATGAAGAAGAGTTGATGTCGGAAGTCGCCGGAGACCGTGAGAAGTTTTACCTGGATGTGCTGCAACCCTTCAAGCTCGCGGGGTACATAGAGTATCTCAACCTTAGAAGCTGGAAGGCCGATCTCAATGTTATATGGAGAACAGTTCTGGCGGTCATCTCGCCGGGCCTCGCCCCTGTGCCTTCTTTGCAGGAGTTGCAAGCCTGGCGAAAGCCGGGGCGCTGATTCTTCAAAGATTTCACCTACTCTTTCACCTGGCTGGACATGATGAAAAAACAAGAACAACTGGAAGCAGGAGCACCAA
>CAZPQE010000225.1:0-10240 GCA_964588615.1 uncultured Clostridia bacterium | reverse complement strand
GTAACATAGTGATAATCTTACATTATAGCCACACGCATTTGAAACCCGCTATAAGGCAGCGTTGAAAGTGTAGGCCAGCCCGGTATCGAAGTCAATGAATTGGTTCACCTTCGCCGCAAAGGCTCTGCCTGACGGACGAGCGTGATATCGCCTCGATGTCGGCGAAAATCGAACAGGCGGGGATGTTGCAGCGATGAGGCCGTGCTGTAAGGGTCAATATTTCTCGACCCCGCTGTTTGCCGCCCGTATTTATCCCGCAGATGAATCTCAGGCACACGCTTTACCGCAAATTCGAGCCACTCGCTTATGGTGATCCTGTTATCTTTCGGCGCGAGGTCGGCTCGCCTCTCGATTATGCCTTCATCGATGAGCGCCCTTGTAAGATAACTCGCCTGCAGGTTGGGAGATTCCGAAGCTTTTTGTCCGGGCTGGCTGGCCGCCAGAACCTGTATGCCCTTGTCGTAGGCCAGTTGTCCAAGTCCCGTGTCGCTCATAGGGCCGGGTTTGAACTCGCGGCTTTCGACGGCGGACGCCGCCTCGCACGCGTCGATTATGAGGATCATCTCTCCCGCGTCTATCTCGCTCATCCAGAAAGCAAGCTCATGGCTCGAAATACAACGCGCCAGAAAATCCGCCTCTCTGCTTCGTCCTCGCCCCGTGTCGTAAGGCACAAGATAAAAACTTCCTTCGCGCTCGAAACCGTGACTCGAAATCGACACGATGATCAGATCATCCGGCCCCGCTTTCGTTCGCAGAAGTTTTTCCTGCTGCCCGATCGGTTTGCTGTCGTCCGGCGACACAGGGCGACCGGCCAGCAGTTTCAACGCCGCGCGCAGATTCGCCTTCGTCGCCTGCTTTATCTCTTCGCCCCGGCTGTTTTTTTCCGAGACCAGATTGACGGCAATCACCTCTCTATACTCGCCCGCTCCAGCGATCCGATCTTTAAGGACGTTGAGGATATCTCTCGAATCGCTCGCGGCAAAACTGAGCGTCCACTCCGCGGGGCTTCTCTCCGTTCTATCTACTCCGAACGATATGAGAAAAGCCCGCCTCTCGATCGCCGGAAGACTTCGCTCATAGATGAAGGTGTATTTATGCGTAGAGCTTTTAACCCGGTCGCTGTTGAAAGCATAGGCGGAAAACTGCAACTCGCTTCCTCGTTCGCGGCGCGGAAGCCTTACGTCGGAAAAAACTATCTGCCGTCTGCTCGCTCCGCCCATATCGACTCTGTTCTCATCGCGCCACTCGGCGAGTTTCACAGCGTCGTCCATTGTAGTCGTCGCTTTTTCGCTGGGCCGGGGGTACTGGGCGACGAGTCGCCCTTCGCGAAAAAGGCGCACGTTGTAGACCGCTCGCGTCTCCTCTGTGTCTGCGGGCAGACGTTTGCCCACAGCTTCGGTCACTTCGACCGTAACGGTCGCCAGTTCGGGATTGCTTTCGCTTTGCTCGACGCTCAGTATCTTCACGCCCGGTTGCGCCCGATTGATGCCGGATAATTTTCTGACCGGCCTCAAAGCAGGCCCGTTGAGCAGGCGGCGAAGAAGACCGGGCGTGTAATACTCGCGGAAGAAAATTTCCGGAGCCAGAGGCTTCATCGCATCATCAGGCATAATCCAGTGAAAGCCATGTATTTCGTCGGGGTTGTTTGTGTCGAATCGCCCTTCCGAATCAACCACAACCCACGTTGCGTCGTTGAGAGGTATGAGAGAACAAATCGCGTCTGGCTTCGATGCCGCGCGCTCTCGATTGCTCGCTCGCCACAATCGAGTCGTCCCATCGGCGCTGGCCGAAACTATATGGCGACCATCCTCGGAGAAAGCCACAGAGAGTACATCGGCCACATGGCCATCGTAGGATCGAGCTATTCGGCCCGTGGCTGCTTCCCACAAAATCAGGCTGTGATCGCCGAAACCTGTCGGCTCAAGGCCGCCCGCTCCTGAGACGACGTATTTGCTGTCGGGCGAGAAGGCCACCGCTTTGACTCCGTTTCCATGACCTGTGAGTTCGCGGACCTTCTTTCCTGTCGCCACATCCCAGATGATGACTTTTTTATCCTGTCCTCCTGAGACGGCGCGCTTGCCGTCGCGCGAGAAAGCAAGCGAGAACACCCACGAAGAATGGCCGACGAGTTTTCTGATCTCCCTCCCGGCTGTCACGTCCCACAACCGAATCACATCTTCAGGGCCTGCCGTGAGCGCGTAGCGACCATCGTCTGAAAGAGCCAGCGCGTTGGCAAATCCCAGAAACCCCTCCTGCCCGCCGAACGAGTGTAAAGGCCGCCCGGTCGTCGCCTCCCACAGAGTCAGGCACCCCGATACGCTGGTCGGATCAAGGGAGAGCGCATAACGTCCATCGGGCGTAAGAGCCGCCTGCCATGCCCCTGCCGAATGATCGTAAAAGGTCACTAACTCTCGGCCCGTCTCCGCGTCCCAAATTTTCATGGGGTGGGTTCCTTCCTCCCTGCTGCCGATGGTGAGCGCGCGGCGTCCGTCGCGTGAGAAAGCGAGCGATTCATATCGGTAAGAAGGATCGATGGCGAGCGTCGCCATTTCTCCTGTTCTGAGATTCCAGTTGCGCAAAATCTGTCCGGCGCTTTCAGCCGCGATCCGCCCGTTGCCGAAGGCGACGTTTATGGAAGGAGGAGCCTGCCCGACGATGATGTGAAGTATGCGGCCCGTCTCCAAATCCCACACTATGATCCCGCCTCTGGCGGTGCCTGATATCATGCGACGACCATCTGCCGATACGGTGAGGGCCGATATTTCAACCTGATGTCCGGCAAACGAGCGCGCCTCCTCTCCTGTTTTTATGTCCCATAGCTTTATCATTTTGTCGCCACTGGCTGAGACTGCATATCGCATGTCTGGCGAAAATGTCGCGCCAGTGATATTGCTCTTATGCGCTGGCGCAGACCATAGCTCTTTCTGAGCCTCGACATCCCACAGCTTGAGAGAGTTTTCTCCCTGCGCGTTTTCCGAACCTGATGATGTAAGCGCCAGTCGTCCGTCGGTCGAAAGAGCGAGCAAAGGGTTGAGTTGACGGCTGGCCTCTATTCTCGCTTCTTCGCCCGTCGCCACATTCCACACGCTGATCGCTCCGTCCCATCCTCCTGTGACAATGCGGTTGCCGTCTGCGGAAAACCCGGCGCGGAGAAACGACTCATAGCCGGGAAAGAGTCGAATCTCCTTTCCGTCTGTGACATCGATGAATCGAATCTTCCTTTCGTCGCCAGTCCCGGCCAAAACCGAGCGCCAATCCTGCGGGAGCGCGAAAGTAGAGGCCAGAGCCGAACGACCATCGGGCGAGAGCGCGAATGAATAGATGTGCGCGCCGAGAGGAATACGGCGGATTTGCTCGCCTGTCTTTACATCCCACACGTAGAGAAAATTGCCGCTTGCAGAAATCACCCGCTGCCCGTCGGGAGAAAAAACCGCGCCGATTACGCGGCTCGCGTGTCCGGACATTCTTCTTATCTCTCTGCCCGAATCCACATCCCACACGATGACGTTTTGATCCTCGCCCGCAGAAACGGCATAACGGCTGTCAGGCGAAAAGGCCAGAGCTTCAATCCGGCCCGTGTGTCCGAGTTGCACAACCATGCGCGGGCCGTCATCCGGCGGGGCGGCGCGCGGCAAAGCAACGGAGAGAGTCGAGAGAAGAATGATCGCCAGCGCGGCTGCGCCGCAAGGCAAAAGGAAAAAGGCAAAAGGCAAAAATATCGACTCGCCCTTTTCGCAAAACTTCCTGCTAAAAAAACAAGAAGTCGAAGCCTTGCAATGCAGAGACCGCGCAGAGAATGGGTTTCTTTTTTGCGTAGAGACGCGATTCGGTTTTTTCGGAAATCTCTTTCTGAATCGCAAGCTATATCCCATTTCTGATCACCTCACGACTCTAAGCGCGCAGCTTCCTATCAGCCTTGCGTCCTGCTCGCTATGCCCGTAGAGCGAGAGCGTGTGCTTTCCGCTTTTGAGCAGTCTCGCAGGAATGCTCACAGTCACGCTCGATCTTGCGGCTCTCAGACCCGCGCGTTGCCAGACGGTTTGCCCATCATTTGTCTCCAGAATCGCGCTGTAACTCGCATACCTGTTGCCGAAACGGTCTTCGATTCCGACACCCTCCACCCTTATGCGAACCTCTGCGATATCCTTTACTGTGATGTCATACCTTCTCGACGCTCCTCCGCCTCTCTCCGATGGAGCAAGCCTGACTGCGAATTCCGAAGGCGCAGGCGAGATGTCGGGCGCGCCGCCCTGTCTCGGCTGTTCAACCTGACCTTGCGGAGTCTGATTGGGGATTGGGATTTCTCGATCAGTAATGTAGGGCGAGCCTTGCTGACTGCTCATTATATTGAGCAAGACAGGTAGAGTGATTGCAATGATCAGGATGGCAGTCGCCGGCCCTATAGCCCATCGGAGCGTCCTCGAAGATGTGAAGGAGTGCCACGTGTTGAGAAGCCTCGCGCGCAGCGAGCGTGGAGGCTCATAGGTTTTATATGAAGCGAGCGCGGCGTCATACTCTCTCAACTCACGGGCTTCGGCAGCGCACATCGAACACCTTTTGAGATGAGCCTCCACCCTCATGTGTTCATCCTCATCCAACTCGCCCATCACATAAGCTGACAATCGTTCGTCATCGGCGTGAACGTCTTCATCGGCAGTCGAGAGAAGATCATCGATCAACGACTGACAATCTGCATCGATGCGCCTGCTCGCGACGAGGCGCTGACGGCACTCGTCGCACTGAGAGAGATGAGAATCCATAGCCAGCAGATCGGTCGGCGCGATCTTGCGCCGATGGTAGCTTTCGATCAGTTCTTTTGACAGATGATCGATCATAACTTCCTCCCTCAACCCGCCGCGCGGGAAAAAAGTTCTCCCTGTAAAACTTCCACATATCGCTTCAAGGCGCGACGCGCCGAAGATCGTCGATTTATGACATCCTGACGGGGACATCCGAGCAGTCGGGCTATTTCCAGATCGGGCAGCGGCAAATGGTTCCACATCTCGGCGAACTCAGGAAGCGCGATCTCGACCGCGCGGGCGATTTCTTCTATGGTCGCCACTCCGAGGAGATGAAAAAGTTCGATCGCGCTTTCTTCTTCGAACCTGAGATTGAGCAGCAACGCCGTTCGGTGTTCGCGCGGCAGGTTGATGATTTCCTTCCAGATGCGTTTGATTAAAAAGACAGCCTCGATTCTCTTTGAATGATCAGGGTCGGGCGACAGGAGTATGATTTCTTTGCCGCCCTCCTCTTCATCATCAGACAACGATTCCAGGCAGTCTTCTCTGACGCCCATCAATTCGGCCACGACTCTTATCAGGTCGTTGAATTCAACAGGGCCTTCTACATAACTGAATATCGACGCCACAAGATCAGGGTTGGGTGTTCCCTGCGGCCCGCCGTGCGCAAGATCAGAGAGCGGAAGCGAACGCGGGTTCTCCAGCAGTCTGTGGTAGCGCGAGTTTCGCGCCAGCCGCCTCTTCTCTTCAGCCCATTTCGCGTAGCCGCAAAGAGAGGTTCTGTCTTCCATCTCCCAGATGGCGAAGCCCAGTCGCGTTTTCTTCAGGAGATAATAAAGCTGATTCTTCAAGGACGCGCGCTGTTTGTATTTTCGGCGGAAGCTGTCGCTGATGGCATTGGAAGCTAGAGCATCGATGAATTTTTCGAAGTCTCTGACAGGACAAGCCTGCGGGTCGGCTCTCAGGGCGTAGAGTCGTTCGAGCAGAGCGACCACAGTATCGCTCAGTATTTGCTCTGCGCTTTCAACGTCCTCAGGGTTCGGCCCTGCGGCTGCGCCGCGTCGGTCGAAGCGCACTTTCATTTTTATGGCGATGTTTTTTTCGATGCGGCTGCGGGCCTGTTCGAGCAGGCGAGCCTTTTCGGTTTCAAATTCCGCTTCGCTCTTCGAGAGGAGAAAATTCCACAGCTTTGAATCCACCTCGCGGAGCGGCAGAGTTTCGAACTGATCAGGCATAGGGATTCTATCAGCGCGATGGGTGAACGGAAAATCGTTGTGCGCGAAGAAGAAACTATAGGAGAGAGTCGTATTCTGACAAGAGCCTCGCGGGATTTCGAGCGGCGTTTGAAAGAAGGGAAACGCATCGCCCGCGTATGAAATTGCTGCCTGCTCCAGCATAAAATCAATCCTGTGAAAGAGGCTCCGCGCGGAGCCTCTTTCATCTATCGCCTCACCGCCAGAAAGCGGCGCGGACTCCGCCGTTGCGTCCGCGATTGAAGTAATCGACGCGGTCTCTGCCCGTGCCGTGCGCTCGCGGGTGATAGCGGCTCATGGCTGTCGGGTCTCTGCCGTTGAGCAACACCTGAAGCGCCTCGTCATCATCGCCCGGATCGAGCAGGCCGCGCTCGTCGGCATACTTGACGAAGGCTCCGGCCAGCGAGTCGGCCTGAAGCTCAACATCCTTGCTCGTCCCCTGAAGCAGATTCAACTGAGCCTGAACCGCGTGTCCGTACTCGTGCGCAAGGATTACGATGAAAGCCATATCGCCATCGAGTCTGGCCGCATAATCTTTTCTTCCGAGTCGCGCCGCTTCTCTCATCTGCTCGACGAAAAAAGTCGGGTTGAAATATATCGTGTGGTCTTGGGGATCATAATGAGCCCTGATCGCCGAATCGTAGCTCATCATCACTCGCGGAGCCGAAAATGACCGTCTCATAGAGGAGAAGACGCTTGACCAGAAACCTGCCATATAGCCCAGCGCGGAACGGCTCTTGGTTATGACTGTATTCAATTCCGCCTGCGCGGGCGCGTTCGTCTGGTAATAAGAGCCGCGCAGGCTTTGAGCCTGAGCGGTGAGAGTCGAAGCGGTTATAGCGACAAACAAAACGATCAAAGCGATTGATTTGCGAATCATATTCTTCACCATTTCAAATCTCCTTTCACTCAACAGAGTCGATAAACCAGGGGCCATATTGCAGGCCGATGAAAAATTTTTTTCGCCGCTCGCCTCATCTCCCTATCAGAGCGAACGAGTCGAAGAATTGCTCGACCTGATAAGGCATTCTTCCGCCTTTGGGCATAGCGAAGATAAGCTGGTACAAACGAGCGCCGACCAGATACATGTTGACGATGAATATCGTCCCATCCTTTTCGATCACCATCCCGCGTCCGGGATAGCCTGACAGGCTCAACGCCGCTTCTCTCAACAGCCGCCCGTTGGCAACGGTCCCATCTTTGACGGCGTTGAAGAAATCATTCACATTCGCGGGCGGGCGGGGATAGTCGTTATACATAACCGCGAAAGAGCATCGCCCGCCTTCGGTTCCGACAGAAAAAGTGTGCAGAGTCAGAGTGCCGATTCTGGTTTCGACCCTTTCGCTTTTGTAAACCGGCTGACCGGGCATCTGAACCGTAAATCCGCCTGCGCGCGAAGTGATGGTGAGCATAGGGGCGTTAAGCGGCTTCGGGCTTCCCGTCGCCGATGCGCATAAGGGTGTCAAAAAAACGACGGCCAGCAGAAGGGCCGTCAAAGGAGTAGCTTTCATCTTAGTCATACCTTTTCCTCCGTTTATCCTTTCCGGGCAATCCCCGTTCACACTGACAGCTTGTCGTTGAAGTCGGACGGATATTGCAGAGGGGGAAAAATTTTTTTCAGCCTGTGACGGTCTGCTCACCAATGAGAAGGTTGAATGAAGCGGGGCTTTCTCGAAAGAGGAGTCGCCAGCGGGAAAAAGGCGCGGCTCTGCTCACTCATCGTTCCTGATCAAGGAAGCGATCAGGCTGAAGCTGCCGACTGAAGAGCGGGTTTCCGTGTAGACTCCCTGCCGTCGGAACTGGGTCGAGCTTATAGCTGCCGGCAAATGGTCGAGCGCGTTCTTCACTTCCGCCTGTTCGAGGAGTTCGCGCGAGCCGTCCGTGACGCGAGTGAGGCGGGAAACCGCAAGCATCATTTCGCCCGCGTCCATAAAATCAGAGCGACAGGAAATCATCGCTGCCGCGTTTGTCCGATGCGTGAGAGCTTTCTGGAATCGTTCGTCCGAGGCGGCGTTTTGTCCGCCTGAGCGCGCATCGATTATGCGGACGATCTGATCGCGCGTGCCTAAAATCACGAAATCATCTATGAAAGCGGCGGCGCGTCGGTCTTTATGAGAAGAGACGCGAATCTCCACGCCCGCGTATTGCTCCGTTGAAACGGCGGCTCCTTTTTGCGCGAGATATTTCGAAACAGCAGCCGTCACTTTGGTTTTGTCCAGAACGCGAATGAGCATCACTGTCGGCTCCTCGTCGCTGAATTTAGCGAGCGCGACTTCGCCGACCGCTCCGGCGAGCGAATCGTTCTGCTCGACTCCGAGTTGTTCTCTAAGGCTGAGGACGAACTCTCTCAGGGCTACACCCGCGACGACATCGAGCGCAGGGGTCAGATGTTTCAAAGCGCGTTCTGCGAGGTCGCCCGCGCTTTCGATGTTCAAAAGGGTGAAGTCTTCCGTCTGTCGAGGCAGGAATCGGAGCGCCTCGAAACTGGCCGCAGGAGCCGGTTTCACGGCTTGCGTCAAAGCGTCGGCCACCTGCGGACGGAGCGCGGTCAGGTATTTTCCGCGCACCGCTCCGTCATCGAACGACAAACTGTAGAGCAATCCGGCAAAGGTCTGCTTCGACAGATGCCCGAACAAATTTGCTATCGAGCTTATGCGATCCGGGTCTGTCGTCAGCCGCGAAGCGAAGATGGCAGGGCCGAGTTCGGAAAGTTTTTCAACTCCCGATTGAGTCACCATAGCGAAAACCTCCGCGTCTTCATCCACAGCCGAGCGCAACTGTTTGAGGTCGTTCGAGGCGAGCGAGGGAGCGCGGCCTGCTGCAGTGTCCAGACAGGATTTTATTGCCGACTCGTGATTGGCGATCAGTATGAGGCTGCCCGATGAGGCGGCTATCATTTGTCGCTCGGGCCTGGGGCCGCGATAAATCTGAAGCCGCGCGCCTGAGTAATCTTCGGTCTCTTCGACGACTGCCGCGCCATAGATTCGAGAAGCGAGTATGGAGGCGCGCTCGCGGATGACGCGAGATGCCGCATCGGGCGAGGAGTGAGTTTCGACTATAAGGCAGAAGCGCGGTTTGAAGTGAAGGTAAGGCCCGTCCTCGCTCTCTCCTGTTTCGGTCTCAAGGCCCGTAAGCGCGAGGGCGTATTGAGCGCGGCCAGCGATGACTGCTTCATCGGGGCCGATTCCGGTTCGGCTCATGATATCGGTGACAAAACCTATCTGTCGCAACTGACTTGAGATGCCGAGCGCGGGCGCGAGTTCCTTCCACGCATCGGTGTCAGTCAGCCCGTCGAGCAGATCGCTGAGGTTATAAATTTCCACAAGCGCGAGAGAGGAAGCAGGCGCGTAGCGATCCATCTCGACGCGAGCGGGCCGTCGCAGCAGGAAGTAGCCCGAAACGACGAGCGATGCGACAACTACAATCAGCGCGATAAGGATATTCTTTCTGGTAAGCAGAGCGCGGAGATTCATCAACGGAATGCTAACACAACCGGGCTTCGTGCTATAATCCCGACTGCGAAAAGGATGCCGGGAGAGGATTTGTTGATGCATCTCCGGCAGTCCTGAATTACTTCTCTCAAAGAGAGGATCGAGGTTGTCTATGACAGTGACAATAGAACTTGAGCCGGAAGTCGAATCGCTCCTCGAAGAGCGAGCCAAAGCCGATGGTTGTGACGTAAAAGGCTATGTGAAAAAGCTGATCGAGAAGGATGTGAACCGCAAACGCACATTTGATGAAATCCTCGCGCCTTTCCGTCAGGCTGTAGAAAAAAGGGGGATTTCTGATGATGAGCTAGACTCTCTTTTCACCGAAGCCCGAAAAGAGGTTTTCAAGGCAAAGCAGGAAAGGCAGCAAGGGTGAAGACTCAACCCCGGTTTGGCGTTGTTTTGGACTGCAATGTTTTGTTGCAAGCCGCCGCCCGAAGGACAAGTCTGGCTGCTGCCTGTTTGCGCTTGGCTGAAGAAGGTTTCATTCGCCTGTATCTGAGCGAAGAGATTTTGACTGAGATTGCGGACGTATTGAACCGTTCGAAAGTAAGAGCACGATTTCCCGAACTGACTGACGAGATAGTTGAGGAGTTTCTCGACCAACTGAGAAGCACGGCGGAGATAGCCAAGCGTGTTCCCAAGAGGTTTACTTACCCGCGAGATGTAGATGACGAACCGTATATCAATCTCGCAGTCGAAGCTCCCTCTGTGCCAATATGGATGAGACACCTACCCTACTGTAAATTACTGAGCAGGG
>CAZPQE010000224.1:0-10256 GCA_964588615.1 uncultured Clostridia bacterium | reverse complement strand
TAATCAAGAAGATGAATTTTCCGCGCGAAGCTCTTGTCTTCGCCTCCCTCGGCCCCTCCATAATCGACACGCTGTTTCCCGCCGCGCTGCTTGCGCTCTTTTTCATTTGGTACGGCGCGCACCTCCGATGGACTGTCGCACTCATTCCTTTCATTCTCATGCCCCTGATTCTGATGACGATTGGCGCGGGATTTCTGCTCTCGACTCTCAACGCCATCATCCGCGACGTGAGCAATGGCGTCGGTATCGCGCTTCAGTTCGCTATGTTCCTCACTCCGGTCGTCTATCCGCCTCCCGGTTCCTGGCCGTTCGTTCTGGTCAACTATCTCAATCCGGTGAGCGCGTTCGTCACAGCCACGCAGGATCTGGCGACGACCGGTCGCTTGAGCATGCCTGAGTCGTTCATCTCTTCATCGCTGTTCGGAGTGTTGTTGTTTATTCTCGGCTGGCGAGTTTTCAGGCTTGCCCAGCCTGTGATCGGAGAGCGTATCTGATGGGCGAAGCGTCAGTCATCATCTCCAGCGTCTCGAAGAAATACTGCAAGAGCCTGCGCCGCACGATGTATTACGGTTGCCGCGATCTCCTTTCAGACGTTCTTGGCCTCAACCGCCGTGGCGAGCGTCTGAGGCCGGGAGAGTTCTGGGCGTTGAAGGATTTGAGCTTCGAACTTCGTCGCGGTGAATGGCTCGGAGTCGTAGGCCCCAACGGGGCGGGCAAATCCACTTTGCTCAAACTGCTCAACGGAATCATCCGCCCTGACGAGGGGAGGATTGAAGTTCGCGGACGATTGGGCGCGTTGATAGAACTGGGCGCGGGATTTCACCCTTTGCTCACGGGGCGCGAGAACATTTACATTCAGGGCGCGATCATGGGAATGTCGCGCAAAGAGATCGATGAAAAGCTCGACGAGATAATCGATTTCGCAGGCGTGGGAGACTTCATCGATACGCCCATCAAGTTCTACAGTTCAGGCATGCATGCGCGATTAGGTTTTTCCATCGCCATTCATTTCGACCCTGACAGCCTGATCGTCGATGAAGTCCTGACAGTCGGCGACATAGCGTTTCAGGAAAAGTGCATGAGGCGTATGGAACGAATGCGCGCAAAAGACAAAGCTGTGCTGATGGTTCAGCAGCACACCTACTGGATCGAAGCTCTGTGCGACCGCGCAATCTGGCTCGACAAAGGAAGGCTGGTGAAGATGGGCAAAGCCGCAGATGTCGTCCGGGCTTATCTTGACGATCAGGATCATCGTCTGGTCAATCAGGCGCGAGAAGAGCTTTCAACTTTGCCTGCTGACGCGCACACGCCCGTAAGCATAGAGTTGGTAGAGCTTGTGGGCGAAGACGGCGCGGTGAAGAATGATTTTTATTCCGGCGAAAGGATGACCATTCGCATTCACTACGAGGCGCGAGAGAAGGTCGAGTGGCCGCTTTTCAATCTCAGGGTTTTTCATCGCGGCAAGGATGTTTTCGAAGCCAGCATGTTGATTGATGGGCCGGAGGTCGAAGGGATCGAAGGTCGGGGCACGGTCGAATGTCGATTGGATTGTCTGCCGCTCACGCCGAAGGTTTATGAGCTGGTCATTTTCGCCCGCGCCAAAGAGGGCGTCTCTGATATCGTGCCGATGCGAACTTATGCAGTATTTCAGGTCAGCGAGGAGAACCGCCAGCAGTGGCCTATGGGCGGGCCGATGGCGATAAACCATCTGCGCCAGGGATCGCCGGTTTACGTGCGACGGTCGTGGCATTTTCAAAACGGGAAAGGATCGGAGCATTGAGCGATTTTCATAACAAGACAGTTCTCGTCACTGGCGGGACAGGGTCATTCGGGAAAAAATTCGTCGAGGTGATGTTGAGCGATCATCATCCGGCGAAACTCATAATCTTCAGCCGCGATGAGCTAAAGCAGCACGAAATGCGCACAGGCAGACTCGACAATTCCAGCCTGCGTTATTTCATCGGCGATGTCCGCGACCTGGAGCGACTCCGCAGAGCTATGCGCGGAGTCGAGGTGGTCGTTCACGCGGCTGCGCTAAAACAGGTTCCCGCCTGCGAGTACAATCCGATAGAAGCAGTGATGACCAACGTGATGGGCGCAAAAAACGTGATCGATGCCGCGCTCGACGCGGGCGTCAGCAAAGTCCTGGCCCTGAGCACTGACAAGGCTGTAAATCCTGTCAACCTGTACGGGGCGACCAAACTCGTGGCGGAAAAACTTTTCGTTCAGGCTAACGCTTACAGCGGCACGGGGCCTACGCGGTTTAGCTGCGTGAGGTATGGAAATGTAGTCGGCTCGCGCGGCAGCGTCATCCCGCTGTTTTTGAAACAGCGCGGCAGCGGAAAAATAACTGTGACTGATCCGCGAATGACCCGCTTCTGGATCACTCTGGAGCAGGGCGTGAGGTTCGTGATTCGATGCATAGAACAGATGCAGGGCGGGGAAGTCTTTGTGCCCAGGATTCCGAGCATGAACATAATGGACCTGGCCCGCGCAATCGCGCCGGGCTGCGAGGTCGACAAGATGGGCATACGTCCCGGCGAGAAGCTGCACGAAGCCCTGGTCTCGGAAGACGAAGCCCGTCATACCATCGAGCTTGATGATATGTTCATAGTTCAGCCCGCTCATCCCTGGTGGTTCAGCGGGAACTGGAAAGACGGGCGGCCTCTGCCGGATGATTTTCGCTATACGAGCGACAGAAATTCCGAATGGCTCAACGCGGAAAATCTGCGGGCGCTTTGCGAAGATATCAGAGAATGAAAATAATAGGCATCATTCAGGCTCGCATGGGAAGCTCTCGCCTGCCCGGAAAGGTGATGATGGAGCTTGCAGGAGAGCCGATGCTCAAGCGCGTTTTTGTCAGATTGTCGCGGGCGACCCGGCTGAATGAAGTCGTGGTGGCGACGACGGTCAAATCCGAGGATGACCTTATCGCGGAGTTGTGCAAAGCGAATTCGTGGCCCTGCTCGCGCGGCGATGAAATGGACCTGCTCGATCGATATTATCGGGCAGCTTTGCAGTTCGGGGCTGATGTCATCGTGCGGGTTACGTCGGATTGCCCGATGATAGAGCCTTCGATTGTCGATCTGGTCATCAGCGAATTTCTTTCCAACCAGCCGCTTGACTACGCCAGCAACACCATCGATCCGAGGACCTTCCCTCGCGGACTTGATAATGAAGCCGTTTCTTTTGACGCCCTCCGCCGCGCTTGGGAAGAAGACGACGACCCTGCCTGGCGCGAGCATGTGACGCCATACATCTATCGTCACCCGGAAATATTCAAACTGCGCGCGTTGGTTAACCCGATTGATTATTCATCGCTGCGCTGGACAGTCGATACTCCCGAAGACCTCGCCTTCGCGAGCAAACTGTACAATCATTTCGGACACGACCGCTTTTCGTGGATTGATGTCTTGAAAGTTCTGGAAGAACACAGGCAGTGGGCGGAAATAAACCGCCATGTGCAGCAGAAGATAGTCTTATGAGCTTTCTTGTCACAGGAGCATCGGGGTTGCTCGGCGCAAACCTGGTAGCCGCGCTCACAGATCGCGGCGCGAAAGTGACGGCGGTATCCTGTCGTCACGGCGGCGAAGTTTCCGGCGTCCGGTTGCTCGGCGTCGATCTCACAGACAGACAGGCAGCCGTGGAGATGATCGAGGCTCACCGGCCTGCGTGGGTGCTTCATTGCGCTGCGGCCACCGATGTTGACTGGTGCGAAGAGAATCCGACAGAGGCTTATAGGGTCAATGTGGAGATGTCTCGCAACGTGGCGCAGGCGGCAGCCGGCATCGGAGCGACTGTGGTCTATATCTCGACCGATTCGGTTTTTGACGGAAAGCGCGGCTCTTACACCGAGGACGATCAGCCATCGCCCGTAAATGTTTATGCCTTGAGCAAGCTCGTAGGGGAAGAGGCTGTGCTGAAAGAAGACGCATCGAACCTCATCGTTCGCACGAATATCTACGGATGGAATTTTCAAAACAAAAAAAGTCTCGCCGAATGGATGCTTGATCGATTGGCGACGGGCGAGACGCTGCCTGCTTTCCGAGATGTGATCTTCACGCCGATGCTGGTCAACGATGTGAGCGGTCTGTTAGTGAGTTTGATCGAGCGCAAAGCGCGAGGCGTCTATAACGTGGCCGGGGGCGAAGAATGCTCCAAGCTGGAGTTCGCTCTTCGACTGGCTGACCTTTTCGAACTCGATAAAAAACTCATCCATCCAGTGTCAATTTCCGATGCAGCGTTGAAAGCTCCGCGTCCGAGGAACACCTCCCTGAAAGTAGACAAGGCGGCTCGATTTCTGGGCCGGTCGTTGCCCGATATAAATTCAGGGCTGAGACATTTCAAGGAGCTTTGGGATTCAGGATTTGTTGGGCAACTGAGGGAGAAGCGCGATGCCAAAGATCAAAATTAAAAACCGATATATCGGCGATAACGAGCCGACTTATTTTATAGCCGACATCTCCGCCAATCACGACGGCGACTTCGAGCGGGCTAAAATGCTCATTCACCTTGCGGCGGAAAGCGGAGCTGACGCCGCGAAGTTTCAGAATTTCCGAGCGCCCGAAATCGTCAGCGAGCGCGGATTCAACGCTCTGGGCGGTCAACTCTCTCATCAGTCCAGGTGGAGGAAATCGGTTTATCAGGTTTACAGGGAAGCCACACTTCCCTGGGAATGGACTGAATCGCTCAAGGCGGAATGCGACGCTGCAGGCATCGATTATTTCTCCGCTCCTTATGATTTCGGCGCAGTCGATATGCTCGACCCTTATGTGCCGATGTTCAAGATAGGATCGGGCGATATCACCTGGCCGGAGATGCTTCGCAAGATCGCGCTCAAAGGCAAGCCTGTGCTGCTGGCCACAGGAGCTTCCACCATAGGCGATGTTCAGCGCGCGGTTCACCTCATCGGCGAGATCAATACTGAGATTGTGCTGATGCAGTGCAACACCAATTACACGGGAAGCATTGAGAATTTCAAGCACATTCACCTCAACGTGCTCAACACCTGGCGCGTCATGTTCCCCGATCTCGTGCGGGGTTTGTCCGACCATACGCCGGGACATACGACGGTTCTGGGCGCGGTCGCGCTTGGGGCGCGAGTGATTGAAAAGCATTTCACCGATGACAACAGGCGCGAAGGCCCGGATCATCCTTTCTCGATGACTCCCGCCGCCTGGCGCGATATGGTCGAACGCACGCGGGAGCTTGAACTGGCGATGGGAAGCCCCGATAAAGCAGTGGCCGACAATGAGCGAGAGACCGTCATCGTGCAGCGTCGTTGTCTGCGCGCCGCCTGTGACCTCGAGAGGGGAGCGGTTCTCACCAGAGAGATGATAAGCGTGCTGAGACCCGCGCCCAATGATGCGATATTCCCTTATGACCTGGATCGAATAATAGGGTTGAGCCTGACGGCGGATGTATGCGCAGGCGAGTACCTCAAATGGACGATGCTCACGGACTGAGACAAGATTATGGAGCAAACTCTATACGCTTCGCTTGAAGTCAAAAACCATCCCAATGCCCACAGCGACCTGACAGCGCAGGGTTGCATCGACCTGATGCTCGACTGTGAGACGGATGAATCTCTCGCGCGAGAAATTCTCGACGTATACAACAGGATGAAGCGAATGGGGCTGCTTTCACGCCCCTCCGGTCAGTGGGCAGCCATCTGCGGCCAGGAGCACCGGGAGTATCGGGAAGTTCTGGATAGAGGTGACTGCAACAGGTTGCAGGAACTGCTGCGAAATTTCTTCCGAAACGAACTTTCCTTCGTGCTGGTCTCCCACGCCAGATTTGAGCCTCTCGCATCAGGCTCGGAGAGCGATCTGCTCAGGTTCGCAAACATGATTTTGCTCGACATAGACACCTGGCTTGAGTTCTGTGACAGCCCTCCGCTCGGCGATCTGAATATCCCGCCTGTAGGAAATCCATACGGAATCAGGATGGAAGATGTTTTGATCGTGCCCGATGCCTGCAAGCACAACTATCACGCAAGGAAGCTCAACTGGTTGATGGATCACTGCGGACCGAGGCCGGTAGTCTTCGAGCTTGGCGGCGGATATGGAGGGGCGTTACGGTATCTGTGGAATCAGAATCAGGCGCGAAGTTTGTGCTATATAAACTGCGATCTTGAAGAGACGCTGTTCATATTTTTCTATTTCACCTCGACCTGCGCTGCGCTTGACGGGAAGCGAAAGCCGAAAGTGAAGTGGGCTATTGATGGGCCGGTCACTCCCCGCGACACACAGGAGTTTGATGTGATTCTTGCCCCTGCAAGCAGGCACGCTGAGATAAACTGCGGCGCAGATATTTTTTATAATTCAAATTCACTTTCGGAGATGTCCCGATCCGACATCGAAGCGTATTTCGACACTGTGAACCGCAACAGGCCGAAATTCATATTTCATCAAAACAGCAACTACAACGTCTGGAAGACGCCCGAAGAATCCATTTTCGGCCATGTCGATGTGCTTGCCAGAGATTTTCCCATTGACAAATCATCTTATGAAGAATGCTACAGAGCCGTTTCGCCCTGGATGGGAGCGCGCGGCAGGTATCGGGAATATCTCTACGCCCGCCGGGATGCGTTTTATCGATGAAGGTGCTCTTTTTCAGCCGCGACTACACTACACATGACAGGCGATTTTTGCAGAAGCTTTCAGAGTCGCGCCATGATGTCTGGTTCCTGCGCCTTCAAAACGACGGGATAAGATACGAAACGCGCCCGCTCCCTGAGCGCGTGCGTCTGGTGAAATGGCCGGGCGGCTGCCATCGCGCCGACACGCTGGAATCCTGGTTGAGCCTTATGCCTGCCTTCGAAGCGACGCTTGAGGACATCAAGCCTGATATTGTGCATGCCGGGCCTGTTCAATCGTGCGGATTGATGACCGCGCTTTCAGGTTTTCATCCGTTCGTCCTGATGTCATGGGGATCGGATATGCTCGTGGATGCAGACCGCAGCGATCTCTGGCGATGGATGACCTGCTATGCGCTCAGGCATTCCGATATTTTCGTATGCGACTGCCAGGCGGTTCGAGACAAGGCCAGAGATTTAACCGGCTATCGAGATGAACGCATAGTTCAGTTTCCCTGGGGCGTCGATGCAAACATTTATACGCCGGGCGGGGAGGGGATCGATCTTCGCAGTCAACCGGGATGGGAAGATGCGTTCATCCTTATTTCAACTCGATCCCTGGAGCCGCTCTACGGAATAGAAACGCTGCTTGATGCGTTTCGACAGGCTGTGGCTCAAAGAAAAAGACTGCGACTGGCGCTGCTTGGCGAAGGCTCACTCAAACCTGCGATTGAAGATTTCATCTCTCGTCACGGACTCAGCGAATATGTTTATCGACCGGGAGTGATACCTCAGAGCAGACTGCCCGATTATTTTCGAGCCGCTGATCTTTACATAAGTTGCTGCTTGAGCGATGGAAGTTCCGTATCTTTGCTCGAAGCGATGGCTACCGGCCTTCCTGTTATTGTCACCGACGCGCACGGAAACCGCGAATGGGTCGGACCTGACAATGGCTGGCTCGCCCCGGCAAAAGATGCGGACGCTAATGCTCAAGCCATTCTGATCGCTGAGGGAATGGAGGCTTCGCAGCGGGAAAATATGCGCGCCGCAAATCGAAAGGTTGTCGAGCAGAGAGCCGACTGGAATCTCAATTTCGACAAGCTGCTCAAGGCTTATGATGAGATCGAAGCTCATTTGCCGGTGAGTCGAAAATAGCCTGCAGATGCTTTTATTATGATTCGCATTCTTTTCATCAAAAAATCGAATCAGCTTGAAATCGTCAGAAGAGAGCGCCCCGAACTTCTGCGGTCAGCCGAGTTGGTAGCTCTCTCGCTTCGCGCATGGCTCGACCTGCGCGGCGAGGGATTTCATCTGCGCGCCGCATCCGATTTTTTGAGCGCGGGCGAACTGCGCGAGATTCCCATTCGCGCAAGAAAACTTTCCCGCCTCTGGTTCGAACCCTTCAGCGAAATGCTCGATTACGAGGGGATGAACCTCGGCGAGTTGGTTCGAATCGAAAACGCCGTTTTCTTTCGCGAACTGATAGCCGCCGACCTCATCGCTCAGCGCCTCACAAAAAAGCTCGACCCGCGCGAAGTCTTTATTTTCTCCGAGCAGCAAATTGCCTGCTTCGAAAGCAATCGCACCAATTCGAAACACGATGTATGCGAAGCCACGCTCGTTGACTCTTTCGCGCGAAACGGCGTGACCGTCTCTAACCTCGCGCGAATCCAACGCGGGCGATTTTCCTTCATCCCGCTCAAAATCAAACAGCGCGCACTGAAGATAGCCCGCTCATTGAAAGACCCGCGCCTGCTTTTTTCTTCGCCTGCCGAAAACGGACAAAAGAGAAATCGCGCGCTGCCCGCCCGCCGTGACCGCGAAAAGCTGCTCCTCGCCATTGGAGAGGGAGTCGATCTGCTTTCGCTTGCTCCGCTCGCTGCGCTGATCGACTCGACCGGGGATTATTCAGCCGCTCTCGTAAACACTGATTCAAATATCTGTTCGTCCAATGCTCGATCAGGCCTCGGCGCGATCTCAGATGAAAATGTTTTCCCGCTCGTCGAAGCCTACAGCGCAAAAGCCCCAGACTCCGGTCGCAAATTGATCGAGCAAGCCAGACGCGCTTTTGACTCAGCGCGACGCGCGCGCATCTACGGAAGTGATTCGCCCCTGAACAATCCTCTGCTCGATGTTCACTTCAACGCATTATGGAAAATGCTTCTCGTTTCCACCATCCCGCACATTGACCGGGTGAGCGCGTTTTTGAACGAGGTGAAACCAGACGGCGTGATAGTCGCTGGAGTCGAGCAGGCCAAAGACCGCGCTACGGTGAAGATCGCAAACAATCTGGGCATTCGCACTCTTGCCATACCTCACGGCTACATCGGCAACCTCGACGCTTATGAATTTGAAACAGATATGTTTCTGGCCTGGGGTGAGGCTTCGCGCCGCTGCCTGATCGATGAGTTCGATAAGCCGCCTCATTCAATCAAAGTTTTCGGGCCGATTCCTTTGAACCGGCTGCGGCGCGAAAAAAATGAAAGCGGCTCTCGGCACAGGCTGCTCGTAGTGACGAGTCGCGCCGCGCCTGTATGCTGCGATGCAGTCGACGCGCAGGCTTTTGAATCGGCATGGGAGGTTCTCGTTTCATTCGTAGAAAGATCGCCTGATGTCGAACTGATAATCAAGCCTCATCCGGGCGGATCGGATTTGGTCGAGTGGTACGAAGGAATCTGCGCTCGGCTGAATGGACGCGCGAGAGTGGAGCCGTCGCGCCGCCTCGAAGAAATGGCCGATGAAATTGATGCCGTAGTCGCAATGATCGATACGAGTACTGCGATCCTTGTGTCTCAGCTTTTGAGCCTTCCTGCGATTTTCATTCGAGCGGTCTGGCGCGAAATGACGTGGGCCGCGCGCGCGTGGGGAGGAGAATATGGACTTGAAAGCATCGACTCCATCGAAGAGATAGCGCCTGCCCTCAAGCGACTGCTCTTCGATGAGGCATTCCGCAACCGCTGCCTTGAGCGCGGCAGGCGACTGCTTGAGAGAAACCTCAAGACATCCGGGCCGCAGGAAGCCAAAAAGGAACTAGAAGCAATAGTTGATGAGTGCTTCGTATCTTCACCGTCCGAACAGCCCGCGATCGTTTGAACAGTGGCAACAGAAATTCAGGAACCGAAAACAAATCGACTCACGCTCGCGGGCGAAGTCTCTCCTTCGGTCGCTCGATCAATCAAAAGGTGGCTCCTCGCGGGTCTGCTCGTTCGCCTCATACTGATGCCCATTTCATTTCATCCCGACATCATATTCATAAACTACGCTCCGCATCTGCTCGCCTATCACAGCACGGTCGATGTCTACAGCTATTTGAAAGATACTTCTTCAGACGAAAAGATTCGTGTTTACTATCCGCCCCTGACCTGTTATACGCTGGCAGGGGCGCAGTTCATCAGCCGCCCCCTTGCGACGGGATTTGACGAGTGGATTGAGCGCGCCGGTTATCTTCAAACCAACACCGAAAGCTACGCGCAGCACTACGTCGCACTCAACGAAACGCCTTACCTTTTGCGTTACCTGTTTGCGATGAAGCTGCCTTATCTGTTTTTCGATTTCGGCATTGCTTTCTTGCTGATGAAAATGCTGGCGGATGAGAAGAAAAAACTCCGCGCTCTGAAGCTGTGGATGGTGAATCCGGTCACGCTGCACTCGGCCTTCATGATGGGGCAACTCGACGTGA
>CAZPQE010000223.1:0-10323 GCA_964588615.1 uncultured Clostridia bacterium | reverse complement strand
CAGTATTCAAAAGTCGGTGGTCGTCTGCAACATCCCCCCAACGGCAGTTGGGGGTGTTTGCAAATCCAGCCTATACCACACGACTCTCTTCTGGATACCCCCGATGGAAATCGGGGGAGGAGTCCAAATCCAGCCTTCGAGGTTGGACTTGAACGATCCCCCAACTGCAGTTGGGGGGATTGAAAAAACAGACGGCCTTGTGTGTAGGTCAGGCTTGAACGATCCCCCAACTGCCGTTGGGGGGATTGACCGACTTTTGAAAACTGCACCCCGGTTTTCGCCTGACGCAGCTTCCGCCTCAAGGCGGGACTAACTGCTTTTTTTTCTTGAAGTCTATGGTTCGACCTCCGGCGCAGTTCACAGCTTTCGCCTTCTTGCGCATCGGCCTGACGGGTCATTAGAATCATCGCCTCGTTTATATGAACCCGCTCAACCCCTTTGAAACCATCGCCGTCATCACCGGGCTGCTCTCGGTGTGGCTGACCGTGAAAGAAAATATCTGGTGCTGGCTCACCGGCCTTGTGAGCGTCGTTTTCTATCTCATAGTTTTTTATCAGGCCAGACTCTATGCCGATATGGGGCTTCAGGTCGTCTACATCTACCTTCAGTTCTACGGCTGGTATCAATGGCTCTATGGAGGCAGGGGAAGGACCGAGCTTCAGGTTTCGCGCGCGGCGGCAAAATTCCGCGCTCTGCTCGCGCTGATTTTCATCACCTGCACGGGGCTGATGGCATATCTGCTTTCGAGGCACACCGACGCGGCGATGCCGCTATGGGATTCGGCGGCGACCGTGCTCAGTCTCATAGCTCAATGGATGATGGCCAAAAAGCTGCTTGAGTGCTGGCTGGTGTGGATAACCGCCGATGTGCTCTACGTGTGGATATTTTTCAGCAAGGGTCTTTACCAGTCGCTTGGACTCTACGCGATATTTCTGATACTGGCGACGCTCGGATTTTTCGAATGGAGAAAGTCGCTTCAAAGCCTTCAACCGGCATGATACTGGGCAAGTTTATGCCCGTGCATCGCGGCCATCAGCACTTGATCGATTTCGCCCGCGAGAGAGTCGATCATCTGACCGTTATGGTCTGCTCTCTTGAAAGCGAGCCTATCGCGGGCCGTCTGCGGTTCGAGTGGATGAAGGAGCTTTACCCCGATCTAAACGTCGTGCATTGCACAGACGAAAACCCGCAGGAGCCGCAGGATCATCCGCAGTTCTGGGAAATCTGGATCGCATCGGTCCGCCGCTTCATCCCCGAGGGGCCTGATTACGTTTTCACGTCGGAGCATTATGGCGATGAGCTTGCGCGCAGGCTCCGATCAAAACACATACTCGTCGACCTCGACCGAAAAACTTTTCCGGTGTCGGCCTCGATGATACGCCATCGGCCAATGGAGAACTGGCATTTTCTGCCCGCGTGCGTCAGGCCTTATTTTGCAAGGCGGGTGGCGATAGTCGGCGCGGAATCTACGGGCAAGACCACGCTTGCGCGACAACTGGCGGAACATTTTTCGACCGCGTGGACGCCGGAATTCGCTCGCGGGTTTCTGGACGAAAAATACGGCGATGAGGCTCTCAATAAAATAACGCTTGAAGACATCGAAGCGATCGCTCGCGGTCAGATTGCGACAGAAGACCGGATGGCGCGAGAGTGCAATCGCGTTTTGATATGCGACACCGAGTTGATAACGACCGTGCTGTGGAGCCGGCATTTTTTCAGCCGCTCGCCTGAGTGGATAGAGCAGGCAGCCGGAGACCGCAATTATGATTTGTACCTGCTCATGGACGCCGACGCGCCCTGGGTCGAGGACGCGCAGCGGGTGGGCATCGAGCTTCGAGCAGAATTTTCTGGTAAGATTCGACGCGCGCTGGATCGCTCGGCGCGAAGCTATGAGATCATTTCAGGGACTTATGAAGAACGGCTGCAAAAAGCCCTTGAATCGGTGGGCGCAATTTTCGATTAATCGTCACATGGAGGAGCGGATGAACCGGAAAAACTCAAGCTCATCGAGAATCAACCGCAGAGCATTTCTCAAGAACAATGCATTGGGCGGCGCGGTCTCCCTGGCTGCCATCGCTTCAACCCAGGCCGACGCTTCGCCTACTTCGATCAGCCCATTCGAACTCGAAGAGATGTCTGTCCCTGAACTTCAGGACGCAATGCGCACGGGTCGCTTCACCTCGCGCTCGATCACTGAAGCGTACCTGGCTCGAATCGAAGAAATCGATAAACGCGGCCCTTCGATCAATTCAGTCATCGAAGTCAATCCCGACGCAATTGCCATCGCCGACGCTCTCGACGCGGAGCGAAAATCCGGAGGCGCGCGCGGCCCTCTGCACGGCATACCCGTACTCATTAAAGACAACATCGATACCGCTGATCGCATGATGACCACCGCCGGTTCGCTCGCCCTTGTCGGCTCCACGCCATCGCGCGATTCTTTCGTCGCGCAAAAACTGCGAGAAGCCGGAGCGGTCATACTCGGCAAAACCAACCTCAGCGAGTGGGCGAATTTCCGTTCATCGAAATCAACGAGCGGATGGAGCGGGCGCGGAGGGCAGACCCGAAATCCTTACGCGCTTGATCGCAATCCGTGCGGCTCAAGCTCAGGTTCGGGCGCGGCAGTCGCCGCCAACCTCTGCGCCGTCGCAGTAGGAACGGAAACCGACGGCTCTATCGTCTGCCCGTCGAATGCCAATTCGCTCGCAGGCATCAAGCCCACTCTCGGACTCATCTCTCGCGCAGGCATAATCCCCATCGCGCACAGTCAGGACACCGCAGGGCCGATGGCTCGCACTCTGGCCGATGCCGCCGCTTTGCTCGGCGCGCTCACAGGCATCGATCCGCGCGACAGGGCCACAGGCGCGAGTCGCGGTAAATCTCACACTGACTACACGAGGTTTCTCGATGCCAAAGGGTTGAAAGGCGCGCGCATCGGAGTCGCGCGAAATTTCTTCGGCTTTTCCGAACGGGTCGATAAAACAATGAACGAGTGCATAGAAGCGATGAAGCGCGAGGGCGCTGAGATAATCGATCCTGCGAACATCCAGACAGCGGGCAAATTCGACGCTTCGGAGTTCGAAGTGCTGCTCTACGAGTTCAAAGCCGACCTCAATGCTTATCTCGCTTCACTCGGCCTGAAAGCTCCCGTTCGCTCGCTCAAGGAAATAATCGAATTCAACGAAAAGAACCGCGACAGGGAAATGCCTTTCTTCGGGCAGGACATTTTAATCAAGGCGCAGGAGAAAGGCCCGCTCACAACGAAGGCGTACCTTGCCGCTCTTGCAAAGAATCATCGATTGTCGCGCGCGCTCGGAATCGATGCGGTGATGAACAAGCATCGGCTTGACGCGATAGTCGGGCCGACGGGAGGGCCGCCCTGGCCGACTGATCTCATAAACGGCGATCACTTCGGCGGCGGGTGCTCGACTCCTCCAGCCGTCGCGGGCTATCCGAATATAAACATTCCGGCGGGCTACATTTTCGGACTGCCCATAGGCATATCGTTTTTCGGGCGCGCGTGGAGCGAACCTGTCCTGATTCGCATCGCTTACAGCTTCGAGCAGGCGACGCGCTTTCGCCGCCCGCCGAAGTTTTTGCCGACAGCGGATTTGAAGCTGTGAAAGGGAGCAGGGGAGCAGGGGTGATAAGGATGAAAACATGTGATGACTTCTGCGCGACGGACTTCAGACTCCAGACTTTTCCGAGAGGATAAACTGATGAGCGAAATCAAATACATATCGACTCCCGCAGCGCCGCAGCCTGCGGGCCACTATTCGCAGGCCGTCGTCCATAACGGGCTTGTCTTCGTAGCAGGCCAGTTGGCTATCACTCCTGCGGGCGAGCATCGAACAGGCTCCATCGAAGAGCAGACCGAGCAGGCTCTCACGAACGTCGCTGAAATACTCAAGGCCGCAGGCTCGGATCTTAGCCGCGTGCTGAAAATGACCGTCTATGTTTCCGATATCAGTCTGTGGGGACAGGTCAACTCGGTCTATGCCCGCGTGATGGGCGACAGCCGTCCTGCGCGGGCGGTCATCCCGACCCGCGACCTCCACTACGATTTCAAAATAGAAATCGAAGCCGTCGCCGCTTTGAACGAGCCATGAACCCTGATCGACCATTGACGATAGAAGAGCGATTTCCCCTGCTCAACGAAGAAGGGCGAAAACTTCTGATGTGGATGTGGGAGCATCCTTCGGCCCCGCGCTACACCCATCAGTGCGGAGACCGCATCACGCGCGAAGCCATTGAGCGCATTCGCGCTTATGAAAAAGAACTCCTCTCATCTCCGCGCGGGTGGAGAGAGAGAGAAAGGCCCGCTTGGCTTGAGAGCTTCGCCGAGTGGTGCATCAAAGATGTTCCTTTCTATCGAGAGCGCGGAGGTTCAGACTTTCTTTCGCTGCCGACATTCGACCGCTCCGACCTCGGACGCCAGCCCTGGTCTTTCGTTCCCGATTCGCAATCGCTCGACGATTTGATCGTCTACGACACCACCGGCACGACCGGTCATCCGATAAAGATACTCTCGCACCCGGAAGTCTCTTCGAAGTATTTGCCCGCGCTCCGCGCTGCGCTCGCAACGCGGGGAGTCGCGCTCGAAGGCGGCAACGGCAGAGTTTCGATCATCACCGTCTGCGCGCAGAACAGCACTTTCACTTACGCGATGGTGTCGTCCTATCTCGATCAGGCGGGCTACGTCAAAGTGAACCTCAACCCGCACGACTGGCGCGATGCGGAAGACAGAGTCCGGTTTCTCGACGAATGCGACCCGGAAGTTTACACCGGCGATCCGATTTCGTTTCTCGCGCTGGCCGAGCTTCCGCTCAAATCCCGGCCCAAAGCTATGGTTTCGACCGCGATGACTCTGCTCGAAGGGTGGCAGAAGGAACTCGAAGAGCATTTCCAATGCCCTGTAATCGATGCTTACTCGATGAACGAAACGCGCATGATCGCAGTCAGGACGGACGAGCGAGTTTATGAAATCCTCCCGCACGATCTTTATGTCGAGATACTCGATGCAGACGGCAATCCCTGCGGGGCGGGAGAGCGGGGAGAAGTGACGCTCACCGGCGGGCGCAATCCGTTTCTGCCCCTGCTGCGCTATCGCACGGGAGATTTCGCGTCGCTCCAGTTCCGCGACGATAAACCTCTGCTTGCAGACCTCGAAGGCCGGAGGCCCGTCGTGTTCGTCTCGACGGACGGAAAACTAATCAACAACATCGATGTGACTTACATACTCCGCCCGTTTGCCATCGCTCAATACTCGCTGCATCAGAATGCAGACCGCTCATTGAGGTTCCGCTTTCGAGGAGGCGAAGTCGATTCGGACAAACTCACAAACGCGCTGCTGAAGATATTCGGCGCGGATCAAAAGCTGGAGATCGAAGAGTTGATCGATGCGCAGACTGCGGGCGGCAAGGTCATTCCTTACACTTCAGACATCGCCGAGGCCGCGATTCATCACGCGCAACTGAAATACCAGCCATTGACTTATCAGGAAATAATGAATCCGTGACTGTCTCACAACGACTTTCCGAGCGCGCTGTCGATTGCTGCATGAAAATAAGCGAGAGATTGTTCGAAGCGCCCGAAGGTCAATCTTTCGTTGGCTCCTGAGCGAATGCTCTGCTGGATCAACTCTCCACGGGCGAAGTCTTCTTCCGTAGCCGCAAACAGTATTTCGATGTTTTTGTCCCAGTGCGCTCTCGCCTTTTCATCGAGCGCCTGCGCCGGGATAAGCGTCGAGACGAAAATCCTCGTGTGATCCGTCCCGTCGGGAAATAAGCGCGAGACCGATACGTGATCCGCCTCGACCAGCGCCAGCGTGTTCGGAAAGATGTAATACAGAATGTTCGCATGCTCTCTGAGGTTCCACCTCGACGGATCAGTCCCGGCAAGAGTGGCGATCGTGCGCTTGGGAAACAGGTTCCGCAGGTGAGGATAAAACCGCTCGAACACCCCCACATTGTTGATGAACATCGGGTAAATCGTTTTTGCGTGAACCTGCTTGAAGTGATAGGTCTCAAGAAAAATGTCTATGGCAAGCTTCCAGTTCAATGCCTTCCTGAGCGTGTACGGCCTGTAGACCAGATGGGTATTGAGGGCGAAGGAATCGAAATCGAGCGCAAGCCTTCCGAGGTAAAGATCGATATCGATCTCCTTGCCGGGCGTGGGTATCACCCACACAAATCCGTACTGTTCGGTGACAGGCAATCGAACCAGCCCGCACTCTCTTCGATTCATGTCCGGGAACCCCATCTCGTCGGGTATCTGGATGAGGCTGCCGTTCTGGTCATAAGTCCAGCCGTGATATGAGCAGACGAATGCCTTTCGCTCCGACCCGCAGACATCCGCCACAAGCCGTGTTCCGCGATGTCGACAGACGTTGATGAAAGCCTTCACCACTCCCTCGTTGCTGCGAACTAACAGCACAGGCATATCATTGAGGTCGCAGGTGAGAAAATCGCCCGCTACGGAGAGTTCCGACGAGTGCGCCACGACGAGCGGGTAATGACGGAACAGAATCTTTTTTTCCGCTTCGAGTTGATCCGGCGAATAATAATCCGCCGTCGGGCAGCGAAAAGTTCGCTCTGCCATGTCGGTCGTGTTGTTGGCGATAAACTCCAGAACCCGATTGATGAGAGATACCTGCGTGGAGTGCTCCATGGCGCGCCTCCTCAAAAAAGGTACAGCAGGCTGCCAGCCTGCTGAGTCCCCAAAGTTTTCATGCTTTCAGGGTGTCAACAGGCTGGCAGCCTGTTGTACATCCTACTTTCCCTCACACCACGCGGCGCGAGGGCACGATTATGCGCGAGATCAGAATTCCTGCGACCAGCGCCACTGCCATCAGAACCATTTTGAAAGCGGTCTCCACTCCCGGCACGACTTTCTGATCGAGCATCGAGGCGATGCTACGAAATCCCGCGCTGCCGGGAACCAGCATCAGTATGCCGGGGACGAGCGTGACCAGAGAAGGCCGGTTGAGCAGTCGCGCGTAAAGATTGCTGGCCATCCCTACGGTGAGCGATCCCACAAACAAGCCGAGCTCAGGGCCGAGCCACTGCGCCCCCGCCCGGCTCCCTGAAACGGCAAGCGCGCCCGCCGCGACTATCCACACCGCGTCTCTCTGATGCGCCCTGAGCAGCACGGTGAAGCCGAGCGGGGCCGCGATGAGCGCGACATACTCGGCCCAGCCGGGCAGAGGAACAGGCGCGGCCACAGGCGACGGGCCTACCAGATATGTCATCACTCTTGCGCCGACAGCGACCCCGAAACCGAGTTTGAGAAAAACCACGAAAGCGCCCGTCAGGCTCGACGTGCCTGAAATGAGGTGCTGAGACGAAAGATCGGTCATCGCCGTCGTCAGCATCAGCCCCGGCACAAGAACTATCAGACCGGCCAGCAGATCGTTCGACATCGAATGCGCTCCGAGGGTCGCGCCGAGCAGCACCGCAAGGGCCGATGCCAGAAAGGCAGCCACAGGCTCGAACACCCGCGCAAACGAAGGAAAGCGGCCCGCAGCCATCGCAAGCAAACCTATCATAAGCCCAATCGATGCGGCGACGAAAATTTCTCTGACGCCGCCTCCGAGAAAAACCGAGGCGGCAGCCGAAGAGATGCCGAAGGCCAGCGTCGTAAGCCCTCGCCCGTAGAGCGGCGGCCCTTCGAGTATCTCATCGATTCGCTCCCGGCCCTGCGCCGCAGTCATCGCGCCACTAGTCACCTGCGCGACCACTCCGCTTACATCAGTCAGTTTTCCGAGGTCGGTTCCGCCCGGCTCGACTCGCATCAGAAACGTGTGCTGATTTTCCTGCGGCCCGAAGGAAGCGAACATTGAGGTCGGAGTCGAGAAGAACTGCCCTTCGAGTCCCAGCCTCCGGCTCATGCCTTCGAGCATGGTTTCGAGTCTGTAGGCGGGATAACCATATTGATGAAGGGCGCGGGCAAGTCGCAATACGAACGCGATGGCTTCCTGCTCGCTCGCTGTTTTGCGCTCTGTCGCTTGTTCCGTCACGGGGACAAGTCTACCACTTCCCGGCTTTTCCCTCCCGCCGCGCGGATGATAATTTGACAGCGAGCATGAAACGCCACGAGAGAGCGAAAACGACCGGCCTCATCATAGGCAAATTCATGCCCGTGCATCGCGGGCATCAGTATCTCATCGATTTCGCCCGACAGAGAGTCGATCAACTCACGATCATCATATTCACCAAACCGAATGAGCCTGTCGCTGGCGAGTTGAGAGTCGGGTGGATTAAGCGTCTCTTTGCGGACGTAGAGATAATTCATATCGCGGAAGAACACCGAATCGATTTCGCTGATCCGACCGCGTGGGACTTATGGATTTCGGCCATCAGAAAAGTTTATCCATCGGGGCCAGACTTCGTTTTTTCGAGCGAAGATTATGGCGGCGAGCTTGCTCGCAGGCTCGGAGCCGAGAACATACTCGTCGACAGGAAAAGAAAACAGGTTCCAGTGTCGGCCTCTTTGATTCGGGAAAACCCCGCCGCGCACTGGGAGTTCATGCCTTCCATCGCGCGGCCTCACTTCGTCCGGCGAGTGTGTCTCGTCGGGGCCGAATCTACGGGCAAGACGACTCTCGCTCAATCGCTCGCCGAGCATTTTGAGACCGCATGGGTTCCCGAATTCGCGCGCGCCTATCTTGAGCCAAAGAACTGGGTGTGCGAGTGGGACGATATGATTCTGATAGCCGAAGGTCAGGGGCGGCTTGAAGACGAGATGGCCGAGAGAGCAAATAGGGTATTATTTTGCGACACCGATCAGATGACGACTTCGATCTGGACTGAGCGATATTTCGGGAAGCCGCAAGAAAAGATTTTAGAGATGGCTCGTCGTCGGAGATACGATCTTCATTTTCTGTGCGACATCGATATCGCATGGGTCGATGACGGCACGCGCGATTCGCGTGAGTGGCGTGAGTGGTTTCATGGAAAATTTCTCAGCGAGATTGCAGCCCGCCGTCTTCCGGCAGTGATTCTTTCCGGCTCGTTCGATGAGCGGATGAGCAAAGCGATCATGGAAGTGACGCGATTGCTGGAGTCACCTTTCTAGCGATGAGACTTCTTAATCAGCGACCGGGCGAGGAATGCTGGAATCAGACACGGATCGAGGCGGATGCGACAGATAGTCACGGGTCAGATCAGTGTAAATCCTTTGCATCGGTGTTCATCCGCGTCTGATTCGCGTTGATCTCTCGACACCCATTGGCCTCCAGTCGCGGCAAGCCGCGCGAGGACCGCCTCGACTCTAACCGTCTTCAGGTCTCGATCAGGCATTCTGCGTTTTATGGTTCGAGGAGAACTCCCTGCTTGAATCGCAACTTGATCCTGCGCACATTCTGAAGGTCTTCAAGTGGATTTCCTTCCAATGCCAGAAAACTCGCTTCGTAACCTTCCTTGATCGCGCCGATCTTTCGACCGGGAAAGATAGTCTTCGCCGTCGTCTCAGTCCACATCCTGAGCAGAGTCAGGTTGTCGAACACGCTCAGTTTCTGAAGATATTCAATCTCCCGTAAAGATGAATCGCTCACGTTGTCGCTGCCGATGGCAAGCTGCACGTCGCCTTCGCGCAGCAACTTCAGGTTTGCCATCTGTGTCTTGAGAACCTGCGGGAGTTCCTGCTTAGGTAGTACAAAGGGAGGAAGGCTCTGAGGGAGCGCACCGGTCGTGATGACCACAACTCCGCGCCTCGCGGCCAGTTTGGCGTCCTCTACTGCTATAGGCGTCGCGCCCAGATAGGGAAGATGCGCGATCTCATCAACGCCTGCTGCTACGGCATTGTGAAAATCAGCGGCGGTCGTCACATGCGCAGATACCCGAAGATTATTGGCGCGAGCTTTCGCAACAATCTTTTGCAAAATGCGCGGATCGAGCGCCTTCCTAAACCCATAGGCGGAGTCGTCCTTTCGCTTCTCGAATTCATCCGATGACCACAGGAATGTTTTGATGAAATCGGGGCGATTACTGAGAAGGAGCGGCTACTTCTTCTCCATCTCGGCCTCCGAGTCAATCGTGTAGTAGCGATAATCCTTCAAGCTCTCCATCGTATGACCAGGGCAACATTCCTTAGATTGTAGAAACATCTCGGTTAAAGAGATCTGGTGTCCTCCTGTGGCTGTCAACGCACCCTGAGCAAAAACCACATCGACGCTGTCAGGCCGGTTAATCGAAAGAGTGCGCTTCCTTTCGTCGGTCATCGGCAGATTGCCTTGAATCTTCACTGAACTTTTGCAAAATGGAAAAATCGTGCAAAAACCCAGGCAAAATGCGATAAAATGAGGCACAAACAGACCACAAAAAG
>CAZPQE010000222.1:0-10372 GCA_964588615.1 uncultured Clostridia bacterium | reverse complement strand
CGAATCCCATCGTGCCTATGGAAAGCGTGTTTGCCGCCTTCATTATGTAATCTTCCAGGGCTGCGAGTTTCTGATCCGCGTTCACATCGTCGAGCAGGCGGAAGAGTTGTTCTTTGGCGTGTTGATAGCCTGAAGTGCGGTCGCCGCCTATGCACACTCCGATTGCGCCCGCGCTGCAACCCTGTCCCTGAGCCTGCCACACGGCGTGAAGTATGCACTTGCGCACGCCGTCAAGATCGCGGCCCGCGCGCCCCAGATAAGGAAGCTCCGTGGGAAGCGCGTACTGAATGTTTTTGTTTTCACACCCTCCGCCCTTGAGCAGCAGTTTGATTTCGATCTCGTCATCGTTTTCCCACTGCTCGAAGTGAAGCACGGGAGTGCCCGCTCCGAGGTTGTCACCTGAGTTTGCGCCGGTGATCGAATCGACTGAGTTTGGGCGCAGCTTCCCGCGTCGCGTGGCTTCCGAGATGGCCTCATGAATTTCGCGCTTCATCACGATCTGATTTGCGCCGACCGGAGTTTTGATCTCGAAGGTCGGCATGCCGGTGTCCTGACATATCGGACCTTCGTGGTCTGAGGCCATATCGATGTTGGTTGCGATGACGGCAAGCGCCCTGCCTGATTGCGAAGCCGGGTCTTCCGCGCCTGAAGCGCGCGCCATGGCGTGTCGCACATCGGGCGGCAAATTTGTCGAGGTCTCGGTTATGAGTTCGATCATGCTGTCTTTGAATGCGTTCATAATCTCGTCTCCTGTCTCTAGCGATCATCGCCGTACCAGTATTTCTGAGCGAAGTCGGTCGTAGCCCTGGGATTGCGAAACATCAGAAATCCCAGCCGGAATATCTGGGTGAAATAATGCCATTCGCCATACTTGTCGAACTTGCGTGTCGAGGCAATTGCTCTGGCCGAAGTGACGCGGACCAGTCGTTGTTTGCGTGCGTGACCCAGTTTCTTCAAGTCCCATAGAAACTGCACATCTTCGGCGAACATTCGATCCTCGTTGTAGCCGCCGATGTTGATGAAGTCTTCTCTGCGGCAGAAGACGACGCCGGTATCCATTCGCAAAGGGATGACCATCGCCATCATCATCGCATAGGTCGCGGCCAGACCGAGCGACCATCTTTCAAGCGTGACTCCTGTGGCTCCGGCGACGACCTTGCCCGAATCCACAGCGCGATCAATCGCGTTGAATGTCTCCGGGTGAATGCGCGAATCGGCGTCCACGAAACAGAGCAATTCTCCGCTGGCTCTGGATGCGCCTCCGTTGCGGGTCGCCGCTATGACGCGCTTCTGGACGCTGACGACTGTGCAACCGCGTTCGACGGCTATCAGGGCGGTGCGGTCGGTCGAAGCGTTGTCGGCCACGATGATTTCAACAGAGTCGGCCCCGCTGGTGTAGCGACTTCGCGCCTTGTCGACAGAGTCGAGGAGCCGGGGCAAATAGGCCTCTTCGTTATAAGCCGGAATGACCAGCGAGTAACGCGGACGGTCAGTCATGACCTTCAGGATAGACCAGCGATGATTGCCTTGCAACTATGGAGTCGCGGCGTTCAGGCTGTTGAAATATACGCTGTAAGCGCGCTATGTTAATGCCCAACAGGACGCGGGAGAAGCGAAACGAAATGAAGGTCGACACGCGCCGTTGAAAGGAGCGCGAAGTCGGAGCGCTTCGGCGCGACTTTTTTGAATCTGGCGCAAACAAGACCTGCCGGTATAGGGTTGCATCGGTGAAGTTGTCTCTCATCAGCCTGCGTTGGAGGAAGGATATGCAGATGAAAAAGCACACTCGTCGGGTTTTGAGTTTGGCAATCGCGCTGGCCGTCGCTCCCGGCGCGTTATCAATGGTCAATGAGTATGCGCTCTCCGCGATAGTCGTCGCTGCCGCTCTGCAGGGAAGAAACATAATCTACGGGACTGTATTCGGAGAATCGCGCAAGCCCGTGTCCAATGTGTATGTCGAATTGCTCGATGAAGTCAACACTACTCTGCGCCAGGCAAAAACGGACTCTCAGGGGCGATTCACATTCACTGGACTCGTAGATGGGCGCTATATAATCAAGGTGCGGCCCTACGGCACTGACTATCAGGAGCAATCGCAGGAAGTCACCCTGGCGAGCGTATCGGCCACCAGAGGCAGCGGCTCCGACACCCAGCATGTCGAGATCGCTTTGAAAGTCGATGAGCGAATATATACTGGACCTTTCGCCATGGCTCCAGGTGTCGTTTTTGCGCAGGAAGTGCCGCCTGCGGCCAGGAAGCTGTATGAAGAAGGCGTAAAATACCTTCGAGAGAAGAAGGAGCAGGAGGGCCTGGAAAGTCTGAAGCGGTCTCTTGAAATCTTTCCTGATTATTATCTCGCGCTGGATCGACTCGGGTCTGAATACGCTGTGCGCGGCGTCGGAAAACCCGCTTACCTGGAAGCCGGTCGCATACTTTTGACCAGAGCGGTCGAAATCAATCCGAACAGCTTTTCCAGCGTCTTCGGCCTGGGCTGGACGCAGTATCATCTTGGAATGAATGCCGAATCGATAGAGAATCTCAGGCGCGCGACGACGCTTTACGGCAAGTCAGCCAATGCCTATCTCTGGCTGGGGAGGGCGCTCAGAAGAGATTCGAGTTTTGACCAGGCCGAGGCCGCTTTCAAGCGAGCGAATGCTCTGACTAACAGCAAATCCGGCGAGGTTCATCGTCAACTGGCCGGACTCTATATGGATCAGAAGCGTTATCGGGAAGCCGCCGACGAATTGGAACTGACGCTGAAAACGGAGCCGGGCGCAGCGGATGCTGAAAAGATCAGGGAACTGATCAGGCAGTTGCGAGAGAAGGAAGGCGCGAAAAAAGCAGGCTGAGAATGAAGTCTCACCCCTTTTCCTCCGATGTGAAAAGCCCATACGGACCCGTCCGTATGGGCTTTTGAGTTGGAACTCCATTCGGAGTTAGGTTATCAGAAGGTCAGGCGGAATCCAAAGGTCACTACACGAGGACCCTGGAATCCGTTGGTTTTGTTAAAGGTACTCTGCCGGCGGTCAGGTCGCGCGGGATCATTGATGAAACCGAGCACTGCATCCCTGATGCCGCCGCTGAATATCTGATTGATGGTGGCTACTTCGCCGCCTCCGCAGGCCGCGCACCCGAACGCAACCAGGTTTCCGCCGGTGATGTTGTTGGGGCTGATGGTCGTCGCGCGTTGTAATTCCCTGTTTTCGTTGAACAGATTCAGGATGTCCATCTCAGCGACCAGCGTGAACCGCTCATTGCTGCCGAGGCGAATCTTGTGACGGACAGCGAAATCGGTCTGGGTAAATATTTCAGTGCGTCCCAGGTCTCCCAACCTGTCGACTACAGTCGGGTTGAGGTTGTAGAGCGTGATTACGCTCGTCAACGGCGTACCCGATTGGGCCGTGGTGAAGGTCGAGAACTCGGTCGTGTTCTTGCCGCTCCACTTCGCCTCATAAGCGCCGTAGAACTTGAACACATGCGGGCGATCCGTAGGTAGGAGGCCTTCGATTGACTCGCCGTTGAGATTGAAAGGCTGGAACGGCAGGTCGAACAACCGGCTCACGTTCGGGCTGACGCGCCCGAATTCGAGCGAGCTGGCCAGGCCGGAGTAGTTGCCCCACAGCCGACTGTAGGTGTAGCTCGCGTTGAAGAAGTAGTTGTTCGAGAATCGCTTGTCGAGTTGGACTTCAAACGCATTGTACCTGCGGGTGGCCTTGGGAGTCGGGAAGCCAAGCTGCCTTCCTATCTCAGCGACCAGCCCCATGCCCGGATTGCCGATGATATAAGCCTCGCTGCCGGTGGCTGTCGGAAGGCCGACATCCTCGATTGCCCGAAGCAGTATCTTGCGCGTAAAGCGGCCCCTGACCAGGAAGCCGCGCCCCAGTTCGTGCTCGCCGCCGATTGTGAATTCGTACTGGCGCGCGGCCTTGAGGTCCGGATCGACGTTGCCGCTGGCGAAAAGATCGCCACCGATCAGGTTCGACGGAATGCGGAAGTCGAACTGGCAACGGGAACGTGCGCCCGGAGCTATGCGAACATTGGGATTGTCGCTCTCACAGCCTCCGCCGCCCAGCGGGTCGCTGAAGTTGCCTATGACATCCCTGAGAGTGATGGTGTTCCACCGATCGTTGGGGAACAGGTCAAAGTAATCGCGGCGGAAGAAATCGCCGCCGAACGAACCGCGCGGCAATTCATACTTGAAGCGATCATAGAACAACCCATAGCTGGCAAACAGCTTCGTCTTGCCGCTGCCGGTGGGGTCGAACGCTACGCCGAGTCGCGGCGCAGGCTTCGATCCCCAGCCGAACTCGATGCCAGGGTTCGGCGGACTGAAGCTCGGGACATCTTCTCTTTCAAGACGAATGCCGACATTGATCGACAATCGGGAGATAGGCTGCCAACTATCCTGAATGAATATCGCCTGGTTGGCGCTGCTCGCTTCGCCGACAGTTCCAAATCGCTGCAGTATGCCCACACCGACAGCGCCCGGAGCCGGAGCCTGTCCGGTCTGGTTCGCAATCGTCTGTGTGCCCCATACCATAGTCAGGATGCCAATCTCGGGATAGCCCTGATTGGTTGTGTTGGAGAGACCGTTGTACTGGTAACCGCCCTTGAACTGATGCCGTCCGGCAAGGTCGCTCACCAGATAGCTGGCGTCTACGTCGAAGGTCTTGCGCGTCGAGACGTCGAAATCAACCTGGAAGTTGCTGCCGAAGTTCTGCTGTCCGGGAACGCAGCCGGCGGCGGCGGCGACAGAAGAACTGCTGGCCCCGCTGCAAACATAGCGTATTGTGCGCGGAATCCCGTAGGAACCCAGCTTCTCGTTAAGGAAGGTGCGACCGCCGCGCGCGTTGAAGACAAGGTGGCTGGTAGGAGTCCATACAACAGAACCGGTTATGTTGTTGGAGTTTTGACGACCGCCCTGCTGTCCCAGGAAGGCGGGGCCGCGCAGCACCTGACCGCCGATGAGGGCTTGTTGAGGCGTGGCCGTGGTTTCGCCGAACCCCGGCAGCGCGCCCTCATCGTGAATCGGAGACCAAATAAATCGGCCCGTGACATTGATCTCATCGGTCAATGCCGCGCCGATCCGTCCGACAGAGAACTCCCTCACCCGCTGGAAATCGTAGGTCAAAGACTCGGATGTGAATCTCCCGCGCGGGTCGGACGAGATATAATCCAGCGTCCGGTGAACATTCTCGATTTGCGGAGAATAGCTGGCAAAGAACCAGACTCGATCCTTGATAATCGGGCCGCCGAGGCTGGCTATCGGCAGGTAGGTCGTTCCTTTATCCTTGCGCGGCTGGATGTATTCGGGAATGTCGAGGAAGGTCGGGGGATTTGCTGTGGCGCTACCCGTCCTGAAGTTGCGCAGGAAGGGACGCGGCTCGGACTGCAATCCGCTCGGCTGAAAAGCTGAACCGAACTCGCCGTGCCAGTCGTTGGTCCCGCCTTTGGTCACGACGTTGATCACTCCGCCGGTCGCGCCGCCGTATTCAGCCTCAAATCCCGAGCTCTTGACCTGCGTCTCCTGCACCACACTGAAAGGCAGATTGTCGTTGGCCCTCAGAACGCCGGTGCGGAAGTGAGTCACTTCCTGGCCGTCGAGGATGAATGTATTCTCCGAACCTGAAGCGCCGTCGACCTGGAAGCCGCCATTTAACGCTTCGGGGCGGGTTGACGGAGCGATCTTCAGCAGACTCGAAAATCCGCCGGTCTTAGGCAGCAATTCCGCAATCTGGCTGGTTATATTCGTCTGAATCTTGTTGTCGGTCGGGTCAATCGTTACCGTATCGCTCGTAACCGTAACCTGCTCTTCGATGTTTCCGGCTTTGAGCGTAATGTTGACCGGGGTGGTTTTTCCGAGAACGACTTCTACGTTGTTTATGGTCGCAGCGCCAAACCCTTTGGCCGGCTCAGTGGTTATGGTGTAGAAGCCTGGCGGAACTTGCGGCGCACGGAAGAAACCGTTGTCATCAGCGCTGATCGTGCGTTTGAACCCGATAGAGGCGTCCAGGCGGGCGCCCAATGTGCTGGCTTTGCCGGCAATCGTCACCTGAACGCTTCCGACGACGTTGCCCTGAGAATCACGAATCGTGCCCTCTATGGAGCCTGTTGTCTCCTGAGCCAATGCCGAACTGAGCGGGCTCAAAGAGAGAATCAACAACATGAAAACGCTTCCTAACGATTGAAAGCGTCGCTTGAAAGAAAACCCCAGTTTCTTGTCCAAGGTGAGACCTCCTTTGGTCATAGTCATCTCCTCATAGTGAGTCTTCGCCTAACGACTCACGGTGAAATTCAAACCCGGCTGCAAGTATCGCTTGACGGGAAACTGCGAGTCGGGCTGGTTATGAAACCCCCACACTGACAAATTCTCCTGCCAGCGCATCCGACTGTTGCGCCCAAGCAGGTGGTTAGAACTTTTTTGCCGCAATTTGAGCATGTGACGAATAGGATTCACAGCAGCATTATGCCTGTGGCAATCGAATGCTGTAGTCAAGTCCCCATTTTCCTGAGCGGTGATATCGATCCATATCGGAGCCGGTGTTGACTCAAGGCCCTGCTATCTAGCTGATGGGACCTCAATGCTTAGACCTTACAAAGAGCTAAGAACCGGAATAGAACAGTTGCTGCGTTGGGAAACTATAATTGCTATCTATCGCCCGATACAAGTGTGTTGCTGATGAAAGTCCGGGCCATATTCAGCAAACGGCATTCCTGTGACCGCCTGCTTCTCACCCGGCGTGCAAAGCGCGTCATTATAGCATTTATTTCAGGTCTTGGAAGAACTCTTTCGAGGGTGAGAGGAGAGATAATATGAATTTCTGGATTTTTATCCATATTTCTGAATTCAGAAATGGGAGACCCTTCGGCCCAAAGGCATTAAATCGGCGATGAAGGTTTAGAGATCAGCCTTCAGGCTGCTTGATTTACGAGCCCGCAGGCTAAAGCCTGTGCCCTTTTTCTTAATGCCATTGCCCTTCGGCCTCCCATTTCGATGTGTGATCGTTGCGCCTTACGCCTATTTGATGAACAGCGTGAGGAACGTAAACAGCACCAGCGTTTCGATCAGCGCAAGGCCCAGAAGCAGCATCGTGAATATGCGACCGCCCGCTGCCGGATTGCGCGCCGTCCCTTCGCAGGCTGCGGCTATCGCGCGGCTGTCGCCGATGGCTCCGCCGAAGGCCGCGATGGCTACGGCAAAGATGTGAAGATTGGGGATGACCCAGAAGGTCGAGCCTCCGCCTGATCCGCCGGTTTCCTGCGCCACCGCTACGGCAGCGCCCACCAGCGTCACAAGGACCGAACAGAGAATCAGTTTCGCTTTTATCATTGGTGTTTTCCTTTGCAGCCTTCGCTGCGAGATGCAGACTCGCGTCTGCGGGTTATCGACTGAAAGAAGCGTCGGAAGCTCGGCGCGGTATTATTTCCACAACGCCCGGTATACGCTTGCCCCTCCTGCTGCAAGGCTCCGGCAGCGCGTGTATGAGTATCTTATGAAATCGCTTCGCCGCCAACCCTCTTCGACTCAGGGTACGAATGAGAACCAAAACGTAAAACGTAACCGTCTCGATATCGTCAACGATTGAAACGAAGTCAGGCATAACGCATTGCGCATTACGTTTTACGTTTTACGAACTAATGCGCCTCGGCCATCGCCTCGTGCGTGTGCTCCTCGTGGTCGTGCTCTTCGTGAGGCACTGTCTCGGACAAATAAACCATCGAGAGCATGATGAATATGAAGGTCTGAACGAATGCCACGAACACCCCCAGCACAATGGTGAATATCGGAATCAGCCAGGGCGACAGCTTCAAAAACACCCCGGCGATCTGATGATCGGCGAACATATTCACATAAAGTCGGAGCGAGAGTGTCACAGGCCGCACGCTGTTTGAAATTATCTCGACGACGAAGATCAGTATTCCGAGAGTCGGAAGCATCGCGCCGGTCAAGCCCCCGGTGAAGTGCTTGAGATATTTTATCCCCTGCTGACGGAAACCCGTAGTTATGTAATATAAAAACGAAGTGATGCCCAGAGCGCCGGTCACGTTGATGCTCTCTGTAGGCGCTCCGAGTCCGGGAACGAGGCCCATCAGATTGCCTATGAGGATGAACACGGCGAACGAGCCGACCACCGGCACGTAGCGGCGACCGTAGGGGCCGACGACCTGATCGAGCAGGCTGCGAATCTGCTCGACGACGATTTCGAGAAGCTGTTGTCCTTTCGACGGGCGATCAACCGAGAGCTTGCCGCGCAGGAGCAGCACGCCCGCCGTGCAGATGACCATCAGCATGATGGCCCAGACGACGTGCGCGGGAATTATCAACTCGCCCGGAGCGGGTTCGTGCCAGGTGAGGCCGAGCAGATTGTAGATCGAAGGAAGGACGGCTTTGACCGGCGGGCCTAGGGCCCGGTTGAACAATTCGACAATCACTGGAACATCGTGCGTGCCCTCGGCAGCGCCTTCAGCATGCTCCGCTCCTTCCATCAATGCCAGCATCATCATCGACATTCTTTATCGTTCTCCGTGATCCTGAGATAGCATTTTACAGGTAACATAACCGGCTTCGATCATCGCCGCAAATGCGGGCGCAAACAGCCCGGCGATGATGGCTATCGGATTGAAATAGCCCGTGCTCGCTGCGACGTAGACGACCGCGCCGATGATAATCCACCGGAAGATGAATTTCATGGCCGCGCCCGGCGGGGGACGGTGGTCTCCCTCTTCGAATATGGCGCGCAGTGAAGCGTGCAGCCACTTGAAGTTGAGGAGCGCCAACGCGCCGCCGAGCGCAAGACCCAAGGTAAAACTCCGCCGGGCCAGGACTGCCGAGACGGTTGCCGCGATGACGATGACGAAGACTATGTTTCGCCGGACGCGACGCTCGACCTCGGAAGGCTCGGTGAAACTGACGGCCCTGCCGCTTTCAGTCGATGGTGTCTGTCGGTCGCCTGTTTCGGCCATTCTCAAAGCGGCAGATTTTATCAACCGCGTCGAGTGATTGTCCAGAAGATGCGGCCGGAAGCGCAGGCATGCAGGCATCCTGCATGCCCTGTTGGTTGGGGTTTTCAAAAGTCGGTTAGTTTCTGCTGCTACATCCCGCGACGGAAGTTGAGGGTGCTTGCAAACCCAGCCTAACTAACGAGGCTCATTTTTCAGATGGATACCCCCGATGGAAATCAATGGAGGAGTCCACTTCTGTGTTGGAATTGAATTATCCCCCAACTGCCGCTGGGAGAATTAGCCCGCAGAGAGAGACCAGTTACAGCTATGACGGAATGAACCGACTGGACGAGGCGACTCTCGTTTGATTTCCGGTCTTCGCTTGGGAGCCTTTGTTTGCTTGTGGCCGGCTGCCTTCGAAGGCTCACCGCAATTGTTGAGATCCTGCTGCTTCGCAACCAGGTAATAACCAGACTGGCAAAAGTCTCAAAAGGTCTCGGCGGGGTACTGCAACCCTGAGTCTCACTTTTAATTGCACCCCCAATCTACAATCAGCATTCACACTCCTTGTAGAGATGTAGAGCGGATGAATATAATCCCTCCGTTCAAAATCATAATTGGAGGGAAAGGGATGATACGCAAAATTCATTCGTTCTCAGCAGTATTGGTTCTCTGCGCGATGGCCTTCGCCGTTGCCGCTCAGAAATCCCAGCATTTTGGCGCGGCGTTCACCGACGCCAAAACGGTTTCGCTCAAAGACGCGCTTAGGGATGTCGAAAAGCTTTCCGGCAAGACCATAAAAATCGAAGGTGAGATAACCGACGTTTGCCAGGAAAAGGGTTGCTGGCTGGTCGTCACCGACGGCAGGCAGGAGATGAGAGTCAAATTCAAAGACTATGGCTTCTTCGTGCCTAAAGACGCTTCGGGCAGAAAGGTCATACTCGAAGGCGTGGTCGAAAAGAAGACCATCAGCGAAGATCATGCGAAACACATCGCTCAGGAATCGGGCGGGAAACAAGACCCCGCGAAGATCAAAGGGCCGCAGGAAATAATTCAGATGACCGCGACGGGAGTCGAGATTCTGAATTGATTCAAGCACAGGTGGATCGAAGTGAAAGGCTGAGTCTCACGGCTCGGCTTTTTCGTTTTTGCGCGCAGCAATGAAAGTAATGCTTCAGCTATGGGAGGAAAGCCGCCCTCTCTCATTAACACCTCGATTCATCAAGGTGACCGAAGGAGTTAATGTCTCCCCAACGGTTTTAACCGTTTTCTGGAAACCGTTGAAACGGTTGGAGAGATGTGATCGCTGCTGGTCACCCAGCTAAAGCAGAGTGTTAATGAGAGAAGAGGGTCTCTCAGGTTTTCCCTGACTGAGGCATTACCAATGAAGCGTTTATCGATGAATCGGCGGTCGAATAAAGTGCTATAA
>CAZPQE010000221.1:0-10386 GCA_964588615.1 uncultured Clostridia bacterium | reverse complement strand
ACGATCAAAGACCTGCGAGGTTCGATAAACTCGCCGCCTGCCCTTACTGCGTGATGGTGTGATATAAATGAAACTGTAATCATGAAAAGCAGCGATGGTCAGGCGTCTGAGCAGCCGACCAAACGAAAACCTGAAATCGAGAATGGCACTATGGAAGAATCAAAACTGCTTGAACGAATAACCGTGAACCCTCTGATATTCGGGGGCAAGCCAATCATTCGGGGGCGCAGGCTCGCTGTAGAACATGTGCTCGGCATGCTTGCCGCAGGAGATTCGCCCGAAATCATACTGGAAGGCTACCCCTGGCTGGAGTCAGAGGACATTCAGGCTTGTCTGGTCTATGCCCGCAGAATGGTTGGCCATGAACGGGTCGAGCCTCTTTTCGTGTAGTTCGGCTCATGAAAATTCTTCTCGACACCTGTGTATAGGGAGGAGCGCGCAAGGATATCGAGAAGGCCGGGCACGACGTAGCGTGGTCTGGTGATTGGCCTGAAGACCCCGGCGACACGGAGATACTTGCGCGAGCCTATGACGAAGCCCGCATTCTTGTGACTCTGGATGAAGATTTCGGCGAGCTTGCCATCGTCTATGGCACGCCTCATTGCGGCATCCTTCGTCTTGTGAATTTCGCGGCCAGACAACAGGCAGCGATTTGCCTGCGTGTGTTAGAACTTCACGCGGAAGAACTGCTATCCGGCGCGATCATCACTGCAGAGCCGGGACGCCTGAGAATCCGCCCGCCCGCCGGGTGACAGAGAAAAACAAATCGTCCACCAGAGGAGTATATTGACGAAAAAGATTCTCGACCTTGAAACTCTGATCGCGGCGCGGGAGAGGATGCGCGCTGAAGGGAAGACTGTGGTTTTCACCAACGGTTGCTTCGATCTTCTGCACACCGGACACACGCGCTATCTCGCGCAGGCCCGCGCGCTGGGCGATGCGCTGATAGTCGCGCTCAACAGCGATCGCTCTGTCCGCGCGCTCAAAGGCCAGAGCCGCCCCATTCTTTCTGAGAGCGAGAGGGCGGAAATCATCAGCGGCCTCCAGTCAGTCGATTACGTCACCGTCTTCGATGAGGAAACTCCTCAACGAATCATAGCCGCTCTGCTGCCTGATGTGCTGGTCAAAGGCGGCGACTGGCCTGTAGATCAGATAGTCGGGCGCGAAGAAGTCGAAGCAGCCGGCGGGCGCGTGCTGTCGCTCTCTTACATCGAAGGCTCTTCGACAACCGATATCATCGAGCGCATAAAGCGGGCGACGGAACAGAAATGAAAAACATAATCGTCGGGACAGCCGGGCATATCGATCACGGAAAGACCGCGCTGGTCAAGGCGCTTACAGGAATCGATGCCGACCGGCTCAAGGAAGAAAAACAGCGCGGAATCACAATCGATATAGGCTTTGCCGATCTGTCCATCGGAGATTTCCGTTTCGGATTCGTAGACGTGCCGGGCCACGAGCGATTCGTCAAAAACATGCTTGCGGGAGCGCATGGACTGGACCTTGTGATGCTTGTGGTCGCAGCCGACGAATCCATCATGCCTCAGACCCGCGAGCACTTCGACATCTGCCGCCTGCTTCGCGTCAAGTCGGGACTCATCGCGCTCACAAAATCCGATCTCGTCGATGATGAGTTGCTCGAACTGGCGCTGGCCGAAGTCGAAGATTATGTGAAGGGATCATTCCTCGAAGGAGCGCCCATCATCCCTTTAAGCTCTCGAACCGGCGCGGGAATCGATCAACTCAAAGACGCTCTCGTGTCTCTTGCATCTTCGATTCAAAGCAAGACTACAGCAGCCATCCCTCGACTTCCCGTAGACCGCGCTTTTTCGATCAAGGGATTCGGCACGGTCGCTACCGGAACACTGATAGCCGGTGAAATCCGCGTCGGCGATGAACTCGAAGTCCTGCCCAGCGGGCTCCGAGCGCGCGTGCGAAATCTTCAGGTGCATGGTCTCGACACCGAGATCGCGCTTGCGGGCCAGCGCACTGCGGTCAACCTTCAGGGAGCGAGCCTCGATGAGGTCGAGCGCGGGGCAGTGCTCGCGCCTGCCGGGAGACTGCGCCCGACTTCGATGATCGATGCCCGGCTCGAACTGCTTGCAGGCGCGACGAGACCTCTGACTCAGAGAGCGAGAGTGCGCTTTCATCACGGAACCGCCGAAGTGATGGCCCGCGTCGTCCTTCTCGGCGCAGGCGAAGCCGAACAGTCGCTTGAGCCGGGAGGAAGCCGAATGGTTCAACTCCGACTCGAAGAGCCGTTGACTGCGCTGGCGGGAGACCGCTTCATCATTCGCAGTTACTCGCCGCAGGTGACTATCGGTGGAGGCGTCATAATCGATGCGCTGCCGGAAAAACATCGGGCCAGCGACAGGGAAGCTGAAAAAACTCTCGAACGACTCGAAGCAGCGAATTTCACGGAGCAGGCGGCGATCTTTATTGAAATGTCGGGCGCGCGGGCGATGACCGCAGCAGAAATTGCGGCGCGAACCGGAGCTACAGACGAGCAAATAGCCGAGTTGTCGAGCGATCTTACAAAATCAGGCCGGGCGATGGAAGTCTCAAGCGCGCCGCTGATGCTCATAAGTTCCATAACCGCGCGGTCTCTCTCAGCAGAGGTGTTATCGATGCTCGAAGAGCATCACCGGCGCGAGCCGTTGTCTTTGGGAATGAGCCGGGAAGAAGTGCGCGAGCGGGTTTTCGGCGACACGCGGGTGGAGGTTTTTCGCGCGGTGATCGCCCGCCTCATTGATGAAGGAAAGGTTTCCGCCGAGCGCGACGCTCTCCGTCTTGCGTCTCACCGCCCGGCGTTGAGCGATTCGAACATGAAAGCGAAAGAGGCTCTGGAAACCGCTTTCAGGGTCGCAGGGCTCCAGGCTTCGACTCTCGAAGAAACTGCGAGCGGAGTCGGCGTAAGTGCAGACCTTGCGCGCAAGCTTTATAATTTGCTTTCTGCGGAGAGGAAAGTCATCAGGATCGCCGACATGGTTTTTCACACTGATGCGCTGGAAGATTTGAAGGAGAGGGTGCGCAATCGAAAGGCAGTCAGCGCGCGAATGGATGTGGCGGTGTTCAAGGAAATCACCGGGGGACTGACACGCAAGCACGCGATCCCGCTTCTGGAATACCTCGACCGCGAGCGAGTGACCCGGAGGGTGGGCAACGAGCGCGAAATACTCTGATTGCGATTTATCCCTCTTCCAGAGGGCGAGTATAATCAGGCGCGGAGGCATAAATCTCTTGAAGGATACGAGCGAAAAACCGGCGCGCTCGCGCGGCAGGTTTGCGACCGTCATCGCGCTTTCGATAGTGGTCATCGTGTTGATGCTGCTGCTGGTCGCCCAGAGCGGGTTCAACCTCAAGCCGTTCTTCAGCCCCGGCACGCCTGCCGAAGCCCTTTTGTTCTACGCGCTGTCGGCGCTCAACTTCCTTGCCTTCATCACCGTGCTGTTCGTGCTGATGCGGCACGTGCTCAAGCTGATTCAGGAGCGGCGGGCGGGCAGGCTGGGATCGAAATTCAAGGCCAGGCTGGTAAGCTACGCCATCGGTTTGTCTCTGCTTCCGACCCTCCTGCTGTTCTTTTTCGCCTTCGGCCTGCTCAACCGCAGCGTCGATAGATGGTTCGCCGATCCTGCCAGCCAGATAGTCGATAACGCGAAGGAGATAGAAGAGAGCTACTTCAGGAAAGAAGAATCCGAAGTCGCAAGGATAGCTCGCGCCGTAGCCCGTTCGGCGCTGCTCGGTCATCAGAGCAAACTCGACAGAGCCGTCTTCGATGAAATCCTCCGACTGGAAATGACTCAGCACAGCCTGGCGCTTGCCCGAATCAGTGACCAGAGTGGTCAGTTTACAGTTCAAAGCGAAAACGCGAGCCTCACCCATGAAATGATCGCTGCTTTCAAAACAGCCGAGCAAAAGGTCAGGGAAGGGCCGGAACCCTTTACGACTCGCATCAGGATCGAAGGGTCGGACAGAATCTATGTAATCGCCGCCGTGAGGATGACGGACGCGGAGCAGAATTCGCGTTCGGTGGTAGTCGCCCGCGAGTTTCCCGCCGAACTTACGCGCCTGGCCGCGAGCATCGATGAGCAGCACGCCAACTTTCATAATCTGCTGGGAAAAATCAAAGGCATCAAGACGACCTACATTTTGCTGCTGGGGGCAGTGACGTTGCTGCTGATTTTTTCGGCAAGCTGGCTGGCGCTTTATGTGGCGCGCAGCATAACCGTGCCGATACAGGCATTGGCCGAAGCGACTCAAAAAGTGGCCAGCGGCGATTTCACTCATCGAGTCCATGCACCGGCTGAAGATGAGATAGTGGCGCTGGTAAATTCGTTCAACCTCATGGCCGCTCAACTCGACGAAAATCGATTGAGCCTCGAACGCGCAGCAAGCGATCTGCGTCTTACTAATCAGGCGCTCGATGACCGCCGCCTTTATATCGAAACCATTCTCGAATCTCTTTCGACGGGGGTCATCTCTATGGATGAAAACGCGGGCATAGCCACGATCAACCGCGCCGCCACAGGGATGCTCGGCCTCAAGGCGCGGCCTGAGACTCGATCGCCAATCACGCAGGTAGTCAGGGGCGTGCAGGGAGAAAGTCTGCTGTCGCTGCTCAGGCGGGCGCGACGGAGCGAGATAGCTCAATCGGAGATCGAGTTGCACCGCCCCGATGGGAGCTCGCTTCAGACTGCGACGACGGCCATCGCTTTGCGCAACTCGGAGGGCGCGATCAGCGGATGGGTGATAGTTATAGAAGACCTGACCGATCTGATTCAGGCCGAGCGCGCGGCGGCCTGGGGCGAGGTCGCCCGCCGCATGGCTCATGAGATAAAGAATCCTCTCACCCCCATTCAGCTTTCAGCCGAGCGCATAATGCGAAGTTACAACCGCGAGATGATAGCCCGCGGCGAGACCCGCTTCGAACGCGTGCTTACCGAAGGCACTTCGACGATAGTCCGCGAAGTGAGCGCGCTTCAGCGAATGGTCGAAGAGTTCTCGCGCTTCGCCCGGCTGCCCGAAGCGCGGCCAGTCGCGGCTTCTCTCAACGATGTCCTGAGAGACGCCATCCGCCTCTACAACGAGCGGCACGACGGAATCGAAATGGAGTGCCGTCTTGCCGATGATCTTCCGCTGCTACTCATCGACGCCGAACAGATCAAAAGAGTGATGGTCAACCTGATCGATAACGCGATCGAATCGTTGATATCGGATCATGGCAACGGCGCAACAAGCATGACGCAAAAGAAAATATCGATAGAGACTCGCTACCTGAAAGAAAATGAGACTGTGCGACTGACGGTTTCAGACACCGGGCACGGGATAAGGCCAGCCGACCGCGACAAGCTTTTTCTACCAAAGTTTTCCACCCGCAATCGCGGCACCGGGTTGGGTCTGGCGATAGTGAGCCACATCATAGCCGATCACCGGGGCCGAATCTGGTTCGAAGACAATACTCCCTGCGGCGCGCTCTTCATAGTCGAACTTCCCGCCGAGGGCGGAAACACAGGCCCTCTTGAAGCGCGACCGGAGAGTTAAATCTGCCCGTTGAGAACTATGTTATCGATCAGACGGGTCGTTTCGACCAGCACTGCCATCGAAACCAGCACCGGTCGGTCGGTCGGAACACTTTCTACAGGGTCGAGCTTTTCAGTGTCGGTGATCGCAAGATAATCGATGCGGGCCAAAGGCTCGGCTTCGATTATCGATCTCATCGCCGACGCAAGACGCGCAGCGTCGCGCTCTCCGGCGTTGAAGAGCGTCCGCGCGCGTTCGAGCGCGCGACGCAGCACAGTGGCCGCCCTGCGCCCGCCGGCCGAAAGATAGGCATTGCGCGACGAAAGAGCCAGCCCGTCTTCTTCCCTCACCGTAGGGCCGACGACTATCTCCACGCCCATGCATAGATCGCTCACCATTCGCTTGATTACAATCACCTGTTGAGCGTCCTTGCGCCCGAAATAGGCGAAATGAGGGGTGACGATGTTGAGCAGCTTGCAGACGACCGTCGTCACTCCGCGAAAATGACCGGGTCGGCTCAATCCTTCGAGGCGGTCGCTGAGGCCCTCGACAGTGACGAAAGTCGATGAGCCTTCGGGGTAGATGTCTTCGGCAGCGGGGGCGAATATGAGGTCGACTCCGCGAGTGAAGGCTAGTTCGGCGTCGCGGGCGAGGTCTCGCGGGTAGCGGTCGAAGTCTTCGCCGGGGCCGAACTGAGCGGGGTTGACGAATACCGAAGCGATCACCTTGTCGCACATCTCGCGGGCCTGGCTCAACAACGAGAGATGCCCGTCGTGGAGCGCGCCCATAGTGGGGACGAATCCTATGCGGTTTCCGGCGGCGCGAAGTTCTCGCGCCACGCTCATCATTCTCGGCACGCGGTTGATTATTTCCATTGGAATCCTGGTTGAACTGAGCCGTAGTCAGAAAGACTCGACCATTTGTTGTGGTTCATTCAGGCAACACTCTGAATATAGTCCCATCGGGACGGACGACGTAGACTCGATCCTGAATCCCATTCTGTCCGCCGCTCGAGGCTGAGGGCTGAAGACCTTCGAGTTCTTCGAGCCGCTTGCCTGCCGCCGCGACAGCTTCCACCTCGCTGTCATACTCGCCGGGAAGAGGGTACTCCTGGCCGGAAAAAGTGTCGTAGCCGATCAGCCTCCACCTGAAGGATGTGAATTCGGGCATATCTCGATCATCCCATTTCAGTTTACCGGCCCGAGGGGCGGCATCGCCTCGGTTTGCTCTTCCAAAACGTCGATGACGGTTCCTTCTGGAAGATGATAGCTCTCGTCCTCAGAAGGGAAGCTTTTGTTGGTCACGTCTCCGACGTATCGATGGATCGCTTCGGCGATCACGCTTCGAAGATCGGCGTACTTCCTGACGAACTTCGCTGTGCGGCCGAAGGTGAGACCCGTGAGGTCCGAAAACACGAGTATCTGCCCGTCGCAATCAGCGCCCGCGCCTATGCCGATTGTCGGTATGGTCAGTCGCCGGGTGATGATGCGCGATATCTCGGATGGTATGCCTTCGAGCACGATTGCGAAGGCTCCGGCACGTTCGATCGATAGCGCGTCCTCGATGAGTTCGCGGGCTGCTTCCAGGGATTTCCCCTGCACGCGGTAGCCGCCCATCGCCAGCAGCGATTGAGGAGTGAGTCCTATATGGCCTGTGACCGGAATCTCGGCTTCCGCGATAGCGCGGACGACGGCGGCCCGACGGGCTCCGCCTTCCAGTTTTACCGCATCCACCCCGCCTTCCTTGACGAATCGGATGGCCGATTCTACGGCTCGCTCAAGGCTATCGTGATAAGAGCCGAAAGGGAGGTCTCCGATCACAAGGGCGCGTCGAGATCCCCGGCGGACGGCGCGGGCGGCAGCTATCATCTCGTCGAGCGTGACGGGCAGAGTCGATTCGTAGCCGAGGGCGGTCTGAGCGAGGCTGTCGCCTACGAGTATGATATCGAGTCCGGCCTCATCGGCGAGCCTGGCCGAAGGATAATCATAAGCGGTCAGGGCGACTATGGGTCGCCCGCTCTTGCGGGAGCGAATGTGAGGAGCGGTGATTTTCTTTATGCTCGTTTCGGTGATATGACTCATAAAAGGCGAACCCCGTTTCAAGAAGTCTCGCCTGAATTATAATGAGAAAAAGGGAAGAAAGAAAAACGAGAGCGGCAAAAACTTCATGTGTATTTGGTGGTGATGCGGATGGCTTTCCACTGGCCCCTGATCTTCGAGACGGTGACAATGATGGTTTCCTTGCCGTTTATGATTTCGTAATCGCCGGTTTCAGCAGCTTCGCTCTCGACACGCGATTGAACAGTCCATCCCTCCCTGCCGTTGCGAGGGAAGCCTTCTGCGATCAGCGGATCGATTGACCTGTCGATGAGCGGTCGGGCGCGGGCGTCCACCCGCCGTTTTTCCAGAGCGTCGGCCACGACGTAGAAAACCGTGTAGCGGTCGTTTTCCCATTCGCGGGATACTTCCACGTAGCGCGATCCCTTCCATTCGAGCGTCACCACCTGATAGGCGCGCTCGCACGAAGGGCATTCTTTGATGACATAGCCGGAGGAAGCCGGAACCGTGACCAGGAGGTTGGAGTTTTCGGGATGGAATTTCACATCAGCACGCTGGCCTGTTACCAGACCGCCAGCCAGCGAAGGAGGCAGAGCGCGTCGGGTTGCGTCGAGGAACTGCTGATCCTTGTATTGAAGAACCAGTACCCACTCTGCGTTCTTCTGCCCGTCGGTTCGGCCTGCGCCCACAAGGACGATGAATTCTTCGTTTTCATTCTTCACCACTCTTATATCATCAGGCTCGCCATGTGACGCCTCGCCTGTGTGAAAGCGGCGCAGAAGACTTTGAGGGATCATCTCCATCAGCCTGGCGCGGGGAATCTCAAGGATCGAAAGCGGCGGCTTGGCTTCCTGGGTTGGCGGGGGCGATTCGATTGCGAGCGGGCGCGCAGGAATTGAGGGGGCGGCTGCTGGCGCGGGCCTTTGCCTGGGCTGGTTGATGAGACGGACGGCTACGACTCCGACGCCAATCAGACATAAAACCAGAAAGCCGGACAGGAAAAATATCCATCCTCTTGAGGATGATCTTCGCAAAGAAGACAGCGGTTCGACGGGCGCGATTATGCCCGTGATTACCGCGCCCTCCGGCAACAGGCTCAACCGGGAGCCGTCGAAGGTGCAGTAGATCAGGTCGTCTTCGAACCCTTCGCGGCAATGTGGACAAATCTTCATCGGCGATCCTCGTCTGGCGGGGGCTGTAGGAATCGATTCGATTGCTGAATTGAGACAGAAACAGGACGATTCTAGCAATTCATCCCGCAAGCGACAATGCTAATGTCAGGACACGGACTTTTTCTCTTTTGCAATGGTGTAGTAGGATAATCGGTCTATATCAAAGACAGGGAGTGAGTATGAAGCAAACATACATCAGAGACATAGCCGGGCACGCGGGAGAAGAAGTCACCATCAAGGGATGGCTCTACAACGTGCGGTCGAGCGGCAAGCTGATATTTCCGCAGATACGCGACGGGTCAGGCATCATTCAGGGAGTCGTGTTCAAAAAGAACGTGTCGGAAAAAGTCTGGAGCGATTTCTCCACTCTCACTCAGGAATCTTCAATCATAGTTCGCGGGCGAGTGCGGGCCGATGAGCGCGCGCCCGGCGGATTCGAACTAGATGTCAGCGATGTCGAAGTCCTCCAGATCGCCCAGTCCTACCCGATCACGCCCAAGGATCACGGAGTCGAATTCCTGATGGATCATCGCCACCTGTGGCTGCGCTCGCGCCGTCAGCACGCGATACTTTCAGTGCGTGCCGAAGTAATTCGCGCCGTCCGCGATTATTTCGACTCCAACGGCTTCCTGCTGATGGACACTCCCATCTTCACTCCGGCGGCCTGCGAAGGGACTACCACACTCTTCGAAGTCGATTACTTCGAGGACAGCAAAGCCTACCTGACTCAGTCGGGGCAGCTTTACAACGAAGCGACGGCGGCGGCCTTCGGCAAGGTCTACTGCTTCGGCCCGACTTTTCGCGCCGAGAAATCCAAGACCCGCCGTCACCTGACTGAATTCTGGATGGTCGAGCCTGAAGTCGCCTACGCCGAACTCGACGACATCATGGAACTGGCCGAAGACTTCATCACCTTCATCGTTCATCGCGTGCTTGAGAATCGCCGTCGAGAGCTAGTCGAACTTGAGCGCGATGTGTCGAAGCTCGAATTGATCGATAAGCCATTCCCACGCCTTCAATACGACGATGCGGTGTCCTTGCTTCAGGAAGGCCATGAAAAAGGCGAGCTTGAGAATCGGTTCGAGTGGGGCGGAGATTTCGGAGCTCCCGATGAGACTTACATATCGAACCATTTCGACCGCCCCGTGATGGTGCATCGCTACCCGGCTGCGGTCAAGGCGTTTTATATGAAGTATGACCCTTCAAGGCCGGAGCTTGCGCTCTGCGTCGATGTGCTCGCGCCCGAAGGCTATGGCGAAGTGATCGGAGGAGGGCAGAGGTCGGACGATTTGAATTATCTGATGGATCAGATCAAGGCTCACAATCTGCCGGAAGAGGCATTTGACTGGTATCTGGATTTGCGCAAGTACGGCACGTTTCCACACGGCGGGTTCGGCATGGGGATAGAGCGATGCACGGCCTGGCTCTGTGGCATCGAGCACATACGCGAAACAATCCCATTTCCGCGAATGCTCTACCGCTTGAAGCCGTGATGTACAACAAGCTGCCAGCCTGTTGAGGCTCTGAAAGCATGAGAACTCTGAGGGAGCAGCAGGCTTCCAGCCTACTGTACGAGGGGAACGGTGAAAGAGACTCAAAAGCGCATAACCGTATTCGGTGGCTCGCGGTGCGGTGCA
>CAZPQE010000220.1:0-10394 GCA_964588615.1 uncultured Clostridia bacterium | reverse complement strand
AGCGCCGAGTGCCTTCCGCCGCTCGATAAACCGATTCACCAGCAGTTGCGCAGAAAATAGTCAGTGAACTCATTGACATCGATGTCGATTGATCCGTTGGCCTGCGGCATCAGGTAAGTTGGCCCGACGCAGCGCCCGGCGTTGAATGCCTCGCGCTGGGAGGGGCGCGGCCCCAGGCCCAAACTCTTGATCCGGGTCTCGATAGTCGTGTTGGTCAGTATCACCTGTATGCCGTTGATCAACAGTTCTTCGTAACCCGAATGGCCTGGGAAGACATAAGTCATCCGGTTGATATCGGTCCACGTCCTGGCCTTGTCCCACTCCCCTATCTCGACTTCGAACGGATCGCGGCGGCTGATGAAGTTGATGGTTCGACGCTGGCGATCGGTGGAGGCGTAAAAGCCCACTGTCAGCATCCTGTTCTCTTTGATGAAGATTTCTTTTTCTTCTTCCCTGGTGGGCGAGCGCCAGTCGATTTCCCTGAAGGTATCGATGAGGCGATCTATCTCCGCTTTGTTCTCTTCAAATCTCACGGATGGAGTCCAGGCTGTGGCGCGATAGAGATAGTTTTCGGTACTGAAGCTGAAAAAGAGGTAAGTCATCTCCAACCCATCTTCCTTTTGCGCGCCGGTTATAGTGTACCGGTCGGCAGGAATTCCGTTGACTGCGACCGGAACGGGGCCTGTCATTTCAGGCGACTGCAATCTGTTGATGATCGATTCGCGGGATGCGCTGTAGAACCGCTCCATGCTCTGCTCGTTCTGATTTCGCAGGTCGAGATTGCCTATCGAGAGAGATATCTGCCGCTTTCTGTTCGACACCTGAATACTTGCCGAGGCATCGATTCCTCCATCGACTTCCCATCCCGGAAGAGCGTCGAGGTGCGAGCGTCGGTCGAAGCTCAACAAAAGCGCGCCGCGCGGTTTCTTTTCGGTCGAATCCCTCTGCTCAGAAGAGGGGGGAGGAGCGGCGGGGACGGTTCGGGAAGAAGAGCGGGGTCCGAGTCGAGAGACGATGACCGTCCACACGATCAGCAGCGCCACGATTGCGGCTGCCCCGATCCACACCAGCGGATAGTCGCGCGGATGCACGAATAGATCGAACCAGTCGTCAGGCAGCGGGCGGCGCTTGAGCGGCTTTGTGGCTCGAAGCGGCTTGCCGCACTGAGGGCAATGCTCGACAGTCTGATCGGACGAAAATCCGCAAAAAATGCAATCGATCATGTTGATTGCGCCAACCCGATGGATTCAGATGTTGACAACCTGCGCCCGCAAGTGTGTACAAATCACAATTGCGGGTCAACAGTTTTTCGCCTAACTCAAATCCCTGGGAATGACCACGTGACGCATCAGTCGGAGTATCAGATTCTTCCTTCTCTCGACTCTTCGGGGATGCTTCGCGGGGCTGTAGACGGTTCGCGGGTTGGGGATCATGGCAGACAGGAAAGCTGCCTGCTCCGGGCTCAATGACGCCGCCGAGGTATTGAAATACTTTCTGGCAGCCGCCTCCGCTCCATAGACCCCGTCGCCCCATTCGATCACGTTGAGGTAAATCTCAAGTATCCGCCGCTTGCTCATCATCATTTCCATCTCCCAGGTGATGAGAGCTTCGTGCAGTTTGCGCAGAGGATTCTTGGATGTCGAAAGAAAAAGATTCTTGGCCAACTGCTGACTGATAGTCGATGCGCCGCGTTTGAACTCGCGCTTCTTCCAGTCTTCTTCAATAGCTTTCTTCATCTCTTCCCAGTCGAACCCGGAGTGATCGAAGAAGCGAGAGTCTTCGCCCGCCAGCACTGCGCGAACCAGATTTTGCGAGATGCGGTCATAGCTTACCCACGCCTGCTCGCGATGAGCCGGAAGCCCCTGCGCCTGGGCTTCATCTGCGCGCAGTTCCATCATCGCCGTCTCTTGAGGGTTGACGCTGCGATATCGAAACACCCGAAACAGAATGGTCAGATGATAAAGGATCATCAGCGCCAGCAGGCCGAGCAGCACACGCTTGGTCCAAAGGCGCCATCGAGGGGTCGCTTTCTTTTTTTGAACCGCCCTGGTTTCATGCGCCGCTTCGACCATAGCAGGGATTATAAGCCATCGGCAGTCAGCGACACAGAGTTGAGATTCAATTGTTGAAATGGAAATTGAGTACGCGGGTTGATTTCACGGGAGAGCCGTTGAGGGTCGAGGGGGCGAACTTCCATTGCAATGCCGCTGTCACCGCCGCTCCACGAAGCAGCACGTTTCCGGTGAGCGCGCGGGCCGACTTTACCTTGCCTTTCTTGCTTATCTCCACCTCGACGACGACTATGCCGCTTATGCGGCGGGCTCTGGCTTCTGACGGATAGATGGGACTGACGCGACTGAGCGCCTGGCCGTGAACGACTCCGGCGGAACGGCCCGTCGTCTCAGGCGGTTTTTCTTCCACCCTAACTTCAGGCGGCGCCTCTTTGGCCTCCGGCGGCGCTTCTTTTTTCACCGCCTCTTCTTTGGGGGGCTCCGGCGCGACCGCAGTTTCGACAGGCTGTGGTTTCGGTTCCGGCTCTTTCATCTCTTCAGCGTCGTTTGCCACAGCAGTGTTGGAATTACTTTTCTCCTCTTTATCTTTCTTCTCCTCAACGCGAGGAGAATCGGGTTTGGTTTTCTCCTCCTGATGTTCATCCGTTTCAGAGGCGGCAGCCCGCTGCTCTTCGGGAGGCGGCTGTTCTTCAGAAGTTGTCGGCTGCTCGGAGGGAGCAGTCGCGCTTTGAGCCGCGCGAATCCATCCCATAGCATAAGCCACTCCGAGCAGTATCAAAAAGAGGAGCACCGCGACGATGATGTAGTATCTCCATTTGAACTCGCCGCGAGGCAGGACGGGGGACTTCTCCTGAAATATGGGCGCGCGCGCTTCGCCGGTCGGTCTTACCTCCGCCGCCGGGTTGATCGCCGCGTGCTCTTTTGTCTCGACCAGCGCGGGCACGGCGCGAGTATCGGACATAGCTTCGACGACTGCCGGGGCGGCGACTTCCACAGGGATGGCTTCCTTGATTCTCCCTTCGACCGCAGCCAGGGGCGGAGCCGGAAACCTGTCTGAATCGCTCAGAAGGTCTATCCCCTGATTTGCGATATCTACGGGCACGACCATCGAATCGATTGCAGCCGAAGACTCAGAGTCGTCTCCGGCAAGCACCGAATAGACGGCATTGCTGCGGGCGGCGCGGTCGAGGTCGGCGGCGAATTCCACAGCCGTCTGGTAACGCAGTTCGGGGTCAGGCTCTAAGGCCTTGCGCACGACCTCCTCGATCTGCGGCGAGACTTTCAATTCGGGCCGGGCTTCTTTCAACAGCAGAGGCGGCTCGCTCAGTTTCTTTATCATGCGGGCCTGGGGCGTCAGCCCTTCGAAGGCGGCTTTGCCCGTAAGCGCCTTGAAGACGACCAGCCCCAGACTGTAGATGTCCGAGCGAGGATCGAGCGGCTTGCGCAGCAGTTGTTCGGGCGACATGTACTCAGGCGTGCCGAGTATGACGCCCCGCTGAGTGAGCGATTTGTATCCGATCCCGTGACGGGCCTGCTTGGCTATTCCGAAATCGACGACCTTCACCCAGTCAGGCTTGCCCGCCCTGCGGCATATCATGACATTATCGGGTTTGAGGTCGCGGTGAACTATGTCGAGTTGATGCGCGGCGTCCAGAGCGTCGGCCACCTGGCGAGCGACATTTACCACCTTGTCGAGAGGCAGCGGCCCTTCGCGCCTGATGATCTTCGACAACGGCTCGCCATTGACGAACTCCAGCGCGATGTAGACCAGTCCGTCCTCTTCTTCTCCGGCGTCGTAGATTCCCACTGCATTGGGGTGATTGATTCGGCTGGCCATCTCGGCTTCGCGCTCGAACCTTGCGACCAGTTCGGGGTTGCTGGCCAGTTCCGGGTTGAGAATCTTTATCGCGCTCGGACGGCTGATCCTTACGTGCTCGGCCTTGTATACCAGGCCCATTCCGCCCTGCCCGATTTTCTTGACCAGCTTGTAGTGGCCGGCGATGGTGCGACCCAGGAGTTGATCTTTTTTCTCGTCCGGCTTTTCAACCTCTTCGACTACTTTTTCATCCAGCGTGTCTTCATCGCCTTCTGCCGGAAGCGGTATTTCCTGAAGCCTGGCCCCGTCGCGATAGCAGTAGCGGGCCTGCGGCTTGAACTCCGTGCCGCACTCAGGGCACAGCTTGATCGCCCCTGCCGCCAGCGAGTCGCGCATCGATACCTGTCTTTCCTCGGTCACCGATTTGGCAAGCTGAGAAGAGGGCGTGGGATAAGTTTCGAGTTTCTGACCGTCGCGCGGGCAGAAGCGCGATTCCTCTTTATATTCGATCTGGCACTTAGGGCAACGCTTCATTATGATCGCTACCGTTTGCTGAAGCAGTCCGGTCGATAAATTACTGAACTTCACAGTCGAGCAGTGAAGTCAGGTTTCGAAACTGAGGTTAGTCCTTTTAGGCCATCCAAGTCAATCCGCAGATTACGCGGATTGGATGAGAACTTCCGCAGATTATGTGTCCGGCAGCCAATGCATTCGACGAAGCGTCTGCGAAAATCTTTTCCTTAAAACGGCTTGAGATTGGATTAAACCGGGTGTGATTGAAAGTGAGACTCGATATTGACCAGGAGCCTGGCTTTATCTGTGCGGCTCTGCCGCTTTGATGTGTCGAGAGGCTGGGCCTCTCCAAAAGGCTCACTTTCTCGCACCTGCGCCGCCCTCTTGCTTTGCCTCGCTTCGACTTCATAGACCACCTGTTGACTCTGCCTGATCGAGACAGAGTAAAGCTTGAGGCCGAGCCTCTGGGCGGCGCAGCCGCGATGGGGGGGGCGCCGCTTACGGAAAGGCGGAGCCGTTTCCGCACATCGAAGCGGCAGAGCCGCAAAGCCTAGGGTCTTATGATCTTTATCTCTTGAGTCTCACTTTCAATTGTGCCCGAAGCGCACTTCCGACCAAAAGCCGCCTTGACTGCTCCGGGCTGTTGCAGTAGATTTGGCGCTGCTCGACAGCAATCATCTTTTCATCATCAAAGCGCGCGGCAATTTCCGGCTGTCATCAGGCCGGATAACTTTTCAAAACTCGATCACCGGCAGTATCAAAGTGGAGGCCCCCATGTCTGTGGTTTCGCTCAGAACCGCAAGCCTGTTTTTCCTCCTGTTTTCAGCCCTGCCGCAGGGCCCGACGCCGGGGTTTACGCGATTTGAGGGCGCGGTCTATGTGAAAAAAGACGGCAGGCCCGCTCACATCTACGGCGCGCTGGTCGAGATATACCGCGTCGATGTCAGAAGGCGATGGGAAGCCAGAAGCGACAACACCGGGATATATTCGAAGTTCGGCATCCCGCGCTACGGCAAATATCTGGTCATATTGTCGGCCCCCGGAATAAAACCCGCTTACGTCGCCAACATCGAACCCGGCTCGGAAGTCACCATCGTCAACATCTACACCGAGCCGGGCGACGGGAGCCGCCTCTCTTACGACGAAGTGTTGCGCCTCATAAGCAGAGAACGCATCGCAGGCCCTCCTGCGACGAGACCTGCGCCTGCGATCATCGAATTGAATAACGAGAAGCTTGACCTTGCCCTGAAGGACTCGTCGGCCAGAGGCGCGCTCTCGACTCGATTGAGAGAAAGCCTTGCAATGGCTCGCGCAAGCTACGAGCGCGGAGTCGAGTTGCTCAAGGCGGGCGATTACGAGCGCGCGCTGGCGGAGTTCGAGCAGGCCGCAGCCTTCGACTTCGCCACTAACCGGGAGTTTGCCGAGCTCTCCTTCAAATCTCAGGCGATGGTCGCCGAATCCCGCTTCCTCATCGGCTCCGCGCATCTGGCAGCGAAAAATACAGACGCGGCCCGCCCGCACATCGAGCGGGCGATTGGTCGCATCACTGAGGCCATCAGCTTCGCTTCGTCCGAAGACCACCGGGCGGAGGCCGATGATCTGTTGACGCTTTACTCCCTGCTCGGAAAGAGCGCAAAGACGATGGTGGGATTCTTCGGCGCAGTCCCGCAACTCGACGGCGCTCTTCGGCTCCTTGAGCAGGCAGCCGCTCTTGACCGGTCGGGCAGGAGCCGATGGCTGAGCCTTATAGGCAATCTCAACCACGGGGCCGCGCGCGTGACCGAAGCCGCTCTTGCCTACAGGCGCGCCCTGTCGGCCAATCCACAGGATGCGGACGCGCTCTACAACCTGAGCATGATTTTGCTTATGTCAGAAGACAAACAATCGCTTCAGCAGTCAGCCAACCTGTTGAGCGATTTTCTCAACAGCGCGCCCGACGATGAGCGGGCGACCGGCGTGAGGCTGGCCCTTGAGATGCTCGAACAGAAGCACAAGGTCTCGCCCCAGCCCGTTGCTCGACGCAAGTGAGTGTTTTGGCATGCGAAAGGGCCTTGTTAAACTGAGAGTATGTGGTTTGAGAAACTCGTCGAAGAGAAAATCCGCGAAGCGATGGCCGAGGGCCAGTTCGATAACCTCGCGGGCAGAGGCAAGCCTCTGGATTTGAGCGCCTACTTCGCAACCCCTGAAGACGCGCGGCTCTCTCACTCCATTCTGAAAAACGCAGGCATCATCCCTGAAGAAGTGCAGTTGCTCAGAGAGATCGGCGCGCTCCGCGAATCGCTCGCAAACTGCGCCGACGAAACTCAAAAAAAAGATATCAATCGAAAGATCGATGATCTGATGATGAAGTACAACCTGATGGCCGAGCGTTCCAGACGAAGCGGTCTGCGACGATGAGGCCCGCGCTGTAACGCCTCGACCGTTGATTGCGGCTCTGCCGCTTTGATGTGCGGAGAGCCTGCGGCTCTACGGACGGTTCTCCGAAAAGACAGGCGGCTGCGCCGCACTCTGGCTTTGCCTCGATTACGACATTGGCTTTGAGACGGAAAGGGCGGCGCAGCCGCCAAAAGAAGAGGGCCGCCTCCGCGGGAAGTCTGAGACTTCCCGCACATCAAAGCGGCAGAGCCGCAAAGAGTTCAAATCTCGCAAAGGGGATGAGTAGTTGCCGCGCACATCAATAATCCTTCCGATGTTATAGACATTTTCCATTAGCCTGAATCCTGACCGGCATCAGTTGAAGCGAAGTTGAGTATTCAGCCATGCCGGTTGGGAAGGGGCGCGCTTTAGCGCCCACGCTTGCGAGACGCTGCCGGGGCAAGCCCGCCTTCCTGACCGTCACTGCTAATCTCTCGACAGTACCCTGAGTATTTGACAGGGAAAGGTTCCTGCCACAGGCGTCCGCTCTCTTCTGGATATGCCTGCCTTCTTGAGCTATCCTGTGTGCCATCATGAATGATGAATACCTCGCGCCCACCGAGACAATCGAGTCGGCTCACCCTGCGGTGATCGCTTTCGCCCGCGAGCGCGCCGCAGACGCCCCCTCGGATATCGAGCGAGCGGTGAAGCTCTATTATGCCGTCCGCGATGAGATACGTTATGACCCTTACCAGGTCGATCTGACCGCGCGGGGGATGAAAGCGAGTTCGACGCTGGAAAAAAAACATGGCTGGTGCGTATCGAAAGCGATATTGCTGGCTGCCGGGTGTCGGCACTTTGGAATCCCGTCGAGGCTCGGATTTGCCGACGTGCGAAATCACCTCTCGACCGAGCGCATGCGCGAAATGATGCGCACGGACATTTTCTACTGGCACGGATACACCGAGATGCTGTTGGAAGGGAAATGGGTGAAAGCGACTCCGGCTTTCAACATAGAGTTGTGCAGGAGGTTTCGCCTGCTCCCTCTCGAATTCGACGGGCAGTCAGATTCGCTTTATCATCCGTTCGATCTGGAAGGGCATAGGCACATGGAGTATGTCAATTATCGAGGCGTATATTCCGATCTGCCAATGGAAGAGATAGCCCGGACGTTCAGAGAAGAATACGGTTTCGGGACGAGGCGTTCGGAGCTTTCAAACGAGAGCTTCGACCGGGATGTCGAGAGAGAGAATGAAGATTGATGCCCGGATAACCGAGCTACAACGCTGATAATTCTCGCGGTGACAATCGGCCTGAAGGCGGGTTGGAAGGACTATGCCACCTGGGCCTACGGACTCCTCATCGGCCTCGCAAGCGGCATGATATGGAGACGCATACAAGAAGTTGAACCATCAGGGACAGATTAAAGCGCCATCGTCGTTCGATAAAAACAGCGATTGACGAATCAAGACCCGAGGAAGCGAGCGAGAAAGATACCGCGCGAGTCGGATTCGAGCTTGACCGTCGAAGAGATAGTGTCACAATAGATGCGCAATGAATGAAAAGTATCGAGCGCCCCGGAACCGCACTATCACGATTGGACCCGCTGAAAGAAGCGCACTCAGGTCGCGCCTTCTGCGCATCACCGGTGCTGTTACACCGCAGGAACTCTACGGCAGAACGATCTGTCAGGATTTGTTCGAGGCTCTCCCGTTTTTGCCATCAGAGTTCGTCGATCTATTGATCCTCGACCCGCCCTACAACCTCAACAAATCATTTAACAGCAATTCTTTCAAATCTCTTTCTCAAGAGAGCTATTCGCGCTGGTTCGATTCCTGGCTGTCACCCCTTCGTCGAGTTCTGAAAGCCAACGCTTCGGTCTACATCTGTTGCGATTGGCGCTCTTCATCCGCCGTGCTGTCGGTCGCGGAACATTATTTCATCCTCCAGAACCGCATTACCTGGGAGCGGGAAAAAGGCCGAGGGGCATCGCGGAACTGGAAGAACTGCTCCGAGGATATATGGTTTTTTACCAACTCCCGCGAATACACATTCAATGTCGAGGCGGTCAAACTCAAGCGGCGCGTCCTGGCTCCCTATACAGACGAAGGCGGTCAGCCAAAAGACTGGGAAAAGACCAGTGACGGGGATTTTCGACTCACTCATCCCTCAAACCTGTGGACGGACATCTCCGTTCCGTTCTGGTCGATGCCGGAGAACACGGATCATCCGACGCAAAAACCAGAAAAGCTGATCACCAAACTCATCCTCGCAAGCTCCAACCCCGGTGATGTGGTTCTCGATCCTTTCCTCGGATCGGGCACTACTTCGGTTGTCGCCAAAAAGCTGGGCCGGGCTTTTGTCGGCATTGAGAGCGACCAACTGTATTGTTGTCTTGCTGAAAAGCGATTGAGTCTTGCAGGAGAGGACGTTTCCATACAGGGGTATGAAGACGGCGTATTTTGGGAGCGCAACACGCTGGCAGACCGGAAGAAGACGGGTCAAAACCAGCGGAGGGGCGATGCAGACCAGAATCAATTGCTGTTGAGCATCGAGTGACAAATGAAAAGTGAGTTGACCAACGAGGAACTGCGAGAGCGAATCGAGAGATTCGACTTTTCTCGTGATGAGATCAGTGTCCTTTGTCAGATGGCTCTCGATCGTGATCCTGATTTCCAACTGGCACACCGTGAACTCGGGTGGGCGCTTCGCAGTCAGGATGAGATCGAGAAAGCCGAGTACCATATACGACGAGCTATTGAACTTGATCCGGCAGATGGGTGGGCTCATATTTACCTCGGTAACATTCTGTGGCGACGATTCGAATATGAGGCGGCTGAGACAGCTTTTCAGACAGCCATTTCACTTAGGCCCGAAAGCAGTATCCCGCACTGGTGTCTGGCCATGTTCTATGACTACGAGAACAGATCGCGGCAGGCTGCGCGATTCTACCGTCGGGCACTGGAGATCGACCCAAACGACACTGTAGCCCTCTATCGATATGGTCACTTTCTCCGGTCGCAGCATCACAGTGTAAAGGCGAAACGGATTTTCCAACGCTTGCTCTCCTTGGAACCGGACAACGAGCGTGCAAGCGCAGGATTGTACGAAGCCACACTCGAATCACAGCATCGATGAACTGACTGCGAATGGCACAGGTCGTCCAACTTGATCCGCTCGCCTCATTTGAGAAATCCTTCCCTTTGCTCAAACCGCGACGGTTCTGATAGATTCTTGTCCCGATCAATAAACCATCAATCTACAACGGAGGAGAGATGAGGCGTTTTATAAGCGTAGCGACTTTGCTTTTGCTCACGGTCTCGTTCAGCGCGTCTGCCCTTTCACAGGAACGCCAGCCTGCCCAGCCGCCCAATCCTCTCGAAGACCGCCTGCGCGCGCTTCAGGAAGCGATGAGTTTCCTCGAACAAAGGCTGGCAAAGGATATCGATGACCTTATGTGGTATCGCCTGCTCGATGACCTCGCCCAAATCGACCGCGTGCGATACACAGGGCCGCCTCCGCGCGTCATTCCAAACCCGACCGCACAGGGAGCCGCTAATCCTGTAATCGTCACCGCATACACCTTCTTCCCCAAAAAACCGCCGTCATCGGCAAAACTCCCTCTCATCGTCTTCGTCCATGGCGGGGTTCACGCAAGTTTCGACACTGGCGCAGCGCATATCGTCCGCGAACTCGTC
>CAZPQE010000219.1:0-10400 GCA_964588615.1 uncultured Clostridia bacterium | reverse complement strand
GCGAGTTCGTCAAGCAGCGGCCTAATTTTGTGTCGCACTTTAAATCGCACCCCATCGAATTGCCATAGGCGCTGGGAGTCGGGCCGCGCCCTACAGATGGAGCGCCTGCCCGAAGGACTGCGCGGAAAAAAGTGTTACCGGAAGAAGTGCGGAGAGTGATTCTCTCACGCCCCTTGAGTTTTCGACTGTCCTCCGGCGACGGAATAGATCAGGGCGACCCCCTGCGCCGCTGCCGCAGAGGCAATCTCGTTGAGGGACTGCTGATTGGCCAACGCATTTTGCATCGCCTGGTTGATGTTGACTATCGTGTCGGAGACAGCCTCGGCTATCAGCCCGATTGCGGTTTCGGGCCGGGCCGGAGCGCCCACCGACTGGTGGCCTGATTTCGATTGCGATGCTAGGGCGGAGAGAGCGTCCTGGGAGCGGCGAGCCGTTTCGCGGTAATCTGCCGAAGCCTGGGTCAGTTGCTCGATTACCGGGGTCACTTCCTCTGTGGCCTCTCCGTTGACTCTGCGTTTTTCTTCGGATCGAATCGAGTGCGCGACCCTTGCGGCGATGGCTGCCACCTCGACTATTCCCATCGCCTGTTTTGCGGCTGCCTGGTTGAGATCGACGAGCGTCGTGGCGAAGACCTTCGATAGGGCTTCGATATCGCCGATGGTGAAATGGGTGATTGCGGCGAGTTCCTGTCGGTTTACTGCGTCTGGCATTCTATCCTCCCTGGGTTTAAGGATGAGACTTGATCTTATCCTCCTGGCGAAGCTAACGGGGCGCGTCTGCCGCCCGTTTAAGCAGCGCGATGACTTCTGCATTGCCTGTGAGAGTCGCCACTCCGGTTGCGAAACTCAGAGCCGATGGTTCGATTCCAGCCCTGAGCAACAAACTGACTATTTCAGCATTGCCGTTCTTGACGGCGAACATAATGGCTTCGTATCCGAGATATTTTCCCCTTCGGTTCACGTCGGCGCCGCGCTGGAGAAGAAGGCGAACCGCTTCTGATTGATTCGACCTTGCGGCTTCCATCAAAGCGGTCGTCCCGTTGTGATCCTGCGCGTTTACGTCCGCTCCGCCGTCGAGCAGAGACGCCAACTCATCGGTTCTGCCAGCTGATGCGGCAGCCAGAAGCGATGCTATGGCGGCGGTTTCAGGCATCAGGCATTCTCCGGGGGCCAGTCCTTTTTGAGCAGCAGTTCTTCTATGCGATAAGCGTGAAGCATGTCGTGCATAACCGCATGGCGGAAGAGTATGAACACGGAGTAACGGGTGTACTCGCCGTGACGTGCCGAACGCTGCCACTGATCGGGGAAGAGTTCTCTGAGCCGCCCGACGAGTTCCTGTCGCTGTCGGGCGAAAAGGTCGAGCGATTCATCGAGATCGCTATTCAACAGCGCGTCGTCCTCGTGGTCGGCGTCGGGGAAATAAGGTTTGATATAGGGATCGTTTTCAGAAAGCATCAGATCGAGCCGCTCGAAGAACATCGGCTGCACTTGAGCGAAGTGGCAGGCGTGTTCGTGAACCGACCACCTTCCGGGCTGCGGTCTGCGCTTGAGCGATTCGACAGGAACTTCGCGCACCATCGGAATGATTATCGAAGGCGCAAGCTCAAGCGCGGTCATCACCGACTGCCTATCATGCATGACGAACCCTCCGTCGAATTTCAACGAAGGGGCATGATGAATTGAGAGGCGAGGAAGAGTCAAGCGGCCAGAGTCGTCTGGTCCGCGCGGCACGGGATGAAAATATGATCGGGATCGATTATGCTCTCCGTCGTTCCGGTTTTGTCAGCAGCATCATAATTCTGAGGAGCCGTTGATTTAGAACAGGCTGCCAGCCTGTTCATGAGTTTAATGCATGAGCCTTGTCGAAACGGCAGGCTGGCCGACGGCTGTACATTTTCAATGGAAGAATTCATGAACGAAGAGCGAAATATCCTTCTCGCCTCCGACAGAGGCATCTCGATTCGATCTTTCGACGATATCTCCGACGCGCTCGGCGCGTGTTCCGGAGCAGAAGGCCTGCTGCTCACTGAAGAAGAGTTATCTTCGGAATTTTTCGACCTTCGCACGGGGCTGGCGGGAGAGCTATTTCAGAAATTCACCAACTACAGATTGAGGCTGGCCATCGTCGTTGCGGACCCTGGGTCTCACGGCGAGCGGTTCGGAGACCTCGCTCACGAACATTTATCACACAATTTGATTCGCTTCTTCCGTTCTATCGACGCAGCCAGCCGCTGGCTGCGCGCTTGACCCGGCCACCTGCGCAGGGCGGCCCCGTTCTCATCACTGGGCGATCTGTGCAGGCGAGGCGTCAACTCACGTTTCGCAGTCGATACCATGCCGACGCCCTTGAAATGATGAACGGATAATAACTGAAAGCTCAAGAGGAGGATCTATGCTTCGACCAGCTATTGCAAAGCTCACGGCACGATTCGCGGTCGTGTTATTCTGCCTGACTCCGGTCAGTTTATTGGCTCAAACGGGCGAAAGCCTCGATGAGATGAAGCGAAAAGCGACTGATCTCACCAAACAATTCAAGTACGTAGAGGCTCTGCCGATTCTCGAAAGGATCGCCTCAGCCGACCCCAAAGACCCTGAGATACAGTTTCATCTCGGGTTCGCTCTGATCGGGCAGGCCAATGTCACTGACAATGCCGAGGCCCGAAAAAAACTCCGCGTCCGAGCCCGCGACGCCTTTCTGAAATCCAGGGAACTCGGCAATCAACAGCCGATAGTCGAGGCTCTCATCGAGAGCATTCCACCCGATGGCGGCGACCCCGAAGCGTTTTCCGCAAACGCCGAGGCCGACAAGCTGATGACCCAGGCAGAAGCCTTCTTTGCCAGGGGCAAGCTCGATGACGCGCTCAGATTTTATCAGGCGGCTCTCCAACTCGATCCCAAACTGTATTTCGCTGCGCTCTTCTCCGGCGATATCTTTACCAAGCGAGGCGATTTCCCGCAGGCCGAAACCTGGTATAAGAGAGCAATCGAAATCGATCCGAGCAGGGAAACGGCCTATCGCTATTCGGCTACGCCTCTCATGAAGCAGGGCAAATACGATCAGGCGCGCGACCGCTACATCGAGGCTTACATCACCGAGCCATACAATCGGTTTTCCGTATCAGGTCTCACTCAATGGGCGCAGGCGACAAGCACATCGCTGGCTCATCCTCGCATCGATATCCCCACAACTGTCACCTTCGATGAGAAAAGCGACGCGAAAATCAACCTCGACGCCAGCGCGCTGCTCTCAGGCAAAGATGATGGCTCCACTGCATGGATCGTTTATGGAGCGACCCGCTCAGGATGGAGAAAGGAGAAGTTCGCAAAAAACTTCCCAGAAGAAAAAACATACCGTCACAGCCTGGCCGAAGAAGCCGACGCGCTGCGCAGCGTTCTCTCGCTTGCGGCAGACAAGAAAGTGAATAGCCTCAACCCTTCGCTTGCCAGACTGAAAAAGCTCGACAGCGAGGGCCTGCTCGAAGCCTACATCCTGCTGGCCCGCGCCGACGAGGGGATAGCGAAGGATCACCCCGCGTACCTGAAACAAAACCGGGACAAACTTCGGCGCTATGCCGTAGATTACATTCTGACCGGCGGCGGAAAGTAAAGATTCGAGCGCAGAGCAGCCGCGCTGCTATGCAAGGAAAAAGTATCGATTCGTCTTTTTCGCGGGACATCTCGCTAAGGAGACAACCAGTTGAAGCTTTGCGACCGGTTCAGCGGCGCTTGAGAAAATGATCGGCGATAACACCTATCAGGATGACCGCGCCCATCACCGCGAAGTTCAGCGAACTCGGAATGCCCAGCAGGTTCACCAGGTTTTGAAGAACCTGGAGCAGGGTAGCTCCTATCAGGATGCCGATGATCGATCCTTCGCCGCCTCTCAGGCTGCACCCTCCCAGAACAGCCGCAGCTATGCCGTACAACTCGTAGAAATTTCCATGCGAGGACGGCGAAACCGAGTTGGTATAAAAAGCGATCAGCACTCCCGATATCCCGGCAAGCGCGCCGGAAAACACATAAGCTATGGTGATTACCATCCTGGAATTGATTCCCGAATATATCGCGGCATCCTCGTTTCGCCCGACCGCGAACAGATAACGGCCATAAACGCTGCGGTGAAGAACCACCCACATCAAAACGCTTATGAGGATGAGCAGCAGGAACGGAGTCGGGATCGAAAGCAGGCTGCCCGATGCCAGATCGCGGAGGGTTTCGAAACCGGAGGCGTCCCCGAACCCCTTGGTCTCATCGTTGGCCACAAACCGCGCCGCACCCCTGTAAAACAGCAGCCCGCAGAGGGTGACGATGAAAGGCTGAATCTTCACTCTGGTAACAAGAAGGCCGTGCAGAAGACCCAGCAGCATCGCCATCGCCATGACCGCGCAGACGGCCAGCGCGGGCGGCCAGCGCCATTCGACGAGCATCATCGAAAGCAACACGCCGAGCAGAGCGAATATGGAGCCGACTGAAAGGTCTATGCCGCTCGTTATTATCACTATGCCTATGCCGATGCTGAATATCCCGTAAGTGCCCACCAGGCGCGCCATGTTCTGTAAGTTGGCTCCCCCCAGAAAGCGCGGATTGATGGCCGAGACGATCACGCACAGGATGATCAGCAGGATGAATATTCCAAGCTCTTTTTTCATGATGTATGCCTGCCTACGGCGAGCCTCATTATCGCCTCCTGGCTGCACTGCTCTCTTTGCAGAAAACCGGTGATGGCTCCTTCGTGCATGACGGCTACGCGGTCGCTCACTCCGAGTATTTCTTCCATATCGCTGCTGATCATCATTATCGCCACTCCTTTTTGGGCCAGCGCGCGCATCTGGGCGTAAATCTCCGATTTCGATCCCACATCGACTCCGCGCGTTGGCTCGTCGAAAATCAGTAGCTGGGGTTCGAGCGCCAGCCACTTTGCCAGCGCCACCTTCTGCTGATTCCCTCCGCTGAGGTTCGCCACTTTTTCTTCGACCGAAGGCGTTTTGACGTTGAGCCTCGCGCTGATCTCTTCGGCTCTCTTCCGCTCCTTTTCTGGCTGGATCAAACCGGAGGCCGAGCAACGATCCAGAGATGGAAGAGTGATGTTTTCCCTGATGGTCATATCGACTACCAACCCCGATTGACGACGATCTTCGGGGACGAGATAGATTCCCTCGGCTATGGCATCGCGCGGCGAAGCGACGGTGACGCTTCTTCCATCGATTGAAATTTCTCCGTCCATCGCTCGGTCAACTCCGAATATGGCCTGAGCGACTTCAGACCTGCCTGATCCCACGAGGCCGGCAAAACCGAGTATCTCTCCTCTGCCGATGTCGAATGTCACCCGGCGATGAGGGTATCGCTGCGTCCGCAGGCCGCACACCTGCACGAACCCTTCTGTTATATCGGCGTCTGTAGAAACGTAGAACTGATTGAGGTCGCGCCCGACCATCAGCCTCACCATACGATCGTGATCGATCTCAGAACGCGCGAGCGCGCCCGCATTCTTTCCGTCTCGAAGAACGACGACGCGGTCGGCGATTTCTTCGATCTCGCTCAACCGGTGCGAGATGTAAATGATGCTCACTCCCGACGCGCGCATCTCTTTAACGACTTCCATCAATTTTTCGGTTTCGGCAAGCGTCAGGCTCGAAGTGGGTTCATCCATAATCAGCAATCGAGCGTGGAGCGAAAGCGCACGGGCGATTTCGACCATCTGCTTTTGCGCAAGGGAGAGATTTGCGGCCAGAGTGTCTGAAGGCAGGTCGAGACCGAGGCGGTGAAGATAGACTGTAGCCTGGGCATGAAGTTTTTTCTGATCGATGAGCCGGAGAGGGCCGCCCCAGACCGGCTCGCGGCCTAAAAAGACATTGGCGGCGATATCGAGGTTATCGAGAACGCTGAGTTCCTGATGGATGAAGCCTATGCCGCGCTCTATGGCGTCGGAAACCGAGCCGATTTCCGACAGCAGGCTATCGATGAGGATTTCGCCCAGGTCAGGCTGATAAACTCCGCCCAGTATCTTCATGAGCGTCGATTTGCCCGCGCCGTTCTCTCCGATGAGCGCGACTATCTCGCCGGAATGAACTTCCAGATCGACAGCATCGAGGGCGGTGACGCCCGCGAACCGCTTGCTGATGCCCTTCATTTCAAGGATGGGAGGATTCATTTTCTCTCAGGTCCGCCCCCTGAGCTTGTTGATCTTTTCTATGAACTCCTCCACTCCGGCTTTTTTGATTATCAAAGTCGGGACGAAAATCTGCTTGCCGGGCGGGATCATCGATGTGTCGCCGCGCATCAGTTTGTCGAGCAGTTGAATCGACTGGTAGCCGAACTCATAAGGCTGTTGAACGACGGTAGCGTAAATCGCGCCATCCCTGATGCCTGCAAGCGTCTGCTCATCTTCGTCGAAGCACACGATTTTGATCTGGCCAGTTTTTCCAGCGTCACGGACGGCATTGAGGATAGCCGGGCCGTTGTAGCTCCACAGACCGACCAGGCAGTCGAGTTCGGGGTGGGCGACCAGAGCGTCTGCGGCATTGGACTTGGCTCGAACCAGATCGGTGTCATCGGTTCGGACATCTACGATCTGCACTTTCGATCCTTCGAGCGCGTCCTTGATTCCCTGGAAGCGATCCTGGGCGTTTTGAGCGTCGATTTTTCCGACGAACACCATTATCTGCCCGCCGTCGGGGAGCGCCTCTTTGATGAGTTCTCCGGCCTGTCGCCCTGCCGCGCGGTTATCCGTACCCAGGTAGGCGGCGCGGTTGCTTGAGGGTGCGTCAGAGTCCTGAGTGACGATGACTGCCTGACGGGTCGCGTCGTTTATCATCTGAGTCTGGTTGGCAGGATCGACCGGACTGATGGCGATGCCCGCGACGTCTTTGGCCAGCAGGTCGTCGAAGATGCGCTTCTGCTCGGCGGCTGTGCCGTCGGACGGAATTCTGAATTCGACTTCGATGTCATCGATTTCCTGGTCAGCTTTTTCGCACCCGCGCCGGGCGATGGTCCAGAAATCGGAAGTGTTGTTGGTCACGAAGGCGACCTTCTTCCTTCTGGCGCCCGACGAGCAGGCGGCAAGGAGCGAGAAGGCCAGCAGGCAGACAAACGCTTTAAGGTAAAAAGCTCTAATCATCTATCTATTCTCCCCGAGTTTTCGAATCAGATCACAGTGAAAAATTCGCGGTAATTTAAGACGAACCGCGCGCCAGTTGTCAAACCTCGTCTTGACTTTCCAAGAGAGTATACCTATATGGAGTGGATGCGGATGTAGAACAGGCTGCTAGCCTGTTGATACACGGAAAGCATGGGAATTGGAGGAATCGGCAGGCTGCCAGCCTGCTGTACAATTTCGGAGGTGGCAAACAGTGGTGTGGGAAGAGCGATGGCATCCACTGCGCGAAGAGTGGGTGATAGTGGCGGCGCACCGTCAGAATCGGCCCTGGATAGGAGAAACAGTAACAGCAGCAGACAACCCGTTGCCTGAGTATGTCAGCGATTGCTATCTCTGTCCGGGAAACGAGAGGGTGAGCGGAATGAAGAACCCCGCTTACTCACAGACCTTCGTCTTCGACAACGATCATCCCTGTGTGGGAGAGAACGCTCCCTGGCCGCCCCTCCTCCCTCCAGGCATTTACCGCAACCGGCCCGCGCGCGGCATAGCCCGCGTCGTCTGCTACAGCCCTAGACACGATTTGACTCTCGCCCAACTCGAAGCGCTGGAGATAGTCAATCTGCTCGAAGTGTGGCAGTCCCAGTATCTCGATCTGGGCGCGCGCCCGGAAATCGATCACGTCCTCTTTTTCGAAAACAAGGGAGAGGTAGTCGGAGTGTCAAACCCTCATCCGCATTGCCAGATTTACGCCACCAACTTCATCTTCAAGTTCATAGAGACCGAAGCTTTGGCGAGCCGTAGGCACTTGAAAGAGACTGGCCGAGTGCTCTTTCAGGAAATTCTCTCAGCCGAGCGGGATGACGGGCGTCGAATCATTTTTGAAAACGATTCGGCCATCGCTTTCATACCCTACTTCGCACGCTATGCTTATGAAGTATTCGTCGCTCCCAAAGAGACTCATCCGAGCCTCGCGGCTCTGAGTCGAGAAGAGTTGACCGATTTCGCTTCGGCGCTCAAGTGTGTGCTGGTCAAATTTGATAATCTATGGCAGATGCCTTTCCCTTATGTGATGCCGCTGCATCAGGCTCCCACTGATGGAGGAGATCACAGCGGGTTTCACTTTCACATAGAGTTTCATCCCCCGCTGCGCAAGCCGAACCTGCTCAAGTACCTCGCGGGCCCGGAAATCGGGGGCGGCAATTTCCTCAGCGACACCTCGCCCGAAGAGAAGGCTGCAGAATTGCGCGCTCAATCCGATGCGCATTACAAAAGCCGGACTGACGGAAACAAGTGATGACTGACATCGCAAGGTTGCTCGATCCCATTATGAAACTTCACGCGCTCATCCGCGCCGAAGTAGTGGAAGCCTGCGAGCGGGCATCGCTTGAAGAATTGTCGCAGATAGACCGCGACTCTGAAGGCGACACCATTTATGCCGTAGACCGGGTGAGCGAAGAACTGCTCATCGATTTCTTCGAGCGCGAAGTGGCCGCTCTCTCGCCCGTCGTGCTGATAGCCGAAGGGCTGGAAGGCGGCTCCATCGTTTTGCCGCGCGGGGCCAGCGAGGAGGACGCCTCGTGGCGCGTCATCGTCGATCCGATAGACGGGACTCGCGGCCTGATGTACCAGAAAAGAAGCGCGTGGATACTTACGGGCGTTGCTCCCAACCTCGGCGGTCAGACGGGGATAGAAGATATCGAACTCGCCGTTCAAACCGAGATACCGCTTGTCAAACAGCATCTCTCCGATACTCTCTGGGCACGGCGCGGGCAGGGGGCCGGAGTCAGGAGGACGAATCGACTGAGCGGTGAGAGTTTTGATGTGCGGCTCGCGCCATCGCGGGCAAAGACGATAGCGCATGGGTTTGCGATGATCGCACGCTTTTTTCCCGGCGCGCGCCAGGAGCTTGCGGCAATCGATGAACAGATTGTCAGCCGCGCTCTGGGGCCGCCTCGACCGGGCAAAGCCCTCTGCTTCGAAGACCAGTACATATCGACTGGAGGGCAGTTGTACGAACTGATGGCCGGGCACGACAGGTTCGTGGCCGATCTGCGCCCGCTGATGGGCAGGCGCGACCTCAGCGGTTTGTGTTGCCACCCTTACGATCTCTGCACGGAGATGATAGCGCGCGAGATGGGCGTGATAATCACCGACGCCGCCGGAGGCCCGATTCGCGCACCTCTCGATGTAAGCTCGGATGTGGCGTGGGCCGGTTACGCCAATCAGGACATCCGCAATCAAATAGAACCGTTGTTGAAATCGGCGCTCGAAGAGCGCGGGCTTCTGGACGGATCGAGCGTGTGACGGGAATGAGAAGAATAACTCAAGGATCGACTCTGGGTCTGGCGGATGTCGAAGAATTCATCGGGACGTTGAACAGGCTCGAAGACCACGCGGTGGCCGAGGCGCGAGAGTTGTTCGACCCTCTAAAAGAATTGATAGTGACGCGCGCGCCGGGCCGGTTGGATGTGATGGGAGGCATTGCCGACTATTCAGGCTCGCTCGTTCTGCAATTGCCGATAAAGGAAGCCGCGATGGTTGCCCTGCAGCGGGATTCGAGCCGCCGAATCCGTATAGTGAGCCTGGGCGCTGAGGAAAACCAACGGGCGGCGGCCTTTGAAATGGTTATGCAGGATTTCGAGCGAGACGGCTCGCCAATCGATTATGAATCCGCCCGCAGGTTTTTCAGCCGCGACAAAGAGACGCGCTGGGCCGCTTATATCGCCGGGGCATTTCTGGTGTTGATGCGCGAGTTGGGAGTCTCATTCCCGGAAGGCGCGCGGATTCTCATCGATTCGCGCGTGCCTGAGGGGAAAGGCGTAAGCTCATCGGCAGCCATCGAAGTAGCCGCGATGCGCGCCATAGCTGAGGCTTTCGATATCGAAATCGATCCGCCACATCTGGCCCTGCAGTGCCAGAAGGTGGAAAACCTCGTGGTCGGAGCGCCGTGCGGGGTCATGGATCAGATGACCGCTTCGTGCGGCGAGGCAAATCGGTTGATCTCTCTGCTGTGCCAGCCTGCGGAGTTGCGTGGCGCAGTCGATCTTCCAGAAGAAGTCAGACTGTGGGGCATAGACTCCGACGAGCGGCATTCGGTCGCCGGAGCCGATTATGGTTCGGTCAGAGTGGGAGCATTCATCGGTTATCGAATAATCGCCGAACTTGCCGGGCTGAGGGTCGAGCCATCAGGTGGATCGATACAGATAGAAGACCCGGCATGGAATGGTTATCTTGCCAACCTCATGCCATCGGAATTCGAGCAGCGTTTCGCCCGGAATCTCCCTGAGCAGATCAGGGGCAGCGAT
>CAZPQE010000218.1:0-10414 GCA_964588615.1 uncultured Clostridia bacterium | reverse complement strand
AACTGGACGGCTGTGAGCAACGCCCCATGGATTACGATCACCTCGGGCAGCGCGGGCAGCGGAGATGGAACAGTGAACTACTCGGTGGCCTCAAACTCCGCGACCGCGCAACGCAGCGGCACGATAACCGTTCAGGGACAGACGCACACCGTAGTTCAGGACGGAGTCAGTTGCAGCTACGCGATAAACCCGGAGGCGAGATCGTTCACCGCGAGCGGAGGAACGGGAACTATCGACGTGACTACGACTGCCGGGTGCAACTGGGCGACGACGGCAAGCGCCGCCTGGATCACGATCACCTCGGGAGGGTCGGGCAGCGGCAACGGCACGGTCAACTACTCGGTCGCCGCCAACACCGGCGCGCAGTCGCGGCAGGGCATGATTACCGTTCAGGGCCGAACCCACACCATCACTCAAGCCGGAGTGCAGCCGTGCCAGACCAATCCCATCGCTTTCAATCAGAGCATCAGCGACGGCCTGACGACCAATGACTGCCGCTCGCCTCTGAGAGGGGGTAATTATTACGCTGACCGCTACACCTTCAACGGCGCGGCAGGGCAGGCGATAGTTGTGGAAGTGACCGCTGCAAGTTTCGATACCTATATATACCTGATAGGGCCGAGCGGCGGACTGCTGGCTGAAGACGACGATGGCGGGGTCGGGACCAACTCTCGCATACCAGCAAACACCGGCTCGTTCATTCTTCCATCAAGCGGAACCTACATCATCGAAGTGACTTCATTCGGAGCCAGTGTCACAGGAACCTACACGGTGAGGCTGACCGAAAGCATGCCATGCAATTACATGATCTCTCCTGCCAGCCGCTCCTTCTCGACAAGCGGCGGAAACGGAAGCATCGCCGTCACTGCTGCTGCCGGGTGCAACTGGACGGCTGTGAGCAACTCTTCCTGGATCAGCATAATTTCCGGCGCGACGGGAAGCGGCAACGGGACGGTCAATTACAATGTGGCTCAGAACAACAGTAGTTCTCCCCGCACCGGAACGATCAACGTGCAGGGGCAGATTCATACCGTCACTCAGTCGGGCGGATGCAACTATTCGCTCAGTCAGGGTTCTGTCAGCGTCACCGCTACCGGAGGGCAGGAAAGCGTCGCCGTGAGCGCGCCGTCGACCTGCACCTGGAAAGCGACCATAGATGTGCAATGGATAACTTTCCTCTCGAGCGACAACGGGACAGGAAATGGGATGATCAGATTCTTTGTGAGAGAGAATCAGACCACCGCTTCTCGAAAAGGAACGCTCACGATAGCCGACCAGCTATTCTCAGTGTTTCAGGATCCCAGAATCGATGCGCCTGTGATTTCAAACGCTCAGGTTTTCGGAAAGTCCGTCCGGGTCTTCGGCAAGGGGTTTCAGCAGGGAGCGAAGATACTGGTCAACGGCGTCGAGCAGAAAACGAAAAATGACTCACAGAGTCCTCAATTCATCCTCATCAGCAAGAAGGGAGCCAAAAGCGTCAGGGTGGGCGATGAAGTCACCATTCAGGTCAGGAACGCCGATGGATTATACTCCAACGAATATGTGACAACCAAAGAGCGGTAGCCCGGATCGACTACCGCTTCAGCCCGAGGCCGAGAAAGAAGACGGGCCTGAAAATTTTCCACCAGTCGGTGATCGCCCTCATCTTGGTGTAAGCTTTCCCGTCGGACTGCGGGTACTCAATCGTCACCGGAACTTCGACTACTTTGTGTCTCAGCCGCAGCGCCTTGAACAACAGGTAAGGCTCAAGCTCGTAGCGATCAAGCCACTCCTGCCATAAATTTATTCTCTCGTCGTCAAAGAGCGATACCCGAAAGGCGCGAAACCCGCTCGACCCGTCGGTCACTCTGCGGCGGACGAAGAGCGAAAACAAAAATGAGTAGCCCCGCGTGCCCAGCCGTCGTATGAGAGGCATTCGCAGAAACTCGCCGCCTTCGAGATAACGCGATCCCTGCGCCAGTTCCGCTCCGCCTTCGATTATCGGCTCAAGCAGTCGCGGTATCTGCGCGGGCGGAGTCTTGCCTCCCCCCGACACCACCACCACGATGTCATAACCGTGCTCGATTGCGTAATCTATGCCGCTGCGAATCGCCGCCCCCACGCCGCGATTGTCGCCGCTTCTGAGCACCAGCGCGCCCGCCCCCTCAGCCTGTGCGGCAGTATCGTCCGTCGATCCGTCATCGACGACCAGCATGGTCTCCACGATGCCAACAGGCATGGCCCTGACCACGCGGGCTATGCGCTCGCCTTCGTTCCAGACCGGCGCGACGCACAGCACGCGCGGAGGCTTTGCATCCGTTTTTACTCGTTGCTCGAAGTCTGTTTCAGCCATTGGTAAGTGCGACGAAGCCCCTGCTCGATAGTCACCGACGGAACCCATCTGAGTTCGCGTCTTATCTTTTCTATATTGACCACCCGGCGGCGTATGTTGTCTATGTCGCGCCGGTCGACATAAACCGGCTCCACGTCGGCCCCGGTGATCTCGATTATCATCCGCGCAAGCTGATTGACCGTAGTCTCGCGCCCCGTACCCACGTTGTAGACCTGCCCTTCGGCCTTGTGGGCGAAAGCGGCCAACAGGGTCGCTTCAACCGCGTCGTCAATGAAAGTGAAGTCGCGCGTCTGATCGCCGTCGCCGTGAATGCGCGGGGAGTCGCCCGCCATAGCCGCTTCGAAGAACTTGGCTATCACGCCGCAGTAAGGATTGTCCGGCCTCTGCTGCTGCCCGTAGACATTCGAATACCTCACCACTGCCGTCGATACGCCATAGCTCTCATAAAATGCCTTGCAGTAATTTTCGCCCGCGAACTTCGACACCGCATAGGGACTGAGCATGTTGGTCGCGTCGTCCTCGTTGATCGGGAGATAACGCGGATTCCCATAGACCGAGGCCGAAGAGGAATAGACTACCCGGCGGGTTCCGAGTTCGCGCGCGGCCAGCAGCACGTTCAACGTGCCGCCGATGTTCACTGCGTAATCTTCTCGCGGATTGCGAGTGGAGACGATGATGTTGCGGGCGGCCTCGTGAATCACCACCGGCGCTTCTTTCATCACCTCTCTCACCGTGTCGAAATCGGTCACGCTGCCGCGAACGATTTCCAGCCTGGGATCGTCGGCAGGCAGGTTGTTCAAATCTCCAGTGTAGAAATCGTCCAGCACGATGACCGAGCAATCGTCCCTGAGCAGTTGCCGCACGATGTTCGAGCCGACGAACCCGGCCCCTCCCGTTACGACCACTCTCTTTTCTGATGATATGTTTGCTATGCTCATGGCTTCTCCGTCTTTGAAGGTGAGACAAAAAAACGACTGGTAAGAATATCACCGCGCTTCGCTCATTGGCCAGTGCTTGAACATTCTCGCCCGGACGGACGTAGTGTGAGAGGGCTGAAACACTCAGACCAGCGTTCTGACTCGAACCGATTCGAGCGCCTGTGTGCGCTTCGACCCCCCGACTGATAGCGCAAGGGAAAGCCTCTGAGCGCGCACGTCAGGGGAAGGGAGGGATGCTTATGTTGATGGCCGACACCATGGCGATCTTTTTCGTGATCCTAGGATTTATGCTCGCCTTTCCTGCGCTGTGGCTTCTGAGCCTGGGCCTGTGGCCCCGCGCTGTAAATGAAGCGGCGGACAGTTGCTCTCGCGGACTGGTAAAACCCTTTCTGGCCGGTCTTCCTTTGACTCTGCTGATGATCATCATCGCCGCATCGCTTAAAAAGATTCCCGGAGCGTTGGGCAACATCGCCGCCATCGGCGCCACTTGTCTTTACATGATTTTTGCGCACGCCGGAGTCGCCGGACTTGCCACCTGCATTGGCCGCCGCCTCAGTTCGCCTGTCGATGGCGACCGGCCCTGGCGGGCGACCCTGCGCGGCGGCATAGTGCTTGAGCTTCCATTCCTTCTCCCTCTGCTCGGCTGGTTCGTGATCCTTCCGGCGGCGATAATCATCGGCTGCGGCGCGACGACCGTATCTCTGCTCAGACGCGCTTTTGTAAAATCGACCGCAGAAGTCCCGCTTGCCGCAGGCTCGGAAACGGCAGGGTTCCGCGCTTGAATCATCTTCGACAAGGAGCGGATATGAGCTTCACCCGTCGAAAACTGATTCAAACCCTCGCGCTTTCGGGAAGCGTTCTTCCTCTCACAGGCTGCGAAAAAATAATAAGCTCGATCACTCGTCAGATGGGGCAGACCATCCCCGACCGCATCAGCGCATCTCTCGGCGCGGAAATCGATCCTCTCTTTCATCTGCTCTCTCGCGCAGCCTATGGCCCCTGGCCGGGCGATCTCGATCGTGCGCGCGAAATCGGCTCCCAAAGCTGGATCGAAGAACAACTCAACCCCGATGAAATCGATGACACTGCATGCGATCTGCGGGCGCGCAGATTCGAAACCATCCATCACGATCCCGGAACCTGCTACGAGTACAAAAAACCTGTCCTGCGCGAAGAGATAGCCCGGCACACATTGCTCCGCGCCGTCTACAGCCGACGACAACTCAAAGAGACGATGGTCGGCTTCTGGTCCGATCACCTCAACATCGATATGGAGAAAGGCGAATGCATCTACCTCAAACCGTCGGATGATCGGCAGGTCATCCGCGCTCACGCGCTCGGCAGATTCCGCGACCTCATCCGCGCTTCGGCCACCTCGCCCGCGATGCTCGTCTACCTCGACGGAAAAGAAAACAAGAAAGCTTCGCCCGAAGACGTTCCCAACGAGAACTATGCCCGCGAGCTTATGGAACTTCACACGCTCGGAGTTCACGGCGGGTACTCGCAGCAGGATGTGAGCGAAGTTGCGCGATGCCTCACCGGCTGGCGACTGCGCGAGAAATGGAGAAAGGGCGCGGTCTACTTCGACCCTTCTCTTCACGATGACGGAGAAAAGAGAGTGCTGGGAGAAACGATAGCGGCGGGCGGAGGAGAACGAGACCTCGATCGCGTGATCGATATCGCGTGCAACCATCCCGCGACTGCCCGCTACATCGCTGCCAAACTCGCCCGCCGTTTCGTTTCAGACTCGCCGCCCGCTTCGCTCATCGATAGAGTCGCCGAGGTTTTCACCCGGACGGACGGCGATATCAAATCGATGCTGAGAGTGATTCTCACTTCGGAAGAATTCCTCGCGGCGCGGGGAGCGAAGGTCAAGCGGCCTTTTCAATTCATCGCAAGTTCGTTGCGGGCGATGGGAGCCGACACGCACGCGCATCAGCCGTTGATCGAATACCTGTCGCGGATGGGGCAGGGACTTTTTCAGTATCCCACTCCCGACGGCTACCCCGATGAAGCTGCGCCCTGGCTTGGCACGCTGCTCTGGCGATGGAACTTCGCCTTCGCGCTCGCTGAGGGTGAAATCCCTTCGGTCGCCGTCCCGCTCGACCGCCTGATGGAGGCTATCGGCGGAGTGAGCGCGAAAGAGTTGCTGCCGCATTTCATCGGTCGAGCGGGGACGGAAGCCGAGCTCCGCGCCCTTTCGAATTCGACAAACAGAGCCGAAATGGTGGGACTCATTCTCGCTTCGCCTGCTTTTCAGAGGTGTTGAGTATGAAACCGTCGCGTCGCGCTTTTCTTCGTCAGATGTTCATCGAACCGGTCGCAAGTGACGCGGGCGCAAAAACCCTCGTGTGCATCTTTCTGCGAGGCGGAGCCGACACCTTGAATATGGTAGCGCCTTACGGCGACGACGATTACTATCGACTTCGACCGACTCTCTCGATAGCTCCTCCGTCGAAAGGCGGAGCAGACGCTTCGATCCGACTCGATGATTTCTACGCGCTTCACCCCCGCATGCAACCTCTTCATTCGATCTTTCTGGAGGGACGCCTCGGCATAGTTCACGCCACAGGGTCGGACAACATCACCGGATCGCATTTCGAAGCGCAGGATCAGATGGAACACGGAGAAGCTTTCGGAAAGACAATAGGCGGAGGATGGATAGGCCGTCATCTGCGCTCGCGCGCGGGAAGAGAAGCCACGCCGCTTTCGGCAATAGCCATCGGCCCTGTGATTCCCGAATCGCTCCGAGGCGCGCAGCAATCGACGGCCATCAACTCGCTCGATGAAATCCAGATTCGCATTCCTTCCGGCGATCCTCAATCGGCGTTGCTCGCGCTGTCAGCGATGTACGCGGCAGACGCGGGAGTGTTGAATCAGCCCGGACGCGCGACGCTCGATCTTCTGCGCCGGGTCGAAAACCTCAGAGGCCGCGATTACAAAACCGAGAGCGGAGTCGAATATCCCGGCGACGAGTTTTCAGCAGGGTTGCGCGAGATAGCGCGGCTCATCAAGGCTGAGGTGGGGCTTGAAGCGGCCTGCATCGATCTCGGAGGATGGGACACCCATTTTTTTCAGGGGACGACCGACGGGTTGCAGGCGCAAAACATCGCTCAACTCTCGCGCGGGCTTGCCGCTTTCGATGCCGACTTGAAGAGCCATAGCAACCGGGTCATCACGCTGGTGATGACCGAGTTCGGGCGGCGGGTTTATGAAAACGGCTCGCTGGGAACCGATCACGGTCGCGGATTCGCGCTCCTGGCTCTGGGAGACGGGATAAACGGCGGCAGGGTGCTGGGCCGATGGCCGGGGCTTGAGGAAGACGAAAAGGAGATACTCGGACCCGGCGGACTGAAGATAACGACCGATTATCGCTCGGCGCTTGCCGAAGTGATAACCTTCGGGCTGGGCAATCCGAACCTGGAAAAAATCTTTCCTGATTTTCACCCTGAACCTGTCGAGCTTGTCCGGCGCGCGCCTGAGTTATAATCGAAGAGTGAAGAGTTCTCCCGGAATCTACATACACATTCCCTTCTGCGCGCGGAAGTGCGTCTACTGCAATTTCAACACGACTGATTATTTCGAAGACCTGGCGTCGAGTTATATCAACTCTGTCGCAAAAGAAATCGCCTGCCGGGGCAGACGGCTAGAAGAGGAGCAGGGCAGCAGGCTGCGAATCGATACGATTTATTTCGGCGGCGGCACTCCATCGATAGTCGAAGCTCATCAACTGGCTTTGCTGGCGCAGACCTGCCTGAGCGCGTTCGATGTCGTGAGCGACGCTGAAATCACCATAGAAATCAACCCGTCGAGTTTCACGCGGGAAAAAATAAGAGGGTGGAGGGATGCCGGAATCAACCGGGCATCAATCGGCGCGCAGTCTTTTCTCGACAGCGATCTGGCATCGCTCAGTCGCACTCATTCTTCCGACGACACGCGCCGGACTCTGGATTCACTGCGCGAAGCGGGCTTTGAAAACATAAGCCTCGACCTTATCGCGGGCCTGCCCCGACAGACGCTCGACGACTGGGAGAAAAACCTCAGCGAGGCGCTGCGCCTCGGGCCTGAGCATCTTTCGCTTTACCTGCTCGAAGTGAAAGAAGGCACGCAACTCTACGCGCAAATAAAGCGGGGGCAGCAGCCGCAGCCGGATGACGATCTGGCGGCCAGCATGTACAGAATGATCTGCGACCGGACGCGCGCGTCCGGGTACGAGCATTATGAGATTTCCAATTTCGCCCGTCTTCGACCTTCGGAGACGAGAAGCCCGATGCGCTCGCGACATAACATGAAATATTGGGTCGCCGCTCCGTTCTATGGTGTGGGATGCGGCGCGCACTCTTACGATGGCCGCTCTCGCTGGGTCAATATTCTCAAGACTGAAAGCTACATCAACGCGGTCGAAGAGACTGGCCGCGCGGTGGCCGAGATACGAGAGCTATCGAAAGAAGACCGCGCCATCGAAGCCCTTTTCATGGGACTGCGTTTGAGTGAAGGAATTCATCTGGACGAGTTTGAGAAAGAATTCCAGTTCGATGTCAGAGGCCGCTACGACCTGTCGCGTCTTGAGGAGGAAGGGCTGATCGAAGTCGCCGATGGCCGGTTGAAGCTCACGCTCGAAGGCATGCTTTTGTCGAACGAAGTGTTCGTCGATTTCGTGTAGAGAAGCGGAAGGATCGCTGATGTAGAACAGGCTGCCAGCCTGTTCATGGTCTGAAAGCATGAAAATTTGAAGAACCAGCAGGCAGCCAGCCTGCTGTACATTTTCGGAGGATAAGAGAAGTTGAAGACAGTCGCGGTTTCGATCCTTTTCATCATCTTCATCATCGGCCTGTGTACACAACTCGAAGCGCAAAGCGGAAGGATGCGCGCAAAGCCCGGCTCGCCTGAAAGCAAAGACGACGTGCTGCGTCTGCGCGCTGAAGAAGTCCTGCTCCCGGTCAGCGTCCGCAGTTTCAACGGGCGACTTCCGCAATCGCTCAAGCCCGATGATTTCATACTTTCGGAAGACGACCGTCGCCAGCGCATAACCGCTGTCGAGCGCGCGGCGGCAAACATTCTGCTCATAATCGATACCAGCGGCGAACTCACGCTCGTGAAATCGATCAACCGCCATCGGCAACTGGCCCTGAAAATACTCCAGGGCCTGGGAGATAAGGATCAGGCCGCGATAATGATCTATTCCGACAAAGTGGAATTGATCTCGTCGTGGACGAACGACAAGGACGCGCTTCGCCGCGCGCTCGAAGGAAAATTCAGGCCGGGACTCAAGGCGCGTCTCTATGACAGCATTCTTCTTGCGGCCCAGGACGAATTGCCAAAAGTGAGAGGCCGCCGCAGCATCGCGCTGATAACCGACGGTGTGGATTCATTCAACCCCTCGATTTTTTCGACGGCCATTGCCGCGCTGCATCGCGCCCGCGCTACGGTCTACGTGGTCAACGTCGGAGGGATGATTCTCGAAGAGATAAAACCGAGAGCATACAATCCGCTTTCGTGGTACGAAATGATCGATCCCCGCCAGCGCGAGTTGATAGAAAAGCTGCGGGCCTACGCCGCTCACCTGAAAGCAGGAGAGACCCAACTCAACCGCGTCGTGGAAGAGACCGGCGGAATGATGTGGAAGCCCGAATCGGAAGAAGAATTCCTCAAGATCAACAGCCGGGTCATCGAAGAAATCGGATCAGAATACGTCATCGCTTATCTGTCCGAGCGCAAGGCCGATGACAAGGATTTTCATTACCTGAAAGTTTACGCCGCCCGCCGCGACCTCATCGTCCGCTCCCGAAGAGGCATTTATGCGAATATCCCATGAACAGTCTGGAGTCGGCGATGAACCTCATCTTGGAGGATAAGGCGGAGAGGTTGGCGAAGCCACGCCGCCCTTGAGGTCTTCGGCGCGAATCCCCCCTCCGTCAGCGTAAAACGACAGCTTGCCGGTCTTGCCGTAAGCGACCGGAACTGCCTGCGCGTAGTAAACGCTTTTATCTGTGTTGAGAGAGAAGGTGATTCGATAGCCGAGAGCGGCAGAATCCTGAATGTCTTTGGGGACGCCGCTGAGTTTTATCAGTTCTTCAATCGTGGCATAGTTCCCGAACCTTCGCTGATAGAGCATCTCGGCCCCGACGAGTTTGAGCAGCAATCTGTAAATCTCGTTTTCATTCTCGGCCACTCGCGCGTTGAAAAAATAAGTCGCTCCCTGCGCGCGAACTAGGTCGAGAGATTCCTTGTCTCCCACAAGCCACTGGCCATCGACTTTCACCAGCCCTATCTGCTGGGCGTCATTCGATCCCTTGAATTTTATGAATACTGTCGCCGTGTCGCCCGTGATCTGCTCTCCCGCCGCTTCCAGCTTGTCGGGGATTCCTGAAAAGGTTCTGGCGAAATCCGGTTCGAGGTCTTTAAGCTCTTCGGGCTTGAGGCTCTCGACAGCCACCCGATAAACCGAGAGGCGGAAGCCCTCGACATATTTTTTTTCTTTGAGAAGCCGATAGAATTGAGCGACAGTTTTGGCCGGAGTCAGGTCGGCGGTTTGAGAAGGCGCGTCAGTCAGAAGCAGGGAGATGATGGCAGCAGCCAGTAGAGCCTGTTTCATATCAAATTCCTCAAATGATCTCTAAGGATCGTCGCAGGGGCCTGAGAGAGGGGGGACGGACTCATCCGCCGACACGACAATACCAGATTTGGGGAACCTGCTCCACACAAAATTGAAAAACTCGCGCCAGGGGCGGCGACCATCTCTCCTGCTTTTTACTTTTGCCTTCAGCTTCCGGGTCGTCTCTTCACATCCTGCGCGTTGTAGCCCTTGCGATGGCGCACGGCTATATCGTCACGGCCTCTGACGCGGACGCGGATAGCGCGATAGCCGCCGTTCGAGAGCGGGTTGGTCGGGTAGTAGCTGATGACATAAACGTGGCGCAACTCTTCGGCTATGCGCGAGGCCAGTCGGCTCAGATCACCTATGGCCTGCGCGTCGTAGACGGGCCCGCCGCCCGCTTCGGTTATATCAGCCATGAAATCGCCGTTGCGCCTCGGCCATTGCTGCGAAGAGTTTGCAGCAGTGAATGACCCTTTGCGCTTTCGCTGAGGCCAGGGCCAGGGAAATGGAATGTTTGGAACGCGATTCCTCGGCCAGGGATTGGTC
>CAZPQE010000217.1:0-10440 GCA_964588615.1 uncultured Clostridia bacterium | reverse complement strand
CACAGATAAAGCCAGGCTCCTGGTCAATATCGAGTCTCACTTTCAATCACACCCAATGGCTGTAGTTTTTCAGATTGACTGTAGGTGGCCTAAAAATTCCGCATGTACCACAGGCTGCGAGCAGAATAGCCGCTCAGACCGGGGAATTCATCGCGTAAATCTTTCGCCAGTTCCTCGACAACAGACTTTCCCCATTTCTCATCTTGTTGCCGCGCGAGGATCATCCGCCGGATGTCCCATTAGAGCGCGATCAGTTCCTTGTGGACGGCTTTCATCGCCGCCTACTGCGCCGAGCGAATGCGCTCTTTGATTTCAGCCAGCAGCGCGGCGTAATCATTCAGCATCAGTTTGTTCTGGCTACTTCTCTTACGTTTCAACTTCGCCGTCCAATTCGCTACGACCGTCAGCGCCGCCGCATTCGTCTCCTGGCATCGGCAATCTGTCTGGGCATAGCCAACTACCTTTCGAAAATCAGACGGCGGGCCTGCGTCCGGCCCAGGGCCGAGCTTTCTCAAGCTGCGCCGCCAGTCGAAACAGCGTGGCCTCGTCGCCGAAGCGCGCAGAAAACATCACTCCCACAGGCAGTCCATCCTGAGTCCAGTGCAGAGGAACCGACATCGAAGGCTGTCCCGTCACGTTGTAGAGCGCAGTGTAAGGGCCGAACTCGTTGACCTCTTTGATGAACGTCTGCATATTTTCGGGCGACAGGCTCAATACCCCCAGCGGCACAGGAGGACGGGCCAGCGTCGGACTCAGTATGCAATCGTAGTTTTGCATAAAGCGGGCCATCGCAAGCCCCATCTGATGAGAAGCGGCGATGGAGCGCGAATAAGCGACGGCATCGACTCTGCGCCCCTGCTGGCTCATCGTCCAGGTGACAGTCTCGACATCACGCTCCGTCACCGCGCGACCGAGCGTCGAAGAAGCATCGTCGAGCACGCGGGCTATCGAGACATTGATGACCGTGAGAAACGCTTCGCGCATGCGGGCAAAATCAATCGGCAGCTTCTTTTCTTCGACCCTGTGGCCGAGGCTCTCGCATAATTTTGCGGCGTCAAGCGCGGCCCTTTTGCATTCGGGGTCGAGCGGCATTCCGGCGGGCGTTTCGATTGCAAGCGCGATGCGCAGCTTGCCCGGAGCAGTGCGTGTCTCTCTCAAAAACGGTTGCTGAGGCGGCGGCGATAAAAAAGGCGAGCCGAGTTCCGCGCCTGCCGTCGCGTCGAGCAGCGCCGCCGAATCGCGCACTGAAACCGTCACCACGTGATGGCACGAAAATCCGTTCCATCCCTCGAACTGAGTCGGCCCCATCGGCACGCGCCCGCGAGTGGGCTTGAGTCCGAACAGTCCGCAGCATGAAGCCGGAATGCGGATCGAGCCTCCGCCGTCGCTTGCGTGCGCGGCAGGCAGAATGCGGCTGGCTACCGAGGCGGCTGACCCGCCCGACGAGCCTCCGCTGGTGCGTTCCAGATTCCAGGGATTGCGCGTCCTGCCGTAGAGCGCGGATTCTGTGGTGGTGGTCAACCCGAGTTCGGGCGATGTCGTTTTGCCTAAGATGACCAGCCCCGCTTTTTTGTAGCGGGCGACGAGCGTCGAGTCGAAATTCGCCACCGAATCTTTCCACACCCGGCTGCCCGCCGAGGTGATGGTTCCGCTGAGATACTGGCCCAGGTCTTTGAGCGCGAATGGCACGCCTGCCAGCGGGCCTGCGAGGCCCGCTTTGATCTGCGCTTCGGCCTTGTCGAAAAAGAGATGGCAGAAAGCGTTGAGTTTCGGGTTGAGAGCTTCGACTTTCTGACGAACTGCGGCAAGCAGTTCCATCGGCGTGATCTGCTTTCTGGCGATCAACTGCGCCAGACCCACAGCATCATAACGATCATACTCAGCCGCAAGCCCTGTGAGGTTGCCCACTGCCAGACCTGCGCCAGCAGCGGCAGCGCTTTTGATCATTTCGCGGCGATCCATCTTCATCGATAAACCTCCTTTCAATTCCTGGGAATGATTGGCAGCACGATTGCCGATGGGTGTTCTGCATCGTGATAGACGGTTTGCGTCGCCTTCACCATCCGAGTTGACCGAGCGGTCGCCTCGCCTGTGTTCAGGTTGCGATTGAATCGCGGAAAGTTGCTGCTTGAAACATAAACCCTGATCCGATGCCCGGCCTTGAAAACATTGCTCGTTGCCCAGAGGTCAATCGTGTATTTGTAAACTTTGCCCGGCTCAATCGGCTCCGATCGCTCAGTCGAGTTGCGATAGCGCGCCCGCACGATGCCGTCGGTCAGCAGTCGAGCGTAACCCACAGGATCGACATCGACGATCATCGCCGTGAAATCGGTGTCTACAGCCGAACTCGCCGCGTAAAGTTCGACCGTGATATAACCGGTCACTTCCACATCTCTATCGAGCGGCGGAGTCGAAAAGACCAGCACATCCTGGCGCGACTCGTTGGGTCGCTGGTCGAATGGTCCCGGAGCTATGCCTGGGCCGCAGCACAGCCGCCCGCCGATGGTCGGCACGGGATTGTGCGGATCGTATTCGAAGGTGTCAGGCTTTTCTCTGCCGGGAGATTTGATCGTCAGTTCGCCGTCGCCGTTTGCGGAATTCGCGCCCTTGTTCGAGCGGAAGAAATACCTGGCGTACTGAGTTCGAGCGAGCGGGAATTCCTTTTCGTCGCGCCAGACGTTATCGCCCATCACGAATATGCGAACCGTCGCGTCGCCCGCAAACTCATTGTTGATTCCCTTGAGCGCGTAGTCGAACCACTTCACGATAGTTCCGGCGAAATCCATCACCGCGCTCTTGCCAAAGAGAACATCGCCGATTTTGCCTTCGGGAGAAGTAGCCGCATGCGCCCAGGGGCCGACGAGCAATCGCTGACCGTTGCGCGCCGATTCGGTGGCGGCGCTCTTTCGCATCTGGACGTAGTTTTTGATCGAGCCTTTCAGAAAGATGTCGTGCCATCCGCCCGCGTGCAGGGCTTTGATGTCCATCTCGCCGTAATGATCGGAAATCTTCCACCTGCGCCAGTATTCGTCGTCGCGTTCGTGCTCCACCCAGTCGCGGAAGTAGGGAGCAACTTCGGCAGCCGCAGGAGGAGAGATCAGGCGGTAATCTTCTACGGGCAGTTGCGCAACCCACTCTTTGGGTCGCGCCTGTGAGTTGGCTTTTCGACGCAGCGTGTCTTCGGCCAACCCCGAAGTCCAGGAACTCGTGAACCATTGCATCAACGCGCCGTTCTGATAAGTCCAGCCTTCGTAATACTCGGAAGCTGTAACGTAAGGAAAGATCGCTTTCAAATGCGGCGGCTTTGATATCGCTGCCAGCATCTGCGTCGCGCCGACATACGAGCCGCCGAACATTCCTACCATCCCGTTGGAATACTCCAGCCCGGCAGCCCATTCGATCGTGTCATAGCCGTCGTTGATTTCGTTTTTGAAAGGATAGAATTCGCCCTGCGAATCAAACCGCCCGCGCGTGTCCTGAAGGATCGCCACGTAACCGCGCGAAGCCAGGTACATCCCGGTGGCGGGATCGCGCCGGTTGTAGGGAGTGCGAGTGAGCAGCACCGGAAACCTGCCCGGCGCTTTGGGGCGATAGATGTCGGCCACGAGCGAGATGCCGTCGCGCATCTTCACGCGCACATTCGTCTCAACCGTCACTGCATATTCAGCCGACGGCGCAACGGATTGCGCGATTGCAAGTGGAGCCAGAGAGAGCGCCGCAAACAGCGACACGATAAGCGCCAGTTTGCGGGCGGGCAATGTCGATTGAATTCTCTTCATGGTTTTATCCTGTCGCTACGGCAGCGCGCGCGTGATGAGATCATTTTCGCAGCTACCTCAGTTTCTTTGAAGCGACGGGCTGAATGTTCAGATGAATGCAGCAGGCGAGACCCGGAAGTACTCACCAAGCCGTTTAGCCTGTTCTTTGCTGATGGCACGCTTGCCGTTAGCGGCGTCTGAGACGCGGCTGCGCGAACCGAAGATCGGAACGAGATCGGCCTGTCGCTTGCCTGATTCTTGCAGCAATGACTGTAGCAATTCGTGCGGCGACAGTTCCGGTATGACCGTGTGTCGCTCCTGGTAATCATCGATCAGTTTCAGCAGCAGTTCGCATAGCGCGTCCTCCTCAGGGGTACGCGCTTCGCCCTTTTTCAACAGAGGCTCTGCCAGCCTTGAAACGCGCTCCAACTCCTTAGTGTCGACGATGACGCGCGGCGCGGCCTCGGCCAAAAGCGATTGATAGCGGCGGCGATTGAAACGGCGCTCAACAGTCGCAACCCTTTTTCCACCGCCCCCGGTCGTATTCTTTGTGCGTGAGGAAGTAGTAGAGCGTGACGGTTTGGTCTGCATAATAAATCCTCGTAATCAAGCGATAGTTATTTCCAGGTATGTCGAACACCATGCACTGGCAAACCTGATCGGCGGAGCGAAAGCTGTTGCGGACATCCAGGGGATTCCGCCACTGACTGATTTTCGTTATGGCGGCCCATCGTGACAACGCGCTGCCAGCCTCGGGATGCTTCCGCGCAAATCCGCTCAACCGATCTTCGTTGATGATGCGCAAGGCGAACAGACTCCTCGATGCACACGCTACCAAAACGGTAACACATGGTCAAACTGAACACTGGGCGATATTCTGCGCTCCCTGCTGGCTTTGACAGACGGCAACCGCATCGCTGTTCACTTTTTCTTCGCCGTTGCCTTCCTGATTACGGCTGCGGCCTTCCGCGTGTCGGCGTCGTTTTCAAAGCCTAAGATGGCCGAGTATTTCTTTCCGATCACCTGAGCGACCAGGAAATCCATGTTGATTTGGGCATCGGCCAGAGCGCGCGCGAAGGCCGCGCCCATCCCTGCGCGGTTGTCGCCTTCGACCAGCAACGCCGGGATAGATGATGCGGCAAGGCCCGCGCCTCTGGCTGCTGCGATGCCTTTCTTGCCTGCCACCGGGTAGACCTCGATGGCTGCCTTGCTCTGATTGCCCGGATAGCGATATCCCATCACCACCTGCAAATCCGAGCCTGCGAGAGGTTCGAGAACACGAGCAAGCTCACCCGCCCGGTTTGCGACCTCGCTTCGCCACAGAGTTATCTTTTTTATCGTGATGGCCATAGTTACTCCTTGTGAGAACAGCTTTCAGTTCCGAAAATGTCGAACAGGCTTCCAGCCTGCTGAAAGAGCTTATGCAAACTCTGGAAGCTGTGTCAGTAGTCCGACCGTGAGGGAGGACTTGCCTCGCGCAACCCTGCTCACGCGCTATCTACTGACAGGCTACGGCAGAGAGAAAATAACGATGGTCGAAGACCCCGGCGCAGCCTTCCAGAAACCCGATGCGCTTCCAGTAACGGCAGCCACATACTGCTTGCCGTTGATCGAGTAGGTGATCAGTCCGCCGTTCATCGGCCCGCCGACGTTGAACCGATACAAAACTTTTCCCGTGCGCGCGTCGAGCGCGATCAAATCTCCGGTCAACTCTCCCGCAAACACCAGGTTTGCAGAAGTCGTCGTGACCGCAGCCAGCATCGGCTTTGCGGATTCATAACGCCAGGCCACCTTGCCCGTCGAAGCGTCTATGGCCGTCAGCCAGCCGCGCGCTTTCTCCGCCGGGTCTTCGATGTAACTTCCGCCCATGTAGGCTTGCCCCGCGACGAATCGAACTTCATCGTCTTTCTTGTAAGTGCCGCACCAGTCGACTGCCGGGACGTAGAGCATGTTGGTTTGCGGATTGAACGCGGGGCCGTTCCACTGAACGCCGCCCAGAATTCCCGGACAGGCATGAACTCCCTCTTTCGTGAGCGGCGCGTCCGTATTCGACCGCGTGGTGACTGCCGTTTCGTAGAGGTGCTCTCTGGTTTCACGATCCAGCACATGCAGCAGACCGTCTTTGCCTGCCGTCGCCACAAGCTTTCTCGACTTTCCGCCGACTCTGGAAGTGAACAGCGGGCTGACCTGGGTGGTATCCCAGTCGTGCGTATCGTGCGGGACGAGTTGATAATGCCAGACCAGTTTTCCCGTCCGAGCATCGAGCGCCACCAGCGAACAGGTATAGAGATTTGCGCCGGGCCGGATGGCATCGAAGAAGTCCGGCGCGGGATTGGCCACCGGAACATAAACCAGCCCTTTTTCCTGATCTAAAGAGAGCGGCGACCAGACTGCTCCGCCGCCATGCAGACGAGACTCCGGCTTGCCCCAGGTCTCAGCGCCGGGCTCGCCATCGTTGGGCACGGTGTTGAAACGCCAGACCGGTTCGCCGTTTTCCAGTCGAAACGCGCTGATCCATCCCTTGACGCCCTGCTCGCTGATTCCGAGTCCGAGCAGGATGAGGTCCTCGAATATCACCGGAGCGATATTGAACGAGCCTTCGTTCTTTTCAGCCGCGATGACTTTCTTTTCCCATAGCATCTTTCCGGTTTCCATATCCAGGGCGTAGAGGTATCCGTCGGTGGTGGCGCGGACGACACGTCCGTCTTTGATGGCCGCGCCGCGATTGGGCGGCCAGACCTCGATGGATTTGGGCTTCCAGTTATGCCGCCATCGCTGTTTGCCGGTCGTGGCGTCAATCGCGATGGTCGACCAGGTAGTGGTTATGTACATCACGCCGCGATAAACCAGCGGGTTGTTGTGAAACGCCTTCGTGTCGCCCATCTGATAGATGGCCGAAGGGCGGAGCAGAGAGATGTTTTGCGCATTGATCTGTTTGAGATCGACATATCGCTGTCCGGCGTAATCGTGGTTGGAGTGCAGCCAGTCGGTCGTGTTCGCGTGCGCCGAATTCAATTCTTCCTGAGACGGCACGGATGACCGGGGCGCGAGGGAGTTGCCTTCAGGAGAAGCCGACTTCGATTCGGGCGCTTCGGCCGGCATGTTTTTGACCGGGCCTTTCGGTTCTATCTTGATCCGTTTGAGCAGAGCCGAAGTGATGGGAAGCGCCTGCGCTCCGGGCTTGTAGCCGTTGACTTTGAGGATGTAGGCGACGATATCGATATACTGCTGGCGAGTGAGCGTGCCGCCCGCGCCGAAGGGCATCTGTGTGCGGGTGATGTAAAAGAGTTCATCGACGTTGTGATTGCCCCCGCCCCACTTTGCCATGAAGCGAGCGCCTGCAAGCGGCGTCGATGAAGCTCCTTCGAGTTGGGTCCCATGACAGGAAGCGCACCGTTTGTCATACAACGCCTGTCCTCTTGCCGCCTGCGCTTCAGTGTACACTCCGCTCTGATCGGAGGATTGCGTCAGCCCCTCGACAGAAGAAAGTGTCTTCTCCTCGCGCATGAAAACGAGGGCGAGAAAGGAGAAGAGGAATGTGATGGCAAAGAGACGGCTGTGCCTGAATTGTCTGCTTTGGTTTCGTGCTTTCATATAGTACCCCTTTTCTGGAACCGGATTTCGGTCGATGGTACACGAAGTGGCCGCGAGTAGGCGAGAGCAAGCGGCCAGAAATCACTCGGGCAAACCGACGCGCCGCACGAGGTCTCGAAGGCGCGGGTCTCGGTTCAGCCCCGGAACCATGCGGGCGAGATGGCTGAGAAAAACCATCATTCCATTGCGGCGCGGGTCTTGAGCCAGCCAGACCTCGCCCATGCCGCCCGCGCCTGGCAGTGAGAGGATGCGGTAATGCGAAAGTGTCGCGCCAGGTTTCAACGACTCTTTCATGCCAACACTCCCCTGTTGCGCCGGATGGACTCCGCTTCTTCATCGTAGCCTGATTGTCGCAGGTGATCGGTTTAACGACGGCCCTTGCCAACGCGCGGGCTGCTGACCCCTGCACCTGACGGCGATCCCGATCATACCGCAATCCGGGGCCGTTGAATCTATAGCGCATCAGTCATCTGTCAGCCATCTCGCTGCTCCGTCAAAATATTTCGCGTATTGATGGCAATCAGGCGAGCGCCTGGAGTAGAATCTGTCTCTGCGACGGTCCCCCCGTCGCGGTGTCGCACCCGCCCAGCATAACATTTTGCGCCTGGATGCACAGCGCAGATCGGTACTGACGAACAGTCGGTCGCAAATCGTCAGCGATATCCCCACCCGCGATGCGCTCTCCCAGCCCAGGCAAGGGCATGTATCGAGCATCTGGAAAAGCGACTCCAATGAGCCTTTAGGGGATCATGAATCAGGCATCATTCCCTGAAAACTTTTGTCATAAACTCCCGACTTGGGGAAATCAAAAGGAGATCAACGGTGAAGAATAAAACGATCGTGGCGTGTGTAGCATTGAGTCTGTGTTTGGTCATCGCTCTGAGCGGATACAATTCGCAGAGCGTAAGCGCGCAGGGACAAGGCCAGCAACAGCGTCCCGGACTGCAGGCGGACGGAACGTTTGTCGGCCCGGACGGAACGGTGTTCGTTTCGCAAAAGGCATTCGTCGATAGCGGCCTCCGGTGCGGATTCCGGCACGATGCCGCCGCTGAAAGAGAGCAGAGCAGCAACAAGGGCAAACCCGGAGGAGGAGGCACTCCGTTGCCGCCGGGAAGCGTGACCATCAATGTCTATTTTCATGTGATCACGAATTCCAGCGGGCAGGGCGCTGTCTCTACACAGCAGATCAATGACCAGATCGCTGTTTTGAACGATGCCTATTCGGGCGCCACTGGCGGCGTGGATACTCCATTCAGGTTCAACCTGGTAAGCGTCGATACCACAGCCAACAACACCTGGTTCACGGCTGGACCGGGAACCGCAGCAGAGGCGGCGATGAAATCGGCGCTCCGTCAGGGGTCGGCTGACGATTTGAATTTCTACACCAACAACCCCGGCGGCGGACTGCTCGGCTGGGCCACTTTCCCGTCGAGCTACGCCTCGAACCCCGATGATGACGGAGTAGTTTGTCTCTACTCGTCGCTGCCCGGAGGAAGCGCCTCTCCGTACAACCTGGGAGACACCGGCACGCATGAAGTCGGTCACTGGCTCGGCCTCTATCACACATTTCAGGGCGGATGCAGCAAGACCAACGATAGTGTCAGCGATACGCCTGCGGAACGATCCCCCGCATTCGGTTGCCCGATCGGAAGCGACACCTGCCGCGCGACGGGACTCGATCCTATAGAGAATTTCATGGATTACACGGACGATGCCTGCATGTACCTGTTCACTACGGGCCAGTCATCTCGCATGAGCGCGATGTGGACGCAGTATCGGGCCGGGCAGTAAGTCGAAAACCTTTTCAATCGCCATCGGAGAGCCTGATAAGTTTTCTGATGGCGGTTGAAAGGGCCTGAGCGCGATTTGAAAGCGGCGCTGCTAACTTCTTTTGAAAATATTCAGGTGATCGGTAGCCTGAGTTGGAAGAACGCGCGCGCGTAGTCAGGTCGTCGCGGCAGACCTTTCCGCCTTTCATCACGAATCCTACTCTTTCGAGCAGCGTGATATCTTTGAGCGGATCGCCGCTGACTGCGATCAGGTCGGCGTACTTGCCTTTCTCGACGCTGCCCACGCGGTCGCTCCATCCGATTATCTCCGCGTTGAGGCTCGTTGCAGAGACTATCGCCGACATCGGCTTCTCGCCGAGACGCACGCGCGCCACGATCTCTTTCGCGTTTTCCCCATGCGGAATCACCGCCGAATCAGTGCCCATCCCGATGGGGAGACCGGCGGCCATCGCCCGCTTGAACCCGGCTATCTCGATATCTCGAATTTTTTTGTCCCGCTCTATCTCTGATTCGGGTATCCCGTGCTTGCGGCCTTCGGTCTGAATCACCTCGCTGGTGTAGAGCGTGGGGACGTAAAAAGTGCGCCGCGTCGCTTTGAGCATCCTCACCGCTTCATCATCGAGGAACGAGCCATGGTCTATCGTGCGCACGCCGGCGCGAATGGCCGCCTTTATGCCTTCGGCTCCGTGCGCGTGCGCCGCAACCTGTCGCCCCCAGCGGTTGGCTTCCTCTACGGCAGCCCTTATCTCCTCATCCGAATATTGCTGCGCGCCCGGCTCTATGCCTTTCGACAGCACTGCTCCGGTAGCCAGAATCTTGACGAAATCGGCTCCGTGCTTGAAGTTCGTGCGAACCGCTTTCATCACTTCGTCCGGGCCGTCGGCGAGGTTTCGGACTATCGGCACATCGACGTAGATGGAAAACTGTCGCGCATCGCCCGCGCCTCCCGTCGAAGAAACGTAGTTGCCTGCCACGAGCAAACGAGGGCCGGGAACCGCGCCTTCTTCAATCGCGTTGCGCAAATCAACATCGATGTAAGGCCAGGTCGGCCCCATATCGCGGCATGTAGTAAATCCCGCCATCAGAGTGATGCGCGCATTATGCGCCCCCCAGAGCGCGTTGTGGCCCGGCGTGGTTTTTACGAGAGCTTCTTCCCAGTGCGTGCCATAGCGGTCGGTCAGATGGGTGTGCAGATCGATCAATCCGGGAAGCAGCGTCGCGTCGCCCATATCGATTATGCGGGCGCCATCCCTGATGGCCAGATTCGACCCGACCTCGACTACCTTTTCGCCTTCGAT